>CAXMRM010000261.1:0-10223 GCA_964196015.1 uncultured Myxococcota bacterium
TACCGTGGCGCGAATGATCGCTTAACAGCCGCCAAGAGCTGCTCGGTGCTCGGACGCGTCTTGTAGTCTCGGGCGACGTGAGCCCAGGCGACCTTGCCGTCTCGAACGAGGAAGACTGCCGGTACCGCCATTTTGTGGTGGTCTTTGCCGGACCATTCTTCGATGTCGTGTCCGTATTTCGCCAGGCGTGCCACGCCGGCAGCGTCGAGCTGAAGCACGACATGGAACGCCTCATGAGCTTTCAAGTCAGGGTCGGAGAGTAGGGGAAACGGGACCTCGTAGGCGCTCCGCGTGACCGCAGCAGCGTCCGGCCGGTCGACGCTGATTGCAAGCAGTGAGACGCCCAACGCCTTGAATTTGTCGTGCGACTGGCTGAGCTCGCGGATCTGGAAGTTGCAGAACGGGCACCAGCCTCCGCGATAAAACACGAGCAGCGTTTTCGCGTCGTTGATCGCCGTCGAAGAGAACGGTTCGCCCCGGAAGTCCTGGATCTCAAACGACGGAATCGCCGCACCGACGGCGAGACCCAGACCATCTTCTCGAGTTCCGAGCGCGTCGTCAGAAGGCGCCGTGAGTGGCTTCGGAGTCGACGCCTCCAAGGTCGGGACCAAGGGCGGGGTAGGCGGATCGCAAGCCGACATGAGCGGAACGAAGAGAAACAAGCGGAAGAGCAGACGCATGACAGACTCCTGACAATAGGCGCACCATAGTCGGCGATGACAGCATGTACGAGTGCTACGTTTCGCGGTGGCTCGCGGGGCGGGCCAAGCGTCAATCATGCCAACTCCCCCTGGACAGAACGCGATGGAGCCGATAACAAGTTCGGGTTCACATGCCCGCAGGCGAGCGTACCAGACCGAACATGAGGAGGGGACGAATGATTGCTGTGCTGGTTGTGCTGTTTCACATCCTGGGCTTCAGCTCATCCATTCATGCGGTGATGAGTACGCGCACTTCGCAAGGTGCGATCGCCTGGGCGGTGAGCCTCAACACGTTCCCGTACTTGGCGGTGCCGGCCTACTGGGTGTTCGGACGGAGCAAGTTCGAAGGCTACGTCGTCGCTCGGCGCAGCACCGATGGTCACAACGATCGGATCGAGCGGGAGGCGATCGAGACCGTGGCCCCGTATCGAGTTCCGGCGGCCGAACGGGTAGAGGCTGCGCGCGCTGCTGAAGGCTTGGCTGGCATGCCCGTCCTTAGCGGCAACCGCGTGGATCTACTGATCGATGGCGATGCGACGTTCAAGAGCATCTTGCGCGGCATCGACGAGGCCAAAGAGTACGTCTTGGTCCAGTTCTACATCGTGCATGACGACGGCCTCGGGCGCGCCCTCAAGGAGCATCTCCTCGCCAAAGCCAAGCAGGGCCTGCGCGTGTATTTCCTCTACGACGAGATCGGAAGCCACGATCTGCCAAACAGCTACACGCAGGAGCTCCGCGATGCAGGCGTGGAAATCTACGAATTCAACACGCGCAAGGGGCGTCGTAACCGCTTCCAACTCAACTTTCGGAATCACCGCAAGAGCGTGGTCACCGATGGGCGAGTGGCTTGGATCGGTGGGCACAACGTGGGCGATGAGTACTTGGGCAAAGACCCGAAGTTTGGTCACTGGCGAGACACCCATGTTCGCATCGAAGGACCCTCGGTCTTGAAGGCGCAGATCTCGTTCCTCGAAGATTGGCACTGGGCGACGGAGACTCTGCCCAAGCTCAACTGGGCCGCGCAGCCGGCCTCCGATGGGAGCGATATGCGTGTGCTGATCATTCCCACCGGCCCCGCTGATGAGCTCGAAAGCGCCAATCTGATGTTCGTTCACGCGATCAACTCGGCGCAGAAGCGCATTTGGATCGCGAGCCCATACTTCGTGCCCGAGCACTCGGTGATCGTTGCGCTGCAACTGGCTGGCCTTCGCGGCGTGGATGTGCGGATTCTGATCCCCGATAACCCCGATCACATGATGGTGTACTTGGCGGCGTATTCGTACTTCGACGATGCGGGTCGAACTGGCGCGAAATTCTACCGATACCAGGATGGCTTTCTTCATGAGAAGGCCATGCTCATCGACGACGATGTGGCGACGATTGGCACCGCAAACTTCGACAATCGCTCGTTCCGCTTGAACTTCGAGATCACGGCCGCCATCTCGGATCCGACCTTCGTTGCCAAGGTCGAACAGATGTTCGAAGACGACTTCAAGCGTTCGCGGCTGATGGAGGAGGGCGAGTACGACCGCAAGCCATGGTGGTTCCGCCTGGGCGTCCGATTCGCACGCCTCACCGCGCCCATTCAATAGCCGTTAAGCCCCGAAGCCCCGTGGTCGACGCGAAGCGTCGACTTTACGGGGCCCCAAAAGCAGTCCTGACCGTTGTTGCCGTGGGATCAAATGATGAGTCGAATCCCTACTTATCTAGTAGGTGGGAACAGATATCGTACGCTTCAGGCCCCCCGATGACGCTAGCCGGGTCCGCACACCACATACGTTGAAAGTTCCCTATTCAACCTAGTCAGGGATTCTCTACTCCTTCCTCACCTGCAACAACAGAGGGACTATTCATCAAAATAGAGCCGGGGTTCCCGGCGGTCAACTCACTGTTTGACCGGGCTGGCTTTGAGGGCTGCGCGCCCTTCTTTTACGTACACCGTGAAGCGCACCGAGGCCGCATCGTGGTGTTTCATGACCTGTTCACGGGCGGCATGAAGTTTGCGTACGAACTTGTCGAAGGTGAGCCCGTTCACCGAAGCGCCACATTTTTTCTGCGTCGCCACGAATTTGTCAAACACCTCGCGGAAGTGAATATCTTCCCCTTGTACGGCCGGGGCGGAGGCTTCTTCGAGCAGCTCCTTCGGTATGTGGGTGACCGCCGTGGACTCCTCAGAGTCCCCAAACCCATCATCGTCCTCGACGATGGCTCGGGGTCGCGTCGGCGGGTCATTGGGCGCAGGCGTCAGATCTGCCTCGCTGTGCCGAACCGTAGCAGCCGCAGGATGACGCGAAGAGGACGCGCGGTTCGGCCACGATGACGGGGTACGCTTGGGCCGCGACGAAGGCGAGCGCTGTGGCCGGGCGGTCGGTGCGCCCTCGGGCCGGGCAGTCGGCGTGCCCTGCGGCGGCGCAGTAGGCACACCGTGTTCTGCGTTGGCAGCCTTCTCGGGTTCCGGATCGAGCGCGGACCGCTTTGCGGTAGGTGCTTCGGCCGAGAAACCGAAGTAGCCCGAGTCCGCGCTATCGCGCGTGGTATTGAGAATTTTGTCGAGGTCGACCGAGGTGCGTTCAGCGATGTCTTCTTTGAAGCCGACGCCTGCCCGAAGCGCCGCGTTGAGGTTCTCTGCGACCTTGCGGTAGTGGCGTCGAAGCTCGCCCGCCGGAAGGCTGCTGAGCTCGTTCTTCGACAGGCTCTCGCTGGTCCTACGAAGAATTCCAACCGCCTTGTCGTGCTCCAGGTAGAGCAGGAACAAGCCGAGTAGCAGGAGCAGGAGCGGAATCCCGATGACTACGAGCCATGGCAGCGACGCGACGTCTTCTTTGAAGGTGTTCGCAAAGAGCCCGCCGAGGCCCACGGTGCTTCCTTTGCGACCGATGATGTAGCCGACCCGGGCATGCGCGGCCTCGCCACGAACGAGCGATGCGCTCGCGCGAGTGCGCTCGCCGATCTCGATCGAGCCTTCCTCACTCTTCATGTTCGCAAGCGCTGTCCCGAGCCCGTTCTTGAGCTCGGCGCTGCTTGGCGCCCTGGCTCCGCCCACATGGGCGCCGATCAACCGATCGCGGAAGAAGAACGCAACCGATGCGTTTGGAAGCTTACTCCCGAGCCGCCTCGCCAGGTCGTCCCCGACCGCCATCCCATGAACGATAGCGCCGACATAGCGGCCACCGTCGAAGACCGGCCGCGCGGCCATCCGGAAGACCTTGCCGTTGTAGACCCACACGTCGTCTCGCATGAAGCCTCGGAGTGCGTCTCGAACGAGCGGCATCTTATCGAGCCGCTCCGGTCCCATCGCGTCCTTGTCGAGGGTGGCCACGACCTCGCCCTCGGTGTCCAGCGCGAAGAGCATGTCTCCCTTGCCCTCTTCGAGCTTGGCGTTGAGTGCGTTGAGTCGCTGGCTCAGCCGCCTCCGCGTGGCTACTGCCGGCGTTCCGGCGCGGCCGCTCGAGCTCCGTAGAGTCTGCCGAACCTCGGGCTCGACCGCGATGGAAGCCAAGGCGTCTAGGCGAAGTCGCGCGTCCAGACGTAGCCAGAGCTCCACTTCGATTCGATCACGGCGTAGTTGCTCTCCGAGCTGGAAATCGGCTTCCCGGCTGGCTGCCGATTTGTTTAGGAACGCACCCGCGAGCGCGCCACCGACGGCCAAAGCTAGAACCAAGTACCAAAGGCGCGACAACATCGGTTACTTCCTCCGACTCTTGCTCATGGTGAGCGGATCGACTTGCAGTGTCTTGCCAGCCGGTACGGTGACGCGGCGAATCGCGACCTGCTCGGACCCGCGAAGAATCCGCAACGAGTAGGGGCCTGGCGGAACGTTGTCGAAGCGAAACTTTCCGCTCGGCGTGACGGTCGCGCATGCCACGAGCTCGCGCATCGAGTGCAGGTGACCGTCGACGTGCCCGTAGATTCGATCACCGAGCTGCCATGGACCGCCGGCCGGAACGGGAATCACACGCGCCTTGCTTGGACCGGACCCGAGCGGCGTGAAGCCGGCTAGTCCGTCGACCGAGAGCTCGTGTGTGAAAGCGTCGCGGTTCTCGATCCGAACGGTCGTTCCCGAGCGTGCAGCGATCGTCGAAGGATCGAGCCCGCCTCCGCTGAAGCCGAACGTGCAGCCGATCGGTGGCCCGGTGAACTTGCCCGTCAGTACCGCAAGGACGTCATCGTGATCGTCCTGGTCGGGTTGCTCGGGAAGGGCGCCGTTCCAGACCTTCCAGTAGTAATCCTGTGGACTGGGTTCCGAACGCGCCTCTGTGCCTGTCTTGCCCCGGATCGATCCTTCGACCGACTCGGCTGACGCCCCGCCGAAGGCGACGAGCACAGCGGCGGCACATCCGACCCCCAACATGATCCAATTCTTAAGTTCCAACATTGATATTCCTGTATTATTACAGCTCCACTGAGAGGAAGGTAACAAAATTCCCGGTTCCTGCCCAGATTCAAGGCTGGGGACATCGGAGTCGTGTCCGTGGAAAGGCCGATTGGAAGCGGCTAGGAGGCCGCGTAGTCGATTAGCTTGACCGGGTCCGGGTGCAGTCGAGCGTGCATGCAATCCGTCATCCCGGCGGGATCACCACCGATTTCGATTGCAGTCGGCTTGTCGAACTGGAACTCGACGTCTTCGGCGTAGAGGTCGATCAGATTCTTGTGGCGGTACGTGCCCTTCCAGACGCTGCGCATGTGTGCAGCAACCTGTGCTGGGCTCGTCGCGACCACGCGTAGACAAAAACGATCCGCCGGGCGCTTGTCGGCAAACGGAAAGACCCGCACGCCGAATCCCCAGTACGGGATCGTCGACACCAGAGCGGCGATGCACGCGCCCTCGAAAATGACTTCACCTTTTTCGATCGGTGGCCCGCTCGGTTGGCCATTGCGGTCGAGACGCTCCGCCGCGCCGCGGTTGACGATCCGCACGTCCATCCTTGGGCGAAGCGCGAGCTCGGGGATCGTGAGCATCGGGATCGAGATCGCGTAGGAGACGGCGCCCGTCGCGCGCTTCCCGACCCACGGCAAGTGACGAACGACCGAACGCACTTCGTGGAAATGCTTGAGACCGAGCGCATCGAACCCGGCGCCCGCGAACGGCGTGAGTAGATCCTGCACCTCGATCAGACGGAAATCCCGGTGGGCGCTGTCGTGGCGTAGGCGAGCCAGGTCGGCGAACACACCCTTGCGTGAAGTTCCCGCGCCAAGCGTCCAGGCGAGCGAGTTGCCGGTGCCGAGCTTCAGGAGGCCAAATCGTGGCGGCTCCTGGTTTCGGCTCCGCGCCTCTTTCGTGATTGACGTGACCATTTGCACGAAGGTCCCATCGCCGCCTCCGGTCAGCACCACCGGATAGCCGGCCGCGACGATGTTGACCGCGATGTCGTGCGCTTCGTCCAAGCTTTTCGACAAGAACAGGTCGCCGCTTCCGACCAGTTGATCGAAGCTCTCAACGAGCTCGTCGGTGACCTGCCTGGCGTTGCCGTTGAGCACGACGGCAACGCTGTCGGCCTTGGGCAACATGGGCTTAGAGCCGCACCAGCGCCGCGCCCCAGGTGAAACCGGAGCCAAACGCAGGCATGAGAATCAAATCGCCCTTCTTCGCGCGGCCCTCCTGCACGGCCTCGCTGAGCGCAAGCGGGATCGAGGCGGCCGTCGTGTTGCCGTACTTCTGGATGTTGTGGACGACCTTCTCCGGTGGGATCTGGAGCTTTTGCCCAACGAATTCGTTGATGCGCTTGTTTGCTTGGTGCGGGACCACGAGATCGAGATCCTCGACCGACAGGCCGTTGCGTTGCAACACCGACAGGCTCACCTCAGGCATCTTTGCCGTTGCCCAGCGGAAGACGTGACGGCCGTTCATTGATGGATAGATCGTCTTGTCGTCGATCATCTCGTGGGTGAGGCGAGGGTTATAGGCACTCGCCGGCGCTTCGAGCCAGAGATCCTTCGCGCCGCTGCCGTCCGCGTGCACCTCGACGTCGAGCACGCCCCTATCCTCATCGTCGGTGGGCCCCAGAATCGCGCATGCCGCGCCGTCGCCGAAGATGACGGTCACGTCGCGGCCTTCGTCGCTGAAGTCGAGGGCAGTCGAGTGGACCTCGGCACCGATTAGGGCGACGCGCTCGTACATTCCGCACCGAATCCACGCGTCAGCGATCTGTAAGCCATAGAGAAAGCCGCTGCACTGGTTGCGCACGTCGAGCGCGGGCACGCCGGGGAGGCCGAGCTTGTCGCCCAGGAAGCAGCCGCTGCCGGGGAAGTTGAAGTCCGGGGAGAGCGTCGCAAAGATGATTGCGTCGATCTCCGACACATCAACGCCGGCGTTTTCGCACGCCATCTTGACGGCTGGCACTGCGAGGTCACTCGCTCCAATACCGCTTTTCTCGATGTACCGGCGCTCTTTGATGCCCGTGCGCTGCTGGATCCACTCGTCGCTCGTATCGAACATTTTCGCGAGGTCGTCGTTAGTGACGACCTTCGAGGGCACGTAGTGCCCCAGCCCCAGAATCGCGGTCCTTGTCATGAATCGAGCCCCTTCCAGTTGGGGCGAGCCTAGCGAACCCGCCCCGTAAAGTCGACGCGTCGCGTCGGCCACGGGGCTTGCGCCCCGGCTTTCAGGAATGCACGCCAGCTCGGGCCTGCTATAAGAACAGCCCTCTGGCCGAGTGGCGGAATTGGCAGACGCGCCGGATTCAAAATCCGGTATTCGCAAGAATGTGTCGGTTCGAGTCCGACCTCGGCTACTAGGCGCTCCCCGCCAGCGTCCCTCCATAAGTCACGTCTCGGCGTCAGCGCCCGCGTCCGGGAATTGACCCTTTCAAAAAGGGGTCTGACCCCTTTTTACCGGGCGGCGACGTGTTGTTCCATGAGCTCCTGGAGCTCTGATGGCGTGTCGTCGGGGTTCTTGACGTTGCGCCGTTTGTCGATCGCTTCGAGCAGCTCCCGGCACTCCGGCTTGTCGCGTAGGTGGTCGAGAAGAAGGCTTGATGCACTGCCGAAGGACTTCTCGTACGTCAGCGCCTCTCCCACACGGTCCGCGATTCGCTCGCGGCCTGTCTGTAGGTCGTTTTCGAGGGCCTCGCTGTAGCGCTTCAGCTGAGCGCGGAGCTCTTCGATCTGCTTGCGGCGTTCTGCGGCAACGTCTTCCTTCGATCGCGCACGGCGCTCGTAGTCGCGCGCCACGCTTTCGAGGACCTCGACCTGTGCGCGGGCGGCGCCGAGCGATTCGTGTCCGCGCCGGATGCGCTCGATGTTGTTGCCCGCGGCCTGCACCTCGGCTTGCGCCGTGTGGTGCTCGCGCTGGGCTCGCTTCCGCTTCAAGATCAGGTGACTGAGCACGTCGCGCTCCGACGATGCATCCCGCAGCGCGCGCGACTCTTCACTGGCGAGGTCTTCGACCTTACGACCGATCTCCGCGCGAAGCGCACGGCCGCGCTTTTCGATCGCCTCGAGTTTCTTCGAGTGACTTTCGAGCTCGCCTTCCAGCCTGGACGCGCGCGATGCGAGCTCCCAAATCTGATCCGATGCGCCTTGCACCTCTGTTGGCGCGTTGCCGTCCGGGTAGGCTCGCGCGACTGCTCGCAGGAAGTTAGCTGCGGTCCGGCTCCACTCCACGACTCCGGGCGTCTGCGCCGGTGGCGGTGGCGCTAGGGGAGCAGTATCCGTCGGCGCATCCCATTCCCGCGAGGGAAGGGCGCGCTGCATCGCCTTGAGCTCCTCTTTGAGATGGTGCCCATCGCGGAAACGGTCTTCCGCTTTCTTTTCGAGCAGCTTGAGAATGATGTGCTCGGCCTGCTCCGGAATGTCTGGCCGGTACTTCCGCGGGCTCGGCGCCTTGGCCTTTCGCTGCATTTCGAGCAACTCGTCCCGATCACTCGAACGGAACGGAAGCCGCCCGGTCAGCATCTCGAAGAACAGAATGCCAAGTGCGTACAGATCGCTCGACGAGTTCGCATCTTCGCCGCGCGCCTGCTCCGGCGACATGTACTCGGGGGTCCCGAAGACGGCGCCCTTGGGAGCGAGCCTCGGGTCACGCGTCAACGCAGCGAGACCGAAGTCCAAGATCTTCACGAAGTCAGTTCGGCCGCCGCGCGCGGTGATCATGATGTTATCGCTCTTGAGGTCGCGGTGAACGACGCCGAGATCGTGGGCGCGCGCAAGGGCCGCAGTCATCTGCTCGAGGATGTCGACCGCACGCGCGACCGGCATCGGGCCTTTTGCAATCTGTGACGAAAGGGAGTCGCCCATGAGGTACTCCATCACGAGATAGAGCTCGCCGTCTTCGGTCTCACCGACATCGTGAATATCGACGATGTGTGCGTGGTCAACGCGGTTCGCCGCGCGCGCCTCGCGAACCATCCAAGCGCGCAAATGTGTTTCGCCTCGCAAGTCGGGTCGAATGAGCTTGAGCGCGACTACTCGGTCGATGAGCACATGCCGTGCGCGATAAACGACGCCCATTCCGCCTTCACCGAGCTGCGATTCCAGTCGATATCGACCAGCAATCACTTGCCCGAGAAGCGGATCTTTTGATTTCTCAGAGCGCGAAGTCTTCCTAACAATCCCCATGGTTCCCCCGTACCGAGTGGATATTGGTATGATAAGCAGGAATGAAGCGGAGCCCCAAGTGTTCCGCTCTGGCTGAAATGGGGAGTAAGCTGACAGTGGGTGTCCGACACGCTTATGATGGGTGCGTCGGTCATTAACGGAGGGATGTGTGAGCGAAGAACGGCCGCTGCTCGGGCCGTACCACATCGAGCGTCGCTTGGCGGCGGGAGGAATGGCCGAGGTTTTCGTTGCGCGTCGTGAAGGTCTTCACGGCTTCTCGAAGCGCGTGGCACTCAAGCGAATTCTCCCGCAATTCTCGAGCGATCCGGACTTCGTTTGGATGTTCATCGACGAAGCGCGCCTCGCCGCTCTGCTCGAACACCCCAACATTGTTCAGGTGTTCGACTTCGGCACGATGGGCGACGACCTGGTCCTCGTCATGGAGCTCGTCGACGGATCCAACGTGAGCCGGTTGTTGCGCGCTGCGCCGGTGGATTCACCGATCCCCTGGGACGTAGCGCTGCACATCGCCTATCAAACGGCACAAGCTCTCGACTACGCTCATCATGCGGTCGATGACAAAGGGGAATCGCTGGAGTTCGTCCATCGCGACGTCAGTCCGGCCAACCTCTTGCTGAGCCGCACCGGGCACGTGAAGCTGACAGACTTTGGCATCGCGACTGTTCGAAGCCGCGCGCCGACCACTGAAGATGGCCAGGTTCGCGGCAAGCTCGGGTACATGTCCCCTGAACAGGTGCTCGGGAAGGAGCTCAGCGGAAAGAGCGACGTGTTCACCCTCTCGACGGTTTTGGCCGAGATGCTCATCGGCGAGCCGCTGTTCCAAGGAGAGAGCGAGCTGAACATCCTCCTGCAGATTAGGGACGCGGATCTTCGAGCGCTGGCACGGTGTGAGCGACGCATCCCCCAAGACATCCGCGCCCTCGTTCTTCGAGGACTTCAGCGCGATCCGGCCGAGCGGCCGACCGC
>CAXMRM010000262.1:0-6285 GCA_964196015.1 uncultured Myxococcota bacterium
GAGCGCGACTGCGAGCCCCAGCAGGGCGACCAGAGACCAAGTCATCGCCGAATTGTGCAGGACTGCCTCGCCTGGTGGCCAAAAAAGAGCCCGGGAGGCTGGGCCGTCCGGGCTTCTTTCCAGGAACTAGGGGCTCGCGAAGAGGCTTAGAGCTTCTTCACGGCGTCGGTGAGCGCCGGCACCGCGTCGAAGAGATCGGCGACTAGGAAGTAGTCGGCGACTTGAGCGATCGGGGCTTCCTTGTCTTTGTTGATCGCGACGATCGTCTTGCTGCCCTTCATGCCAGCCAAGTGCTGGATCGCGCCCGAGATACCGATTGCAACGTAGAGTTTCGGCGCGACGACCTTACCCGTCTGGCCAACCTGAAGCTCCGGCGACACGTATCCCGCGTCACAGGCGGCACGCGATGCGCCCATGGCGGCGCCGAGCGCGTCGACTAAGGGCTCGATGACGTTGGTGAAGTTCTCTGCGCTCTTGAGCGCGCGGCCACCCGACACGACGATGTCGGCCTCGCTGAGATCCGGGCGCTCGCTCTTCACGACCTCGACGCCGAGGAACTCGACTTTGTCCGCCGCCGGATCGCTCTGCACGGCGATGTCTTCTGTGGGGCTCGCGCCACCGGAAGCTTCCGCCACGTCGAACTCCGACTGACGCACGGTGACGACCTGCTTGTCGGTCAGAATCTCGAGCGTACCGGACACGTTGCCCGCGTACATCGGGCGCGTGTACGAGAGCTTGCCGCCGTCGGTGTGCACTGCCGAGATGTCGGACGCCACGCCCGCATCGAGCTTGGCAGCGACGCGTGGGAGCAGGTCCTTTCCGTAAGCGGTCGCGCAAGCGACGAGGACGTCGTAGCCCTTACCGGCCTCCGCGACGGTCGCCGCATACTTCTCGCAGGTGTAGCCTCCAGCGATCTCCGCCTTGAGCAATTTGCCTGCGCCGTAGCCGGCCAACTCGTCGGCTGCTGCGCCTGCGCCTTCTCCGATGGAGAGGATGTCGAATGAGCCGCCGGTTCCTTCCGCGATCTGCTTCGCGGCCGAGACGGCACAAAGAGTGGTTTTGCGTGCCTTGCCCTCAAGCAACTCCGCAACAACGAGAACATTAGCCATGTTTGATGCTTCCTTTCCGTTTCTCGAGGCTTAGATGACCTTGGCGGTGTTGTGCAGCTTGTCGACGAGATCCGCGGCGTCCTCGACGAACGTCGTTTCACCCGAGCGGGCTGGCGGAAGCTCAAACTTCGTGTAGTTGAGCGCCTTCGTGGCGTCGACACCGAGGTCGCTGATCGACATCCGGTCGATGGGCTTCTTCTTGGCTTGCATGATGCCCTTGAGCGACGCGTAGCGGCCGCCGACTTCCAGCTTCGCGTACTGGTGGCCGTCGGGAGTTACGCCGTTCTTGACCGACTCCGGGTGAAGGATGCGGTCCGAGGTAGTGAGCACTGCCGGGCCGGTGACCTTCAGCGTGGCGACGCCGGTATCGAGCTCGCGCTTGACCTCGAGCGTCTTGCCATCGTCGGTGGTCTTGATCTTCATCGCAGAGTTGATGATCGGCCAGCCGAGCTTCTCAGCGAGTTTGGTCCCTGCGACGCCGGAGTCGCCATCGGCCGCCTGCTTGCCCATCACGACGAGGTCAGGGCTCTCCTTGTCCACGATGGCCTTGAGGATCGCGGACACGACGCTGGCATCGAGGGTTCCCTCATCGGCTTCGACCAGGATGCCGCGCTCGGCACCTTTCGCGAGGCCTTCGCGGATGATTCGCTGGGTGTGCTCATCGTTCGGACCGATCGAAACCAGCACGACCTCACCGACGCGCGCGTTCTTCTCGGCGGCGTTTTCGGTTAGTCGCAGGGAGGCTTCGAGGCTCCAGTCATCGAACGGATTCATCTTCCATTCGAGACCTTCCGATGTGACGGTCGTGCCGTCGCCGCTCACCTTGAGCTTGCTTGCGTTGTCTGGATCCGCAACGCGCTTGATCGATACGAGGATCTTCACACTTCCTCCTCAGATTGAAGAGCCATTCAGGCTGATAAATGCTGGAAAACGCAGGCGATCTAGGCGGGTTTTGCAAGCCTGTCAAGGAGCGGGACCCAGCTCTGGGCCGTAAAGGGCTCCTTATGGCTGTGCTAGAACCGCACGATGGGCGAGGAGACGAGAGCCACCCGCTTTGCGCTGGTCACGGGCGGCAGCGGCGGCATCGGGTTAGAGACGGCGCGAGGCCTGACCGCTCACTTCGATGTGGTTGGGATCGTTGGCCGCGACCCGGAGCGTCTCGCGCAAGCTGCTGAGAATCTTCATTCGGGCGACGCACGCATCGAAACCTTTCAGGCGGATTTCTCTTCGTTGGCGGAGGTGCGCCGGCTTGGCGAGGACATCAAGGCGCGATTCACTTCGCTCGAAGTCATGGTGAACAACGCCGGTGTTTGGCACAAGGATCGCACGCTCAGCAAGGACGGGTACGAAGACACGTTCGCGGTCAATCATCTCGCTCATTTCTTGCTGACCAATGAACTCAAAGACTTGCTGGTCGCCGCGACGACCGCCCGCGTGGTGAACGTGTCCTCTTCCATGCACGCGCGCCCCAAGGCCATGAACTGGAACGACCTGATGTTCGAGAAACGCTTCAGCGGGTTCTGGGTCTACGGCCATTCCAAGCTGGCAAACATTCTTTTTTCGAACGAGCTGGCCCACCGATGGAAGGATCTGGGGATTACTTCCAACGCCTTGAACCCTGGCAACGTACGCAGCCGCATCACCCGGAACAACGTGCTCCTCAATGCGCTCCACCGTTCACCCCTCGCGCGCATGGTCATCATGTCGGAAGCCGATGGCGCACGTACGTCCCTCCACGTTGCGACGGCCCCGGAGCTCGAAGGAGTGAGCGGGCGATACTTCGACAAGGTGCGGGAGGCTAAGCCGAGCAAGCCGTCCCAAGACCGAGAAGCCGCGCGGCGCCTTTGGGAACTGAGCGGAGAGCTCGTCAACTCGGTGAGTCGGTAGTTGATCAATCGTCGTCGGAGCCCCAAGTAACGTAACGGCAACATCGGCTCGACGATCGACGGGTCCTTGCGACGCCGTTTAGTCTGCGTCCTCGGGCGGGAAGCGCGCACTGAAACGTTCGGCAAGCGCCGTGATCGTGAGCGCCGGGTTCACGCCGACGTTGGCCGGGATGGCCGAAGCATCGGTTACGAAGAGCCCCGGGTAGCCGAAGACTTGATGATCGATGTCGATGACACCTGCTTCGGGCCCCGCTGCGATCGCGCAGCCACCGAGGATGTGTGCCGTGACCGACGCGTTGCCGATGCTTTCGAGAACGTTGTTGTGAGGCGTGCCCCCAATGTGATCGGCTAACTTGCGCGCCGCCTCGTTCGCCTCCGGGATGTACGCTGGCGTGCCGCCATCCGCTCCGGCTCTCGAGTGCAGCAGCGGCCGGAAGGGCCAAACCGGTCGGCGGCCACGGCGGAACGCGATTTGACTGTCGAGGTTCTGCATGACGGTGAGCACCGTGATGCGCTTGTGCCAATTGCGGGCGAACAGTGCGCGGAGCGTCCGTATGGGATGCAACACGGTCCCCGCGATCGTGCGTAGAGCTCGGCTGAATGCCCCGGTGCCGTCGGTGAGAGGTCCCATGTACCAGCGCATGAAGTCGTAGCCAGGCGGGAAGCGGTTCTGGGTGATATGCGTGCGCGCATTGGCGTAAAAATGCGACGAGATCGCGGTGCCGTGCGTGAGGTCCTCATCCGGGTTTGGTGAAAGCGCCGCGACGATCGCTTCGCTGTTGGTACGGACGACGTCACCCAGAGCAGGTGAAATATCCGGCAACGTTCGGAGCTCGTCTCGGCACTTGAACAAGAGGTCCAGCGTTCCGACGACGCCCGCGGCAACAATCACGTGCGGGGCGCGAATAGGTTGTTGCCTTTCCCGCCCGTGCAGCGGGTTGACTGTTTGCACTTCGTACCCACCGCCCTCGAGCGGACGGATCGAGACCACTTTTCGTTCCTGGAGAATCTGGGCCCCGAGCTCTTCCGCCAAGTAGAGGTAATTCTTGTCGAGACTGTTCTTCGAGCCGTCGCTACAGCCGGTCAGGCAGCCTCCGCAGCGCGTGCAGCCGGTCCGCTCCGGACCCGCGCCGTCGAAGAATGGATCGCGTTCCGTCTTCCCCGCTGTGCCGAAGTAGATCCCTTGGGGCACGGGACCAAACGTGTCGCCGGCGTCCATCGCTTCGGCCGTTGCCTGGAGCCAGTCATCCATTTTTCCGTGATCCGGGTTGACTGTCCGGCCGAGCATCGCGGCGGCGGTGTCGAAGTGCGTCGCGAGCTCGTCCTTCCAGTCGACGCCGAGGTCGGCCCAAGCGCGGTCCTCGAAAAATGGGCTGTCCGGCTTCAGCAACACGGCCGCATAGACTAGGCTCCCGCCGCCGACACCTACGCCGCCAACGATGCCGACGTGCTTGAAGAAGTGCTGCACGAAAAACCCGCGAAAGCCGATCTGCGGAATCCAAAACAGCTTGCGTAGGCTTCGATCGGCGGCGCGCATGTCGTCGGGCGACACCCTCCGGCCCTGCTCGAGAACCGCCACGCGGTAGCCTTTCTCGCTCAGCCGAAGCGCTGGCACGCTGCCACCGAAGCCACTGCCGATGATGATGACGTCGTAGTCCATCAATCATCGAGAGGGTTGATAAATTCGGGGTCCAGCACCTTGCGAGGGTGACGCGCGGTGACTTGGCCCATGAAAGGAGGATGGACCGAGTAGCCCAACATGCTCTGGAGGCGGGATGACATCTGCGCGACCTTCTGCTTAGGAATCGAGAGAAAGAAATTCTCTTGCTGGCGCGCCCAGGGCTCGCAGTACTGGTTGCTGATCGCCGTGCGCACCGCGGTGCAACGATTGTGGCCTCCGCGGTGCACGAGCGTCCCCGCGAACACGGCGCACGAGCCTGCGGGCATGAGCAACTGTCGAAGATGGGGCTGGTACTGCGGCGCCAGCATGACCGAGTCGTCCCCGACGTACATGTTCACGAGCTCATCATTGCCCCAGCGATGGCTTCCGGCGAGCACTTCGGTCGCGCCGTTCTCCTCCGTGAACTCGTCGATCGCCCACATAGTCGACACGCTGATCGCCGGGCGCGGCCTCGGGATGGGGTAGAAAGAGTCGTCGGTGTGTGCGGGTTGAGGGGTTTCGCCCGGTGCAATTGCGATGGCCTGACTCGCGGTGAGCAGGTAGTTGGGTAACAGCAGCTCGTCCAGAATCGATAGTACTGCGGGGTGCTCGACGAGCCGTTCAAATGTCTGTCCTCGGCCCGCCAGAGTGTAGACGCGCTGGGTCCGTGTTCCCTCGAAGTCGTTGCGGCCGGACGGACCTTGCTCGAGGAGCCCGGCGAGCTCGTCGCGAATCTCGCTCAGCTCAGCGGCGCCCAACAGTCCCTCGAGAACCACGTACCCATCGGCGTCATACGCTTCCCGCCAACCTTGGCTTTCGTTCGGGGCCGTCATTGCTTCGCGTTCGTCCTCCCAGCCGACCCTGTCAGCGCTTCCGAAGGCCTTCGAGAAACAGGCTGGCACAATGCCCGGCGGCTTTTCGCAGCGCCGCGGGGTCGCCTTCTCCCAGTGCCCATGTCAGCAGAATCGCGTCGAGCGCGCCGAAGAGACTGCGCGCGACCACTCGCGGGTTGAGGTCCCGCCGAAACGCGCCGTCCTCTTGCCCGTCCCGAACGACTCCGGCGATCACGTCGATGTATTGCATGAACAATGGTGCGGCGTACTGCTTCAACAGCCGGGACGACTGCCGCAGGTTCACGGTGATGACTTCGGCCAGGTCGCGCTGCTCTTCGAGCAAGCCGAGCTGCAGCTCGACGATGCGGGTGATGCGGTTCTCGAAGGGCTCGTCCGATTCGGCGACTTCCCGAAGGATCGTCAGGAGTTGCCCGATACCCTCTTCGAAAATCGTGATGAGTACATCGTCCTTGTTCTTGAAGTAGAGGTAGATCGTGCCGTCCGCTACGCCGGCCGCCTTGGCGATTTCACTCACCCGGGTCGCGTAGAAGCCGTTCTTGGCGAAAACTTTGATCGCGGCCTTGAGGATACGGTCCCGTTTGTCGGGCACCGAGCCTTTGCGCTTATTGGCTATTGAATGAACCGCCATTCAGTTGCCGGTATCACACCCCTGGGCTTTGCGTCAAACCAGGCTAGCCCGGCGGTTCTTGCCCGCGCAGGAGCCGAGCGATGTTGTCCGTGTGACGGAGCACAATGATGATCCACAGCCCCAGCGCTAGCTGAATGGGCCACTGGCG
>CAXMRM010000263.1:0-12854 GCA_964196015.1 uncultured Myxococcota bacterium
CCCAACCCCAAGAGATCCCTCCACTTCTCAGCGAAAGATCGCAGCGATTTGTTTCGTCTTCTCGGAGAAAGCCCAATGATTCGCTGCTGCGATCTTTGTATGAAATCAAGTGTGGTTTCGGGAGGTTGGAAGGGGGGAGAGTGTCCCCTGGTTAGCCGCCGCTGCCGGGGTTGACGTATATGGGGGGGGTCTCGTCGGTGAGGCGGTTTTTGAGGAAGCCCTCGGGGAGGGAGACTTTTTGGCGGCCGGCCGTTTTTCCGCGTGGGACTCGCATGGCCTCTGGGGGGAAGGGCTCCGACGGGTTGGCGGAATGGAGCACTTCATCGAGCTCGCGCAGTGTCGTGACGCGCATGAGGCGGGAGCGGAGCTCAGCGCTGCCCCGGAAGCCCTTGGTGTACCAGCTGCTGTGTCGCCGGAACATGCGCATCGCCGTGGTTTCACTCGCCCACTCGCTCAGGAGTGTGGCGTGCTCAATCGCGACGTTCACGACCTCGCCGAACGTCGGAGGGTTCTGCGGCTCGCGCCCTTCGAAGACGTCGGCCAGATCCTGGAACAGCCATGGTCGACCGAGACAGCCTCGTCCGATGACGACGCCGTCGCATCCCGTCATCCGCATCATCCGAAGCGCGTCGTGGGCTTCCCAAATATCGCCATTGCCGAGGACGGGGATCGTTCGGACGCCTTGCTTCAAGCTCGCGATTGCATCCCAGCGTGCTTCCCCGTCATAGAGCTGTGCCGCGGTGCGCGCGTGCAACGCGATCGCCGCGCATCCCTCCTCTTCCGCGATGCGTCCGGCGTCTAAGTAGGTGAGCAAGTTGTCGTCAATGCCGAGCCGAAACTTGATGGTGATCGGAATCTCGCCCGCGTTCTGAACCGCCGCCCGGAGGATCCGTGCGAGCAGCCGCGGCTTTGCAGGAATTGCAGAGCCACCGCCCTTTCGCGTGACCTTGGGAACAGGACAGCCAAAGTTCATGTCGATGTGGTCGACGTGTCCTTCGCCGACGAGCCACTTCACCGCTTCGCCCACGTAATGCGGGTCGACGCCGTAGATCTGAAGACTTCGCGGTGACTCGTCCTCGCCAAACTCGGCGAGCATTAGGGTCTTGGCTCGACCCTCGACGAGTGGGCGCGCCGTCACCATCTCGCTCACGTAGAGACCCGCACCAAAGCGCCGGCAGATCGCGCGGAACGGCCAATTCGTCACCCCCGCCATCGGGGCGAGTACGACCGGCGGCCAGACCGACAGCGGACCGATCTTGACCGGGGCAAATTCATCGGGACCTGCTAACGGCACGTCGCGATTCAGCTCGCTCTTGTACACCTGGTCCATCGACGAATTGACCCTTTGAAAAAGGGGTCTGACCCCTTTTGTGCTCAGTTGACTACTGCGAGGTGGCGGTGACCGCTGGTGCGGAGGAGCTTCATGCGCCAGTCGACGCCGATGAGCTCGCCAGGTTCGAGCGGGAGCCAGATGTTTTCACCCTGAATCGTCTCGCTCGAGAAGATGAGGTGGTTGACGTAACCGCTCTCCGTGGGCGCTTCGCACTCAGGCGAAAGGCTGGGACATGCATCGCGGTCTGCGCACCGCGTCTTGTAGGTCGACCAGTAGAGCTCTTTGCCGCCCTCCGCCGCCACCATCGTCGTCCCGTCGGTCACGATGATCGTGAGTAGGGAGGCTTCTTTGTCGGGATCGAGGTCGCAGATCGTGCGGACGTGCTCGAGCGTCGCCTGGAGTGCCATCGAAGTCTCTTCCACGCCGATGCGCCCGGACAGAGGGCCATGCTGTGACAAGTGCGTCAGAAATAGGAAGAACAGAACCTCGCTGTCGGTGTCACCGAGGATGTAGCGTCGGAGCATGGGCGCGATGCGTTGGACGAGCTCGGGCCGGTGCGTGGTGAAGTCTTGAACGTCGCCGTTGTGGGCCATGATCCACTTGCCGTACTGGAACGGATGGCAGTTCAGCACCGAGAGCTCCCCGTTGGTA
Source organism: uncultured Myxococcota bacterium (assembly GCA_964196015.1). Taxonomy (GTDB): domain Bacteria; phylum Myxococcota_A; class Polyangia; order Polyangiales; family Houyiibacteriaceae; genus SG8-38. The sequence continues at coordinate 1,985 of CAXMRM010000263.1, forward strand.
GCGCGCCGGACGTGCGCCAGTACGGTCTCCGAGGCGACGATGCCGCTCACGCGATGGAAGAGAGCGTCGTCGAGGGCCGTAGCCGGGCTCCGCGTGATGTGTGGGGCGCCGTCGACGTAGAAGGCCACGCCCCAGCCATCGCGGTGGTCGCTACTCTGAGCGCCGAGCGCATTGTCCGCGTCCATCAAAGACCGGTGCACCTGGCTCTGAATCACGCTGCGAAACCCGAATAGGCGACACATAACCCGGACATTTTGACACGAACCGGGCTGCAATGCTCCCTCTGCTGTTCAGGAGGCGGGCCGGGTGTTAAGGTGCGCGCCCGTGAACCGATTTCGGCGTCTTTTCATTGCGAACCGCGGCGAGGTCGCCGCCCGCATCGCAAGGACCTGCGACAAGCTGGCCATCACACCCGTTTTCGGCGTGTCGGAGGCCGACCGCGACGCACCTTACCTGCGTGACCGCGAGTCGGTGGTGCTCGGCCCGGCGAGGTCGAGCGAGAGCTACCTCCGCAGAGAGCGGATTGTCCAAGCCGCGGTGCAGACGCGATGCAGCGCTCTTCACCCAGGTTGGGGATTCCTCGCCGAAGACCCACTCTTCGCGTCGCTGTGCGAGGCACATGGGGTCACCTTTATCGGGCCACCAGCTGCCGTGATGCAGACGCTCGGCCACAAGACTCCCGCCAAGGCTGCGATGACCGGAGCGGGGTTGAAGGTGATTCCCGGGAGCGACGGGGTGTTACGCGACGTCAATCAGGCGCGGGAGGTCGCGGATGAGACGGGATTTCCGGTCCTGTTGAAGGCCGAGAGCGGTGGCGGCGGCCGCGGGATGCGCATCGTCCGCGATGGTGCAGACGTCAAAGAAGCCTACGGTTCGGCGCAGGCCGAGTCGCTGGCCTGCTTTGCCGATGGTCGTCTCTACCTCGAGAAGTTGATAGAAGGCGGGCGCCACATCGAAATCCAGCTGCTCGCCGACAAGTACGGACAGGTCGTGCACCTCGGAGAGCGGGACTGCTCGGTGCAACGCAAGCACCAGAAGCTCATCGAGGAGTCGCCGGCCCTGGTGCTGAGTGACGCTGAGCGGGAGCAGACACTCGCTTCTGCCGTTCGTGCCACGCGCGCGATCGGTTACGTCGGTGCTGGCACCATGGAGTTTTTGCTCGACGAGAGCGGCGAGCTCCGATTCATGGAAATGAACGCGCGTCTGCAAGTGGAGCACCCTGTCACGGAGATGCGGACGGGCATCGACCTGGTGGAGGCGCAGATCCGCATCGCCGCGGGTGAGCCCTTGTGGTTCTCTCAGGAAGACATTGACCTTCGTGGGCATGCGATCGAGTGCCGCATCAACGCAGAGGATCCCTCGAACGGGTTTTCGCCGAGCCCGGGCGTGATCGAACGATGGGAAGTCGCCGTGGCCGCGGACGACAGCGTTCGTGTCGATACGCACGTCGAGTCCGGCTACGAGGTTCCGCCTCACTACGACAGCTTGATCTGCAAGGTGATCGCCTGGGGGGAGGATCGCGATGCGGCGTGCGACCGTCTTTACGAGGCCTTGCAGGGTATCCGCTGCGATGGCATCTCGACCACGATTCCAATGCATCTTGCGGTCCTGAGCTCCGAGGAGTTCCGAGAGAATCGGTACGACACGCGCGCCGTGCCGGGGTGGGAGGGCTGATGGCACACGTTCCGGTAGTTCCAATCGGGAAGCCTCGTGAGGCGACCGTCGATCAGGCGACGTACGAGCGCGAGGTCGCTGGCCACGTGCCGCTCGTGTCGTGCCTCGATGAGCGTCGCGCCGAGGTTCAAGCGGGCTGGGGCGAGAAGTACGTCGATCGGGTGCACGAGAAAGGGAAGCTCACCACGCGCGAGCGGCTCGAGCGCTTGAAGGACGACGGGTCGGAGATCTTCGAGGTCGGCACGTTCGTCAATTACGGCGCCGATTTCAACGGGCTCCGCTCGCCAGCCGCCGGCGTCGTCACAGCCTTCGTGCAGATCGAGGGCCGATGGTGTGTCGTCATCGCCAATGACAACACCGTGGCGTCGGGCGCATGGTGGCCCAAGACACCGGAGAAGATCGAACGTGCGCAACAGATGGCTCTCCGGCTGCGTTTGCCCGCGCTCTATCTGGTCGATTGCAGCGGGCTGTATCTCCCGGAGCAAAGCAAGAGCTTCGCAGGCGCGACCGGCGCCGGACACATCTTCAAAATGAACAGCTTGCTGTCGGCCGAAGGTGTGCCGCAGATCGCGGGGGTGTTTGGCGACTGCATTGCCGGTGGTGGCTACATGCCAATCATCAGTGATCGCGTGTACATGACCGAGCAAGCGTACATGGTCATTGCCGGTGCGGCGTTGATCAAAGGCGCCAAGAGCCAACACATCACGTCACTCGACATCGGCGGGCCGGAGGTGCACGTGCACCAGTCGGGCTGCGCCGATGAGCGCGTCCCCGACGACGAAACCCTAATCGACTGCCTGCGGCGTGAGGTTTCGCGGCTTCCGAGCTCGGCTGCTGCCTTTTACCGTGGCGGCGTCGAGTCGATGGAGCCGGGCTACTCTCCCGCCGAGCTTCCGGGCTTGCTCCCCGTCGACCATCGACAAGCCTACGACGCAACCGAAATCCTCGCGCGCCTTTGTGATCAGAGCCTCTTCTGGGAAGTGCTGCCGTCGGTCGGGCGCGAGATGATTTGCGGCGTCGCCCGCGTCGGTGGTTTGTACGCGGGCTTCGTTCTCAACCGGCAGGGATTGATCGACGATCCGGAGGCTAGCGATGAGCAGCGCCCGGCCGGCATTCTCTATCGACAGGGCATCGCCAAGATCAGCGCGTTCAGCCGCGCGTGCAACAGCGACGGTATTCCGCTCATTTGGCTGCAAGACATCAGCGGGTTCGACATCGGCGCCGAGGCGGAGCGGCACGGGCTTCTCGCCTACGGGTCGAACCTCATCTACACCAACAGCACGAACGAGCCGCCGATGTTCACCGTGCTCCTGCGAAGGGCTTCGGGCGCGGGCTACTACGCGATGGCGGGCCTTCCGTACGATCCGGTCGTGCAGCTCTCGACGCCGATCTCCCGCCTCAGCGTCATGGAGGGCCGCACCCTGGCCATCGCTTCATACAACAGCAAGCTCGACGACAACTTCGAGATCGTCACGACCGACCCGGAAGAGCGTGCGCGAATCGTGAAAGGCATGTCGGAGGTCGAGGCCCGCATCGAAGCCGACATGGATCCGTACGTGGCAGCCCGGCAGATGGATACCGACGAGCTCGTGCGTCTCGATGAGCTGCGGGACTGGCTGAAGGTGCTGGTCGAGATGAGCTACCAAGGGATCGGCTATCGCCGGGTCAAGAACCCACGCATCTGGTCCATGCACGACCTCGATGTGTTGGTGAACGGAGGACGCGCATGAGCGACGGCGGTCATGTTCTGCGCATGCGTACTGGTGACGGAGAAACGACAGAGCTGATCGCCCCGAGCGTCGGGACGTTCAGGCCTACGGTTGAGGAGGGCGAGCTGATTTCTCCGGGGCAATCGATCGGCTCAATCGATGTGCTTGGTGAGCAGCGGGCGCTGCTCGTGCCCGATGGCGTGGCTGGCCGCGTGAGCAAGCGTGCGGGTGACCGGCGCTCACGCGTTCCCGTGCAACATGGTGATGCGCTTCTCACGGTTTCGGCCGCTTCCATCGCCGACGCGTCGACGGCAGGTTCCCAAGGCGGAGTCGAGACCCACGATGCTCTCTCGTTCGTTGCGCCGATGAGCGGTCGCTTCTACAGCCGGCCATCGCCAACCGAGCCCCCGTTCATTTCAGTGGGCGACACCGTTCAGCGCGGGCAAACCATCGGACTGCTCGAGGTCATGAAGACCTTCAACCGCTTGGTGTACCAGGGGGATGCGTTGCCGGAGCGAGCGAAGGTGGAGCAGGTCGTGCCGAGCGAGGGCGGCGACGTCGTGCGGGGGGATGCGATCCTGGTGCTGGCATCTTCGACCTAGTCGGCCGGGCGATGGTGCTAAGGTGCGCGCATGGTGGAGCCCAAGCTCGGTGATCGGTCGCTGTTTCCCCATCTAGAAGCGACCGCGTATCTCGCCCACGCGGCCATTTCGCCCCTCTCCGCGCCGGTGTGCGAGCGGATTGCAGAGGTTGCACAGGACTACGCTTGCGGCGGGATGGCGGGCTTCGTCCGTTGGGCGCCGCGACTTCGGCAGGTCCGGCAGGAGCTAGCGGTACTGATCTCCGCCGATCAGAGCGAGATCGCGTTCGTCGCCAACACGACGCAGGGGGTCATCGATATTGCGTTCGGCTTGCCGTGGAGGAAGGGCGACCGGGTGGTTTTGTTCGACGGCGAGTTCCCGGCGAACGTAACCCCATGGCAACAGGCCGCCGAGGAGTTTCATCTGGATCTTCGCTGGTTGTCGCTCGACGCGTTTCATCGTTCAGTCGACGAGGGCCTCGCCGAGCTCCAGCGCGTTCTCGAGCGCGGTGCGCGGGTCGTCGCCGTGAGCGCCGTGCAGTACAAGACAGGCCTGCGAATGCCGCTCGCGGAGATGGCCGCGCTTTGCCACGAGTACGATGCCGAGATCTTCGTCGATGCGATTCAGGCGCTCGGTGCGACGCCGGTCGATGTGTCTGCGGGCATCGACTACCTCAGCTCGGGCAGCCACAAGCACCTGATGGGCGCCGAGGGCGCCGGCTTTTTGTACGTCGCAGAACGGTGTGCCGCAGCCTTGAATCCAAGGCTCGCAGGCTGGCTCGGCCACGAGGACCCGGTCGAGTTCTTGATGGGGGACGAGCCCAAGTTGCGCTACGACAGTCCCTTCAAGCACGGCGCGCAGGCGCTGGAGATTGGGACGAGCAACGTCATCGGCCTAGCTGCGTTGGGCGCGTCGATCGAGCTGCTGAGCCAGCTTGGGGTGCCGGCCGTTCACGCTCACGTCGAAGCGTACCTCGACCAGCTCGAGGCAGGTCTCGTCGAACGTGGATTCCGCAGTCATCGCGCCAAGACGTCCGCGCTTCGCTCCACGCTGCTCGGCGCGACCGTGCCCGGCGACGTGCGTTTGTCGAAGCTCGCCGCAGCACTCCGGGACCGAGGTGTCATTTGCAACACGCCCGACGGCTTGATGCGGTTCGCGCCGCACTGGCCGAACGCGCACGACGAAGTCCCGGAGGTCCTCGCCGCGGTGGACCAGGCCCTGGCCGACCTTCGAGGTTGAGCCTACGCTCGCCGGGTGTCTGGCCACAGCGACCGGAGCTTTTGGATCTTCAACGCCTTGGTTTCGACCGCGGCGGTTGGCTTTCTCGGCTGGCTCCTCCTCGTTCGTGAAGGCGACGGCGTCAACGCCGACCTGAGCTTCATGCCCGCCGTCAACGCCGCGCTCAACGCCACCTCGGCCACCTTGCTCGTCCTCGGGTTAGCGGCGATTCGCGGAGGCCGCCGCGAGATCCACAAGCGACTGATGGTTTCCGCCTTCGCAGCCTCCGCTGTATTCCTGGTCGGTTACGTTCTCTACCACTACGCCCAGGGCGACACGCACTACCAGGGCGTCGGCGCGATTCGCACTGTCTACTTCACGATCCTGATCACCCATGTTCTCTTGTCGATCGTGATGCTCCCAATGATCCTGACGACGTTCTATCTAGCGACACGCGAGCGCTTCGCCGCGCACAAGCGGCTCGCGAGGTGGACGCTGCCGATATGGCTGTATGTTTCAGTCACCGGCGTCGTCATCTACCTCATGCTCCGCTGACACTGACGCTGACGCCGACGCTGACGCTGACGCTGGCACTGGCGCTGGCGCTGGCGCTGACGCTGACACTGACGCTGACACTGGCACTGGCACTGACGCTGACGCTGACGCTGGCACTGACGCTGACGCTGACGCTGGCACTGGCACTGCCACCGCAATTGCTCAACACTCCCCGGGAAGGAGGGCGCCGATGGGAATCGTTTCGTGGATCTTGTTTGGGTTGCTTGCGGGGATCCTCGCCAAGTTCGTAATGCCGGGTGACGACGGTGGAGGTTTCATCAAGACGACCTTGCTCGGCGTGGTTGGCGCGATCGTCGGCGGGTTTATCGGGACCCGTCTCGGTTTCGGCGACGTGACCGGCTTCAACGTCCGCAGCTTCGCGATCGCAAGCGCAGGAGCGGTGCTCATCTTGTGGCTCTATCGGATGGTCAAGAAGAGCTAAGCGCGTCTAAGTCGCTGCACGGCGATGATCCCCTCGACAATCATCCACAGCAGCAGCACGAGCAGGAGTGACGCCAACGCGGTCAGCGGGGCGTTGCCCTCCGCGAGGAACTGCTGGAGATTGGTGATCAGCGCCAAGCCTGCGACCGGCATCACCAGAGCCATGGGGATGACCAGAGGCCAAACCGGTCGCTTCCGGGAATAGAAGTAGAGCGCCAGCGTCATCAGCGTGAGCGCTGCCAGTAGCTGATTGCTCGCGCCGAAGATCGGCCAGAGCACCCAGCCGACGGCCCTGAACTGGCCCGTTGCCGGGTCCGGTGTCTCGGCGAGCGCCAGGTACATTGCGGGCACGACCGCGATGATCGTCGCGATGTAAGGATTGGTCAGCGGCTTGATCCGGAGCGCGGCGCCGAGCTCGCTGAGAATGAACCGTTGGATGCGTGTTGCGGTGTCCAGCGACGTGGCGGCAAACGCGATCACCAGAACCGCCATCAGCGTGCGCGCGAACTCCGATGACAGGCCAACGGCCTCGAGGAATGCGCCGCCACCGAGCACGAACGCAGCCGCCTTGTTACCGCCCGCATGTGCCCAGCTGTCGTAGTAGATCGCCCAGCTCAGATCATCGATCGCGCCTTGGCCGGGTAGGGTGCACGCGCCGACCAAGCCGATGCCGGCGACTGCGGCAAGCGTCGAGGCAAGGGCGAGTGAACCTTCACCCAGCATGGCGCCATACCCGATCAAGCGAGAGTCCCGCAGGCGCCCGATTTGCTTTGACGTCGTTCCGGACGCCACGAGACCGTGGAAGCCGCTGATCGCACCGCAGGCAATCGTGACGAACAAGACCGGGAAGATCGAAGGGGCCCCGGCCTCGGGGCTGCGGTACACGGGGGCGTCGAAGTTTGGATGCGCGATCAGGACGCCGAGGAACAAGAGCCCCAAGCCGACGAAGAGTTGGTGGCTGTTGATGTAGTCGCGCGGTTGAAGCAGTAGCCAGACTGGTAAGAGGCTGGCAATCGCCGAGTAAATCAGAAGAAAGAAGATCCAGCCTGTCGCTGCGCGGTGCGGGTCGACTCCCATCGCTACGAAGTCGATCGGCACCTTCGTTCCGACCCAGACGAAGAAGTAGAGCACCGCAAGCGCGATCAGCGACGGCCAGAGGAGCTTCACGCGACGCTTGTAGACCAGCCATCCGATCACGAGGGCCACCAGGATTTGAATGTTGATCGGGATGACACTGGTTGGCTGGCTAACGAAGAGCCCTGCGATGGCCATCGCGAAGACGGCGAGGACGAGCCAGATCAGCACGAGCACGAAGCACATGAACAGGATTCGAGCCCGCCCGCTGATCGTCTTGGCGGTGATGTCCGCAATCGAGCGTCCCTTTTCGCGCACGCTAGCGACCAGTGCGCCGAAGTCGTGTACGGCGCCCATGAAGATCGTGCCGAGGACGACCCACGCCAGCGCGGGCCCCCAGCCCCAGTACGCAGCCACGCAAGGACCGATGATTGGCGCCGCTCCGGCAATCGAAGTGAAGTGGTGTCCGAACAGCACGGCGCGCTGCGTGGGCACGAAGTCGACGCCGTCCTCAAACTCGTGCGCCGGCGTGACGGTATCCTCTTGGTCTTGGAAAATACGTTCGCCGAGAAATCGCGCGTAGAATCGATACGCGAGTAGAAACGAACCGAGGACCAGAGCTGCGGCCAAAGCTGCCATTTGTCGCGTTGGTGGGCTTTTTTTGGATTTTGGTCAAGGACAATCCCGCTTTCCTTTGCGACGAATAACGCTAAGGTCCCGGCATGAGTGGGACCTTTCGACCCCATGGCGTCTGGACCGCCCTGACGACTCCGTTCTCGACGGACCGACAGGTTGACTACGATTCGCTGCGTCGGTTGATCGAGTTTCAGGTGCAGGAAGGCGTTGACGGCGTCCTTCCGTGCGGGACAACCGGCGAATCGCCCACCCTCTCGTGGCAAGAACATGACGCGGTCATCGATGCCACGGCTCGCGCAGTGGAAGGGCGCACAGGCATCTTGGCCGGCACGGGCAGCAACAACACCCAGGAAGCGATTCGCGCGAGCACTCAGGCAAAGGAAGCCGGCGCCACCGCGGTGCTACTGGTGGACTGCTATTACAACGGCCCCTCGAGCCTCGAACTGCGCACAGAGTACTACCAGCGAATCCTCGAGGGTGTGCCCGACATTCCGGTCGTGCCTTACGTGATTCCGGGGCGCACCGGCTGTGCGCTTTCTGCGGCCGACCTTGCTATCTTGCACCTCAACGACCCGAAGCGAGTGCCCGCCGTGAAGCAAGCCACAGGCGACCTCGATCGCATGCGCTTGGACCGTCGGCTCGCGGGGCCGGCGTTGAGCATTCTTTCGGGCGACGACGACCTGACGCTCACGATGATGCGCGACGAAGACGTCCGTGCGAGTGGGGTAGTCAGCGTGATCTCCAACATCGCGCCGGGCGCCATCGGTTCGATGGTTCGCGCGCAGGTGGCCGGCGACACCGAAGAGGCCGAACGGCTCAGCCAGGCGCTCGCTCCGTTGCTCAGGAGCGTCACCTGCTCAGTCACCGCAGTGCGGACGTTGCCGAACGGACAAAGCGTCGAGGTCACCGACAAGTTCCGAAACCCGGTGCCGCTGAAGGTCATGATGGCGGGGCTCGGGATGATCGCGCCAACCAAGCGCCCGCCGCTTGGTCGCATGAGTCCGACCGGAGTTGCGCAGTCTCGAGAGGCGCTGCGCCAAGTGCATGCCGCCGACCCAGGGATCCTTGGCCCTATCGAGGAGGCGTTCGACGTGCGCATCGGCCAACGCCTCGGGGACGACACGATATGGTCCGCGCTCGCTCGCTGAGGGGACCGTGTACCGCACGTTGATTCGTCCGTTGCTGTATCTGCTTCCCGCAGAGGCCGCCCATGATTTCGCTTTCGCTTGTCTGCGATGGCTGGCCGCGGTTCCGGGACTGCTGGCGCTCGTCCGGCGCGCGCTTCACCGAGGCGACGGCGCATCGAGTGTTCGAGCACTGGGCCTCGACTTTCCGAACCCAATCGGGCTAGCTGCGGGCTTCGACAAGGATGCGGTCGGGTACGAGGCGTTGGGGGCGCTCGGCTTCGGTTTCGTCGAGGTGGGGACTCTGACCGGAGAACCGCAGCTGGGTAACCCCATGCCACGGCTGTTCCGGCTTCCAAGGGACCACGCGTTGGTAAACCGTATGGGCTTCAACAACCACGGCTCGGCGGATGCGGTTGCGCGGTTGGAGCATCCGCACGAGACGATCGTGGGGGTCAATATCGGCAAGACGAAGGTCGTCCTCGACGAGGAGGCGATCGGCGATTACGTGGCCAGCGCCAAGCGGCTGGGCCCGCTCGCCGACTATCTGGTGGTCAACGTGAGCTCCCCGAACACACCGGGTCTGCGCGACCTGCAGGCGACGGAAAAGCTGCGCCCGCTCTTGGGCGCAGTTCGTGAAGCACTTAATGAAGTGTCCCCCGCACGCCGCGTGCCGTTGCTCGTGAAAATCGCTCCCGATTTGGCCGACGAGGACGTCGATGCCGTAGCGGATCTCGCGCTCAATCTGGGACTCGACGGGATCATCGCCACCAACACGACGATTCGACGAGACGGGCTCCGCAGCGATGCGTCCGACGTCGAACGCTGCGGCGCCGGCGGCTTGAGCGGTCCACCGGTTCACGAGCGCTCACTCGAAGTGTTGAAGCGTTTGCGGGCCAGGGTCGGCGACCGGCTGGTGTTGATCTCGGTCGGCGGTATCGAGACGGCAGAGCAGGCCTGGGAACGCATCCAAGCTGGCGCGACGTTGGTGCAGATCTATACGGCGTTCATCTATGAGGGGCCATTGTTGCCAAGTCGGTTGGCGAAGGGCGTCGCGGAGCTCGCGCGGCAGTGTCAGTGACAGGGGAAGCGTTATTCCTTCGCGTCCACTACCGCAGCCGCCACCGAGTCCGACCAGACGTTCACGGCCGTTCGGCACATGTCGAGGATGCGGTCCACTGCGAGGATCAAGGCGACCGCGCTCGTCGGTAGCCCGACTGCATTGAGCACGACGACCATCATGACCATGCCGGCGTGTGGGATGCCGGCGGCTCCGATGCTTGCGAGGAGCGCGGTCAGCGCCACGAGGCCTTGTTGCGCGAGGCTGAGGTCCAGGCCGTAGACCTGCGCGATGAACAGAACCGCCACTGCTTCGTAGAGCGCAGTGCCATCCATGTTGATCGTCGCACCGAGTGGGAGGACGAACGAGGTCACCTGTGGCCGCACGCCCGCCTCTTCCACGTTTTGCATCGTGAGGGGGAGGGTGCCGTTGCTGGACGCCGTGCTGAAGGCAGTCACCAGCGCGGTGGTGAGCTGTCGGGCGTACGCGATCGGCGAGCGGCCGGTGGCTAGCTTCAGGATCGTCGGCAGTGTCACCGTTGCGTGAATCAGGAGTGCGATAAAGACGCTCAGGACGTACCATCCCAGGACTTGAAACGCGGCCGGGCCTTTACCGGCGGCTGCGTACAGTGTGAAGCCGAACACGCCAATCGGAGCGAACTTCACCACGAAGAGCGTCATCTGCATCATCACGTCGAACAGGCCCGAAAAGAAGCGCCGCACCACGCTGGCGTCCTTCGACCCTTCGCGATGCTCGGCTAGCCCGATGAACACACCGATCAGAAGGGAGAAGAAGATG
>CAXMRM010000264.1:0-10686 GCA_964196015.1 uncultured Myxococcota bacterium
GATCGCAGGCAGACCGCCTATATTGTCGAGGTGCAAGATGTGGGTGTGTTCGTGAGTGATCAGGGTTGTTAGCCAGTCGTCGAAGTCACCGAGCACCGAGAGGTCGTCCGGCGCGCTCACGAAGAGCCGAATCGTGTTGTACTGCAGCGCTGTGGCGCTGCCGTTGGCGGCGTCGGATTCGTCAGTCAGGATGATCTGGACGCGTTTTTTGGGTTGGTGGCCGAGGAGGGGCGCCAGCTTCGCGTTGGCTCCTTCGGCGACCGCCAAGACCCGCCGGGCCACCAGAGCCAGGGGCTCTGGGTAGTTGACCTCGAAGTGCTCGCTCCGGACCGTCCGCCAGCGCCTGGTCAGGTCTTTAGTTTGGGCCCCTGCCGGAATCGCCCCTAAAAGACCCAGCAGGCAAGCCATCAAAGCCGCCGCACGGGCCATCCCTAACCTTCTAGCATGGGCTCCGCTGCAACCCATAATCGTCCTCTCCCCCTTCTAGTCCCGCCAAAGGCTTGACCGCTTGCACGACCAGCACCTAGCCTTAACGCTGATTCAAGACGGTGGTTTCGCTACAATGGGGTTGGAGCAAGGGGAGTTGGTGATTGAAGGTCTAACGTTGCCGTTGGCGCTGCGTTTCATCTCTGGAAAGTACCAGGGCGGGGAATTCCCTCTTCCTGAGGACGGGGAGATTGTAATCGGGCGCTCGAGCGAGCTCGAGATGGTCCTCGTGGAGGACATGGTCTCGCGCCGCCATGCGAAGATTTCCGTCGAGAGCGGGGACATCTTCTTGGAAGATCTCGGTTCGACCAACGGGAGCTTCGTCAATGGCGAGAAGATCACCCGAACCAAGTTGGCCGAGGGCGACCGCATCCTGATCGGCACGAGCATCATCAAGGTGGTCGCCTCCGATGGGTCCGCCTCGGTGCAGGACGCCAAGGACAAGATGGACGCCGCGGCCTCGAGCGCACGACCGTCGACAGTCAGCACCATGACCGGCTCCATTGCCGAGGTGGCGCTGCCCGATCTCCTTCAGCTGTTCTCTGCTTCCAAGAAAACAGGCGTCTTGCAGATCAGCACCGAGACCGACGTCGGGTCGATTTACCTGGAAGAGGGCCTGGTGCAGTTCGCCGTCGTCAACGGGGACGAGTCGGTGCCGCCCGAGAAGGCATTCTATCGCGTGCTCGTCTGGGACAAGGGCACCTTTGACCTGCTCCCAAAGGTGGAGCGCGCGTTCCCAGCCGAGATTCGGGGCAGCATCGAAGGTCTCCTCATGGAGGGCATGCGCCAGCTCGATGAGATGATGCGTCTAGGAGACGCACTCCCGCCGCTGCAATCGAGGGTTTCGGTGGTCTCTCCGCTGGAGACGCCGCTTCGCGATGCTTCGCCCGAGGAGCTGGACGTGATTCAGCTCGCGCTCAACCACGACACGCTCGTCGACATGATGAACCACAGCGGCAAGCCGGACCCAGAGGTCGCCGAGGTCGTCGTAGCGCTGCTCGAAAAAGGCTATCTAAGCAGCAAGTAGAGCCCGAACGCTGGCACTGCCCCCGCCACCGTCAGTCACCCAAAGTCCCTCAGGCGTTTCGCGCGCCCGCGGCGCCGTGCAGGGTCAACAACCTAACGAGCAGGTCTTCCGAGTACCTTGTCAGCTTGGTAAACGCGACGCCCATTCCGGGCGGGTCGTCCTGCACACGCACCACCTGGCCGGTGCCTTCGATCGTCTCGAGGTCGTCCATGATCACGGTAAATGTGAGATCGATCTCCGTCCCGACCGGAAGGGGCTCCTTCGAGCGGATGAATAGGCCGGACCGCGACACGTTCGTCACGTACTCGTGAACGAACGCGTCGAACGATTCGAATTCCTTGTTGATCGTCACCCGTTTCTCGATGCGTTTGCCGTCGTCGTTGCTCATCGAAACGTCAGTCTCCCGTCAGGTCGAACTGCTCGAGATGATAGTCGTTTCGCGGCTTCAATTCGATACGTCGTTGAAAGCGCTGAGCCGCCTCTTCGACCGATGCCTTTTCTTCGCGTTCGAGCATGTCACAGACGGCTGGGTGCGCGCTGATGATGATCTTGTAGCCCGGGAGGGAGTCCCGCTCGCGCCGCATCTGCCGGAAGATCTCGTGGCATACCGTTTCCTTGGACTGAAGAAGTCCGGTCCCGTCGCAAAAGAAGCACGGTTCGTATAGCGTGCGCCCCAGTGACTGCCGCGTTCGCTTCCGAGTCATTTCGACGAGACCCAACTCGCTGATGCGAAGCGCGGTCGTCCTGGACTTGTCATTCTTGAGCGCCGCCAGAAGTGCCTTGAAGACCTTTTCCCGATGGGCATGCCGTTCCATGTCGATGAAGTCGAGCACGATCAGGCCGCCGATGTTTCGGAACAAGAGCTGATACGCGATCTCAGGCACCGCCTCGAGATTGGTTTGCAAGATCGTCTGCTCGACGTCCTGTCCCTTGCCGGTGAACCTCCCAGTGTTGACGTCGATCGCCGTCAACGCTTCCGCTTGGTCGATTACGAGGTGCCCGCCCGAAGGGAGCGGAACGTTGCGGGAAAGCGCGCGGCTAATCTCTTCCTCGATGCCGTATTCATCGAACAAGGGTTCGTGGCCTTCGTACAGCAGCGCGTCCTCGGCGCGCTCTGGCAGGAAGAGCGTCAAAAAGTCCTTGAGGCGCTGGTACTCGTCGCGATCGTCGACGATGATCTCGTTGATGTCTTCTGTGAAGAGATCCCGCGCCGACTGAATTACGAGGTCCGGCTCCTCGTGCACGAGAGCAGGGGCCTTTCTCACTGCCTCGCGCGCAGTCTGAGTCTGCTCCCAGAGCTGCACGAGGTAGCCGATGTCGGCCTTGAGCTTCTTCTTTGTGAGCCCCTGCGCGAGTGTCCGCACGACCACACCGCCCTGTGGGGGCTTGACCGAGTCGATGACCTCTTTGAGCCGCCGCCGCTCGCTATCGTTGCCGATCCGCTTCGAAACCCCGACGTGGTCGACCGTGGGCATGAACACGACGTAGCGCCCCGGGAGTGCAACGTGGCTCGTGACCCGAGCGCCCTTGGTGCCGATCGGCCCCTTCGAGACCTGCACCATGATCTGCTGCCCCTCGGTGAGAAGGTCGCGAATCGGCGTTTTTCTGGAGACTCGGTTCCGCCGCCCTTTAGAGGCGCCACGCTTTTCGCTTCCTTCGCCCTCTTCTTCAATGCCGGCCTCCGCTTGGAGGTCCTCCACGTGAAGGAAGGCCGCGCGGTCGATCCCGATGTCGATGAACGCGGCCTGCATCCCTGGCAGGACGCGGGTCACTCGGCCAAGGTAGATGTTGCCAACGGGGGATCGATGATGCCGCCGCTCGACGTAGAGCTCGCGGAGCACACCGTCCGCGATGAGACCAACGCGCGTCTCTCCGATGTCGACGTTGATCAGAAGTGTATTTTTCGCCATGCGTGTTTCCGTTATCAGCGTTCTCGGGGATCAGACGCGGTCGACCGAGCGGCTTGGCTTCAGGTCGATTGTGCACGAATCGGCTGGCCCGTCACGACGTCTAATGCCGAGCGCGCAGGGCCAGCGTTGGAATTCCTCGGAAGAGTCAGCTCTTCTCGAAGATCTGTTCGATGTCAGCCTGCGTGGTCTCTTCGGGCTCGGAACGCGCCACGGCGATCTCCTTCACGACGAGATTGCGCGCGGTTTCCAGCATTTTCTTCTCGCCGAAGGAAAGAGACTTATCGACCTGTAGCCGATAGAGGTCGCGCATGACCTCGGCCACGTCGAAAACCGAGCCGGTCTTAATTTTGTCCATGAAACCACGGTATCGGCGGTTCCAGGTCTGATTGTCGAAAACCACAGGCTGCTCCTCGAGCAGGGCGAAAATCTCCTTGATGTCCGTCTCGGAGATCGGGGGCCTGAGACCCACCTTCTTGGCCTGCGTGACCGCAACTCGGATCCGGTCGTTGTTCTTCGCATCCAGCGGCTTCAGGACGTAGAATTCCATCGTCGCCGTGCCAATTTTGCGCTCCTCGATCGAAACGACCTCGGTCACGCCCTGTTTGGGATAGATGGCTTTGTCGCCAACCTTGAATTCGTATGTTCCCGGTTGCATCGGGACTCCTTATATCGCCAAAAATGTTCCCTTACGCCTGATGGGCAGGCGTTGGGTTGAACGGGCGCTGCGTAGTGTTGATTTGCGGCTTCAGCCTCGCACTTCGCGCGTCCCCGCCCTTGCGGTGCAGCCGGGTAGCGCCCCAGCTGGTGCCAAAGATAGTCCCAGAGCAGATTCCGGTCAACGCGATCCCAGGTTCTCTCCGGGCGCAAGCGATCTGCTGTTTCGAATCGCAATCGCCCACGGCGCAATACGTGTAAGAACTTTCTTCAGCTTTTCAACGTGGTCTGATATTGATGCGTTTATCAATGATTACGAAATGTTGAGAGTCGACATTGCAAAAGTTTTGGCACAAATAGAGCAAAGTTATGTATAATTCATGTGCGGTTCCGCTTGACACGTGAAGTGACGTGACAATACGGTACGTGCACCTGCAATATTGACCCACCTTGGAGGAGGTCGAAATGGCGACTGCAAAAAAACGAACAAAGAAAGCCGCGAAGAAGCGGCCAGCAAAGAAGCGTGCGGCAAAGAAGCGCACAACTAAAAAGCGCGCTGCACCGAAGAAGCGCGCAACTAAGAAGCGCGCAACTAAGAAGCGCGCAACCAAAAAGCGTGCAACTAAGAAGCGTGCAACTAAGAAGCGCGCAACCAAAAAGCGTGCAACCAAAAAGCGCGCAACCAAAAAGCGCGCAACCAAAAAGCGTGCAACCAAAAAGCGTGCAACCAAGAAGAAGGCTGCACCGAAGAAGCGCGTGGCTCGCAAGAAGAAATAACCTTCTAGGCGGTAGACCTTCTGGTCGACCAAGGGGTCACCTCTGGGTGGCCCCTGGCCTAAGGCCCTGGTTTTTCCGGGTCTTCGCGCAGTCTGTCGTGGCGATCCCTCTTCCTTCTAGGAGGGTGTTCGTCCGCTAATGCCCCAGGCGATTGGCTGGGGCGTTAGTCATTTAAGAGGGGCTTAGAGCACCCTCTTTTCGTTTTTGAGGAGCCTCTCGAGTCGGGCAGGTTCGAGGCGCACTGCGATCACTTTTTCGGTTCCGAGTGTGACGGAGCCGACCGCGCTTCCTTTTCGTTTGTGCACGAATCGTCGCGGCGTGTAGAGCACGTCGACCACCGTCTCTGCGCGAAGGTCGCTGAAGTGCGCCGCCAGGGTTGCTGCGTCGACGAGCGACTCGGGCGAACAGGACTTCCCTTTGGCGAGTCGAACGATGACGTGGGCCCCCGTGACGCCGCGGGCGTGCAGCCATAAGTCGTGCGGACGCGCCACGCGAAGGGTGAGGCGATCATTGTCGGCGGCGCTGCGGCCGACCAGCACAGCCGACGCGTCGGCTGTGACGAACTCCCGGTAAGGGAGACGTTCGCCCGCCTGTCGCCGTTTGCGTGCTTCCTCTTTCGGCGCGGTGATCGAAACGCCCAGGGCTTCGAGCTTCATCGCCAGCTCATTGGCCGAGTCGTCGCCGAGCGCGTCGCGAGTTCGCACGAGCTCGGCGAGCTCCGCTTCCACGGTGTGGAGTCGCTCTGGTGCGACATCCAACCCTCGCTTGAGGTGTTTGGACTTCTTGAAGAGGTCCTGCGCGAGCTCGGTTGGGCTCTTGCGCGGGTCGAGCTCGATTCGGATCGGCCGGGGATCATCGTCCCAGGTCGTCGTTTCAAAATAGGGCGCATCGACTGGAATTTCGGCAGCATACGCAAGGATAAGGCTCGCTTTTTCGTGCAACTCTTCCGCCGTTGCGGCCCGTTCGAGATCGCCGCGAATCGCGTCGCGTTTCTTCGAGAGGCGCTTGATGTGCCTTTCCAGCAGACGCTCGAGCTGGCCCTTGCGCATCGATCGGTGGACGCCCAGCACCGACGCTCCGCCGGTGCGGAGTTCGTCCAGGCTGTTCGGGCTGAGGTGCTCGTCTTCGGCCGGCACCGTCGGTGGCGCGCCAGGTGAGCGCACCACGACCGAGCCGTCGGTTTCGCAGAGCCACCATGCGCCGTAGGGCTTGCTCGGCGTGGCGATTAGAAAGCGCGTCTTGTCGGCCCGCGTGAGTGACAGCCGAACAGCTCGCCGGCTCATTTCCACGGCTTCGATTCGCGCGCCTTCGGCGTGCCGCCGGAGCTGGGATACCGCGGGGCTGGCCCTGGCGCCGCGCGGCCGTTCATCGACCACGCCTAGCTCCAGTGTTCCCGGGAGCGTGACGAGGATCAGCACCTCGTTGCGGCCGTCGGCTCGGAAGGAAAGACTCAGGAGCCCGGGCTCGGGTTGGTCAACGCGCGCGATCTTCGCATTCCACGCGCTCACTCTCGCCCTTCGGACAGTGCTTGAAGCAAGCGCGCTTCTCGAAAGGACCGCTCCGACTCGATCGTGACGAATGCCCGCGTCGCGCCAGAGCTTTGGAGATTTCCGAGCACGTCGAGGAGCAGTGCGTGCGAAAACGAGCGCCGGAATCCCTCCGCGAGCAAGGAGGCATACACGACATCCGCGTGCGGCGCCGGGTCGTCGATGGCATCGAATGCGCCTACGACTGAGAGCGTCTTCGCCATGGTCTGCACGGTTTCCGGCTCCCAAAGGCCTGTTGGCTTCCAAACGATGAGCCGACCATCGGTGCGGGGAATTCGGGCAAAGTATTCGTGGAGCCGCTCTCGGTCCCGCGCCCCGGTGGTCACCGTGGCGCTCGTGGCGATGACGACCATTGACGCGTGGAGTGCGTCCGCGGCCTGGGAAAGCCACTCTAAACCGGCGTCGAGCGCATCACTTGGTAGCAGTGGACCTTTGGGCGATCGCCAGCATACGTCCGGCGCGCGCAGACCCAGCTCGAACCCGTCAGGAAGTTTTTGCCGCCACTTGGCCAGCGTCCCCGGTTTGGGAAGAGGAGCCTGGGGGGCGAGCTCCGCAAAACGAAGCTCGGACGTGTACTTCGGCCCCGGGGGCCGCTCCAACAATGCGCCTGCGAGGAGCTCCATCGGCGAGAGGGTAGTCGCAGCGCCGAGACAAGCAAAGGCGCTTTGACTCGAGGAATCGCCAAGCCGAGCACGCATTGACTAGGGGTGATTCGATGGCCTACAACTCCCGATAGGTTTGCCACCATTGGGGTAGGGCCAAGAGGGGAACGAGGGCATGGAGCAAGCTCGCAATTACGTCTGCACGGAGTGCGCAAGCGCGGTTCCGTCCGGACACAAGTTTTGCGGGGCCTGTGGGGCTGGCGTGCCCCCCGAAGCGCAGACGCTGGAAACCAGGTTCTTCGGAGCACTGCAGATGTCGGGCAAGGCGCGCCTCATCGTCGTCCGCGGAGACGAGGAGATGGGCGAGGGGCTCAGCTACCTGCTTCAGGCGACCGAGCACGTCGCTGGTCGGGAAGCGGACCAGATCCCTTTCCCAAGCGACAACTGGCTCAGCCCCGCGCACGCGAACTTCCTCTACCGAGGCGAAAAGCTCGTCGTGCGGGACGAGGGCAGCTTGAACGGGGTGTACATCCGGATTCGAGGGGCCTCCCCGATTCAGATCGGCGACCATTTCATGTGCGGCCAACAACTGTTTCGTATCGACGCGACGCCCAAGGACACGTCGGGCCCCGAGGCCGATCAGACGCATTTCTATTCGTCACCGAGGCGCCCGAGCGCGTTCCGCGTCACGCAGGTGCTCGAGGGGGGCATGGACGGGATCGTCTGCTGCGCCGGCGAGCAGTCGGTCCAAATCGGTCGCGAGGACTGTGACATCAATTTCCCGGACGACGTCCACCTGTCGTCCAAGCACGCCCGAGTCGAAATGTCCGGGGAAACCCTGGAGCTGGTGGATGAAAACTCCCAAAACGGCACTTACGTGCGCATTCGGGGCGAACGGGAGCTGAGTCATGGGGACTACCTGTTTTTGGGCAGGAATCTGCTCCGAGTGGAGGTGACGGCGTGATCGTCTGTTCACGATGCAGCAAGGAAAACCAGGACCATTACAAGTTCTGTCTGGGTTGCGGTGCTGAGCTTCCGCGCCAGTCGTCCCAGCCGGGCTCCTTCTCAGCGCCTACGCCGCCGCGTGGCACGCCCTCGCCGGGCCGAACGACGAACGCGCCCCAGGCGCAAGCTGCGCGAGCCGAGGCGCTCGCGTCGGCGCCTCAGCTCGAAGTGGACTCGACGCCGGTGGAGGCCGCGCGTTCGGAGCCTGTCGCGGTGGCGGATCCGCTGCCGCCCGAGCTCGCACCGCTCGGAGGTGAGACTTCGCCGTGCCCGCACTGTGGTTCGCAGGTTCCCGAGAACTTCCGTTTCTGTCACGTGTGTGGGGACGACCTGCAAGCGCAGGCGTCGGGAGAAACGCCGGCCGATGCGCCGGCAGAGCGCGTCTCGGCGCCGGCTGTCGCCGAGGCCCTTCAGCCGGCCACGGCACGTGCGCGACTGGTGCTGATTCAGCCTGACGGTTCCGAAGGTGGGGCGTTCCCTTTGTCCGGGGGCGATACCCTGATCGGCCGGAGTACGGGCGGCATCTTCGCTAACGACGCGTATCTCTCGCCCGAGCATGCGGAGTTCCGTTTTGAGGGCGACCAGCTCGTCGTCAAAGACATGGAAAGCCTCAACGGGGTCTACATTCGAATTGAGCCGGACGTCCCGATCGAGCTCTTCGACGGAAGCATCTTCCGCGTCGGACAGGAGATCCTGCGGTTCGAGGGGCCGGCCGCACCTGATCCGGCCGCCGACGGCACGCAGTACATGGGGAGTCCGCACCGCGGCTACCTGGGCCGCATCTCGCTCGTGATCGGCAGGGAGACCACAGGCGCCAGCTATCCGATTCCGCCTCAGGGCATCCACCTCGGCCGCGAGCGCGGCGACGTGGTGTTTCCCGAGGACGGCTATGTCTCCGGGCTTCACTGCCGCGTCAACTCCGAGGTCGGGCACATATTTCTCACCGACGTCGGTAGCTCGAACGGCACCTTCGTCCGCGTCTCGAACGAGTCGTACGTCCCCCGAGGCACGTTCGTGCTGATCGGGCAGCAGCTTTTCCGGGCTGAGTACTAAGCCGGAGCCCGAGTGAGCCCTAGCCGCGAGGACAGAAAGTCTTCGACGCGTTCGGCGATGCGATCCGGTTGCTCGACCGGCGCCGCGTGGCTCGCCTCTTCGATCAGCTCGAGCTCTGCGTTGGGGATCGCGGCCGCCATCTCTTCGGCGAGCGCCATCGGTGTGAACGTGTCGTGCTCCGCGGATACCACCAACGTCGGGACGTCGACATCCGGAAGAAAGCTGCGCGCGTCGTGCCGGCCCGCACATTGGAGCATGCGCAAAAATACATCGGGGTCCATCAGGGAGGAATGCTCCCAGTAGCGTTGGAAGTCTTCCTCTTGAATGCGTTCGCTGTCGAGCTCCCGACCCGCGCACGCAACGCGAAACGCCATGGCTGCCGGGACGCGCCCCCAGACGGCGCGAGCCACACTCGGGAACATCTGCGTCCCTCGGATGAGGCCAGGCAGGACTCGGTCGAGGAGGTCGGTTCCGTGAAACGTGCTGGTGATGCGGCCGAACGTCCCGCACATCAGGACCAACGCCGCGACACCGTCGGGGTTTTGTCGGTAGTATTCGAGGGCGACTTGAACGCCCATCGAATGCGCAGCGATGACGGGGCGCTCGATGTCGAGGTGGTCGCAGGTGTTTCCGAGGTCGCGAGCAAGGTCTTCGATCGACAGCTGGTCGCGGTCGACTGGAGGCCCACTTCGACCGTGCCCGCGAAAATGCCAGTGAACTACGCGGTGGTTTCGGGCGAGCCGAGGGGCGAGATAACGCCAGGCAAACCCGTCACAGCCGATTCCATCGGTCAGGACGACGGGAGGCTCGCCATCGCCGAGCTCCTCGAAGAACAGGCGGGTGCCATCCGCTGCTTCGACAAAGCCCTCGCGATCGTACTGCACGCTAAGGGAGCTTACTTCTTCGCGGGCTCTTCCGGGCTGTCCGGGATGTCATTGACCGAGGGCAGCTTGCGAATCTCAGGCAGGGCGATCTTCACGCAGCGTTGGACGATCCACGAGAGCGAGCGGTCCAGCCTTGCCGATTCGTGCTTGATGTCGTGTAGCATCGACTCCGGGAAGTAGAGGCTCTGCTTGCGCTTATCAGTCGTGGACATCGTGAGGAATCCTCCATGCGGACGCTGTGCCATCTGGCGAACGCGCCCAGTTCAACTATCTGGTGGTCCTACCCAGGGATAGATGCAGTGTCAATGACAAAGGTTTGAAGCTCATGTTCCGTCAGAAATCCGGCAGCAAAATGCTCCGCTTGGTCATAGTTGGCATGCTCGCCGTGGTGTTCGTTGGGGCCATGGCATCGGAGGCTCCTGCGCGCCGCAGTCCGTTTGAGCCGCTTTCGATTTTCGCGCGCGCGCTGGCATACATCGAAATGAGCTACGTCGAGCCGGTCGATCAGGAGAGCTTGGTCTACGGAGCGATTCGCGGGCTCGCCGATTCGCTCGATCCGCACAGCGTTTTCTTGGATCCCAAAGAGTACGAGATTCTCAAGAGCGATGCCGAAGGGCGCTTCGCGGGCGTGGGCGTCGAGGTCTCCACGCGCGACGGGTGGCTGACGATTCTTTCGGTGTTCGAGAATGGGCCTGCAGCGAAGGCAGGTTTGCAACCCGGTGACCGATTCTTGAGCATCGA
>CAXMRM010000265.1:0-7077 GCA_964196015.1 uncultured Myxococcota bacterium
ACGCATTCACCGGCTGCGCGGGGCCGTGACGTAGAACGCGCGATGTGGCTCGCTGGCGTTAGTTCGCGTGATTTTTCAGAGGTTGTCGACATCGACTTGTCTTCTCATCTCGTGACTCCGGTCGACGACATCGTTGCGTTGTGCCGTCGTCAAGCAGAGGCATGTGAGCAGCAGGCACAGGGGCTCAGCGCCGAGCTCCCGCCGCCCAATCCGTATGGTCGGCCACCGCTTCCGTGGCACCGCACCAACGCACGTCAGGCGCAAGAACTCTATCGCGCCTCGCATGCATGGGATGCACTGGCCCGCGCGCTGCTCAGCAATCGTTGGAACGACTGAGGTCTTCGACCATTCGTTCGAGCATGGCGAACGCTTGCTTCTTCGACCCCGCGAGATCGTCCTGCGCATGCACCGAAGCGGTCGCGTAGAAGTAGTACTTGAGCTTCGGCTCGGTCCCGCTCGGGCGCAGCATTGCGCGATGCCCGCCCTCCAGCTCGAAGATCAGCACGTCGCTGCGTGCAAGCTTGGTGAGCGGAGTCACTCCCGCTGGTGTCCATTGCACCTGCCGTTCGAGATCCAGCATGCGAAGCACGAGTTGTCCTCCAATCTTGGTTGGCGGCTCTTCTCGGTAGCGGTCGACGACAGTGCTCATCCGCGCTTGGGCGTCGGCGCCCTCGAACCTCACCGAGACCTGACGGTCGGCGAAGAACCCATGGCTGCGCCAGAGCCCATCGCGGGCATCCAGCAGCGTCTCGCCATGTGCTTTGAGGCGCGAGGCCATGTCGGTCATCAGTAGCGCCGAGCTGATCCCATCTTTGTCACGCACGGCGGGTGAGGGCGCGTATCCGAGAGCCTCTTCGTAGCCAAACACATAGGTAAAGTCTTCTTGCTCGAGCTCGAGTGCACGGTTCTGGATCCACTTGTGCCCGGTCAGGGTTTGTTCCCAGCGCGCCCCATAGCTCGCGGCGACCGGGCCGAGCATCGGACTGCTCACCACGGTGGAGATCACCACGGGCTTGGCTGTCTTGCGGTGTCGACGGAGCAAAGCGTCGGCCAAAAGAACACCGATATCGTTCCCCGAAAGAAGCTCGAAGCCTCCTTCCCCGCGAACCGCGACCGCCACTCGGTCTCCGTCCGGGTCGTTGGCAATCGCAAGATCAGCGTCAACTCGTTCGGCAAGAGCGAGAACCCGGTCCATTGCCCCCGGCTCCTCGGGGTTCGGAAACGCAACCGTGGGGAAGCGGCCGTCGGGGGCGGCCTGCTCGCCCACGCTGTGCACGTCCTCGAAGCCCGCGCGGGCCAGCACTTTTCGAAACGTATCTTCCGCCACGCCGTGAAGCGCCGTATAGGCGACGCGCACGTCGCACTGGCCTTCGGACTGGCTCATTTCGGCAGCGATACGCTCGATGTAGTCCTCGCGTACCGAGTCGGCCTTCCGAAGTAACTCTCTCGCGCGCGCTTCGTCGAGCGAGAGCCGAGGAATCTGGTCCGCGGAGGGGGTGCGCTGAATCTCGCCGGCAATGCCACGATCGTTCGGAGGGATGATCTGCGCGCCGTTCTCCCAGTAGACCTTGTAGCCGTTGTACCCCGGAGGGTTGTGGCTTGCGGTGATCATCACACCGCCCGCCGCGCGAAGCCCGAGGACGGCAAATGCGAGGACCGGCGTCGGTACCACATCGCTGAAGGTCCACACCGGAATGCCTGCGCCGGAAGCGACTTCGATGACGTCGCGTTCGAAGACGTCGCTGTTGAGTCGGGCGTCGCGACCCACGCAGATGCCGCGGGTTGCGACCTCTGGCACCTCTTGCGCCAGCCATGCACAGAGTCCGGCGGTGGAGCGGGCGACCGTCACCCGATTCATGCGCGTCGGGCCCGCGCCCAGCAAGCCACGAAGCCCTGCGGTTCCGAACTGCAGCTCTCCTGCGAACCGCTCTTGCAGCGCCTGGACGTCGCCGCGGTCGATCAGCTCCTCGAGCTCGCGCCTCGTGTCAGGGTCCGGGTCCTGTGCGACCCAGGACCGCGCTCTATCGATGATGTTCACCCTGCCGCCTCACTTGGCGCGTCGTCTTGAATGTACGTCCGCTCCTTGTACCAGACGGCGACCGGGACGAAGAGTATCGCAGTGACCGCCATCGCAGCAGCGAAGAACAGGTAGTATGAGGCTCCGTCGAGCTTGCTCGTTCCGTCTGGATTCTGAATGAAGAAGTTCACGGCGGCGGTGAAGAGGTTTCCCATCGACACGCTCATCAGAAAAACGCCCATGACCAACGACTTCATTCGTTTGGGCGCTTGCGTGTACGAGAACTCCAGCGCGGTAATCGAGACGAGGATCTCGGCTGCGGTCATGATGATGTATCCGCCGAGTTGCCACACGATGTTGATGGTTTCACCGGCATCGAGTCGTGCTTCGAGCCATGCGGGCAGCAGGAATGCGGGCACCGTTAGGAACAGTCCAAGCGAAATCTTCCTCAGCGGGGTGAGCGGCCAGAAGCGCTCGAATGCGGGGTAAATTACCCTATTAAACAGCGGAATGAAGAGGAGCACTAGGGCGGGATTGAGCCACTGCGCCTGAGAGGGGTCCCAATCCACGATGAAGTGTCGGTCCATCCGTCGCGCCTGTAGCACCCACGCCGACCCCTGTTGGTCGAACAAGGCCCAGAACATCGCGATGAAGGCGTAGATGATGAAGAGCTTACCGAGCGCCTTGAAACCTTCTCGGCTAAACACTTCACGCAGGAACGCGATCCCACCTGGCGGGATGTGCACGAACTTGTGGCGACCCATCCAGAACACGAACGTCGCGATTGCCATCAGGACACCCGGAACTCCAAATGCCACCGAAGAGCCAAAACGCTGCAGGAGGGGCTCGGCGAACAGAATCGACGCGAGCGCGCCGACATTGATCGAGAAATAGAACCAGCCGAAGACCTTGGGAAGCAGATGAGCATTGGTCCGACCGAACTGGTCTCCCACGTGCGCCGACACGCAGGGCTTGATGCCCCCCGAGCCGACCGCGATGAGCCCTAGGCCTAGCACCAGCCCGGTTCGCGTGTCGTCGATCGCCAGCGTCAAGTGACCCAGGCAGTACACGATCGACAGCGCCATGATCGTCCGATACTTCCCGACGAATGCGTCCGAGATGATCGCGCCGAAGATCGGGAAGAAGTAGACCGCCGTGACGAACACGTGAAACCAAGTCTTGGCCTGGTCGTCCGTCATGACGTCGAGCTCGCCGTGTGCGTTCATCAGGAACTTGGTCATGAAAATGACCAAGATCGCGCGCATCCCATAGTAGCTGTACCGCTCCGCCGCCTCATTGCCGACGATGTAGGGGATTCCCGGCGGCATCCCCGTCATCGGGGCCGGTGCGGCGTGGTAGCGAGCCCTGGAAGACATGTGTGTGATCCTAACGGATTCTTTCTGTAACAACGGCTTTTCAGGCCGTCCGTTCGGATGCTTTTTGCCCCCTTTTTTTACCTCAATGCTACTAGGGGCAAGACTAATGAGGAGATTAGGGGCTTCAGCTCAGGGCGAGGATGCAATGGAGGACGGTGTGAAAGAGAGCGATGAACTAAGAATGTTCAACGGGGGTTGGGTCGCACCGCTGCTAGCGACGTTCATGACGGTGCTCGGAGTTGCTTCCGGCGCTTCCGCACAGAACTCGACGCAGATCGACTTGAACCAGTTCAGGCCGGCCGAATTGGCCACGGACGGTTTCGCGACCAGCACCGCGGACGGCCAGGGCCACAAGCGCTTCGGGATCATGATCTACATCGACTACAACGATGATGCGCTCGTCTTCGAACAGGCGAACAACGGCATCACGTCATCCGTCGTCCACCGGCAGCTGACCGGTCACATCAACTGGAACCTGGGATTGTGGGATCACCTCGTCCTTTACATGGACATCCCCTACCACTTCATCATCGATGAAGGACAGGGCGCAGCCGCCGGCCTGCCGGGAGGTGCCACGGGTCCGTTTGCTGGCCTGCTTCCGAACGGCGCCCACTTCGGTGATATCTACTTCGGTGCACGAGGCAACATCTTAGGCACACGGAGCGACGTGTTCCAGCTTGCCTTGCAGGCCACCATGACGGTCAACACCTCGTCGCTCGCCGACGACCAGCAGAGGTACGCCGGTCAGGTCGACGAGTCGCCATTCCTCGGCGGCTGGTTCGAGATCTTGATGACCTTCAATGCCGGCGACGTCGTTCGTATCCCGATTCAGGCCGGCTACAAGCTCGGCACGAAGGGCCAGCTGGTCGCCGACAATCTTTTCGTCGGCAACGAGTTCACCTTTGGTGGCGGTCTGCTGCTGATGATCGCTCAAGACCAGTTCATGATCTCGGCAGAAGCTTTCGGCCGCACCGCGGCAAATAGCACCGTGAAGTTCTGGACCCGAGAAGAAACGCCAGTTGAGGTGCTCGGCGGCTTCAAGTATCTTCATCCGAAGGGTTTCGTGGTCGGTGTGTCGGGGAGCGCGGGTGTGACGCCCGGTTACGGCGCGCCAGACTGGCGTGGCGTCGGCATGATCGGCTTCACGATGCCTGAGCCGGAGAAGGTGCTGGACACCGATGGCGACGGCATGCTGGATGACGTCGACCAGTGTCCGAACGAGCCAGAGGACTTCGATGGCTTCCAGGACGAGGATGGCTGTCCCGACCTGGACAACGACGGCGATGGCGTTCTCGACGTCAACGATGGTTGCCCGAATGACGCCGAAGACATCGACGGCTTCGAGGACGAGGACGGTTGCCCCGATCCGGACAACGATGGCGACGGCATCCTGGATGTCGACGACCAGTGTCCGAACGAGCCCGGTCTGCCGGAGAACAATGGCTGTCCGGACCCGGATCGCGACGGCGACGGCGTTCCCGACCGCGTCGACAATTGCCCGGATGAGCCAGGCACCGTGGAGAATCACGGCTGTCAGGAGGCTCAGCTGGTCGTGCTCGGTGCGGGTCGGCTCGAGATCCTCGAGAAGGTCTACTTCAAGACCGGAAGTGCGAGGCTCCAGAAGCGCTCCTACGCACTCCTGGACAACGTGGCGAAGGTCATGAACGCGCACCCGGAGATCGATATCATCCGCGTCGAGGGTCACAGTGACTCGACCGGTAGCCTCAAGTTCAACATGAGGCTGTCGAAAAAGCGGGCAGATACGGTGGTCCGTTACGTCGTCGGCAGAGGAAAGGTCGCCAAGGAGCGGCTGATCTCGGAGGGCTTCGGTCCCACCCGGCCGCTCGTTCCCGACGCGAAGACGAAGGAAGATCTCGCGCAGAACCGACGCGTCGAGTTCCACATCGTCGACACGGGCCCCGAGGAGGGCGCAGCTGAGGACGAGGACGCCGCTCAGTAGTCACAGGTTAGCGCCCCGCGGGGCGCGCTCACAGCGCGGCGGGTTCCAGGCTTTGGTCTGGGGCCCGCTTCGCGTTTAACCCGTCGGCCTAGCTCGCGATGCGCAAGGGCCAGTGCTGGTCTTCGACGCCGAGGTTCAAGCTGGCGAGGAACTGGCGGGCCTGGCGAATCGTGATGCGGTCGCGTGCATCGTGCCGGAGGCAACGGGCGATCAACGCGCCAAGCTCTTGGGTCTCGGGGCGGTCGAGTAGCGCTCGCACGGCGTCCGGGTCTCCGTCGTGCGTGACGTGCTGCGTGATCATAGCGGCCTCGCCGTCGCCGCCAAACAATGTTTTTCCCGTGTACGCCTCGAAGATCAAACAGCCGAACGCGTAGACGTCCGCCGGAAGGGCTTGAGCCGTGTCCCCGGCTCCCCAAATCTCGGGCGCCCCGTAGTTCGCGGTGCCGCAACCGGGCCGCAAGTGTCGACCTGCGAGGCCGAAGTCGACGAGCACGGGTTTAGGCGGCTGGCCCGCTCCGGTGATGGCCTCCGCGTTGCACACGATGATGTTGGACGGCTTGACGTCCAGATGTCCGACGCCGACTTGGTGCATCGCATCGAGGCCGGCGCCCACGCCGAGAAGTAGATCTCTGGCGCGTTCGAGCGAGAGGTCGCCCATCTCCAGCATGCGCTCGAGGCTTGGTCCCTCCACCAACTCCATGACCAAGATCGGCTTGGGACGGGCGCCGGCGTCGAACGTGACGAAGCGCGCGATGTTCGGATGCTCTGGCAGCGCGAGCAGCGCGCCAGCTTCCTCGCGAAACAGACGCAGGAATTCTTCCTCCGAGAGCGTGCGCGCGGCGGCCGCAGAGTAGTCGGGCACCTTCAACGCGAAAAGCGGGGCTGTTTCGTCTTGCCGCTCTTCGGCGCGGCGCGCGACGAAGACGGAGCCCACCGCGCCGGTGCCGATGGTTCGGACGAGATAGAATCCGCCAACAGTTCGACCGGGTGGCGCCCATGCCGGCAAGGGCGCATCGGCGTCGGGCTCCAACGGGGCGAGGCTGGGCGCACGCCTCGGGCCGTCCAGTGGAATCGAACACAAGTGCTTGAGCACCGCGCCTGTGAGCTCCGCGAACGCACCGGGTAGATCGCGGTCGATCGCATCGACTGCGCTCGCGAACGCTTGATCGATCTCGGAGACCGACGCACGAAGGGCACGCTCGACCTCGAGCCCCATGGTCCAAATCGCGGCCGCTGATGTGGGAGAGTCGTCGCTGACGGAAGCACCCAATCGCCGCCGAGAGCCGCTGACGAGCTGGGCCATGGTCGCCACGCCTCGTTCGAGGGTGGACAGCGGCGTGCCCGAGGAACGCTCGGCGACTTCGCTGAGCGAGCTCGAAGCGCCTACCGAGCGGAGCCCGCGCGCGAGAAGCGACAGCGACTGACGGAATGCTTCGATCCGAGCGGAGCACGCGACGGGAAGCTCGTTGCCGATCGCCTTCAGCGCATCGGCTGCAGCCGCGAATCCATGGCCGTCCCGCTGCGCGGCACGAGTGGCTTGCTCAAGCTTGGCGTACGCGCGGAGTGCGCTTTCGATCTCGGGAACCATCGAGGCCTCGGCCATCGCTTTGAGATCGTCGAGGTGGGGGATGTGCGCCGCGGCAGCGATCACGATGTCGGATACGTCGGCAATCTCCTCTCGCACCAGCGCGTCGCACGTGCGGGCCGTGGCGGCGCACAGCGTG
>CAXMRM010000266.1:0-9012 GCA_964196015.1 uncultured Myxococcota bacterium
GCGGCGAGGTAGCCATCAGCCCAACGGTGCACGTCGAGCCGCATGACTTCGGCGCGCAACGCTCGCATTCGTTTGCGCTTCTCGGGGGCTTTCATCATGAGCGCGCGATGAATGGCGTTCGTGGTCGACTCCACGTCATAGGGATTCACTAGGACCGCGCCCTTGAGGTGCTTCGCCGCGCCGGCAAACTCGCTCAGGATCAACACGCCGTCTTCGTCGGTTCGGGCCGCGGCGTACTCGTGCGCCACGAGGTTCATCCCGTCGCGCAACGGTGTCACCAGTGCGACGTCGGCCGCGCGGTAGTGCGCGAAGAGGGCCCGTTGGCTGAGGTTGCGATAGAGGTAGTGGACCGGAACGCAGCCCGTCTCCGCGTAGCGCCCATTGATGTCGCCCACCATGCGATCGATCTCTTGTTTGAGATCGGCGTAGGCCTTCACGTCGGTGCGGCTCGGCACCATCACCTGGATCAGCGCGTACTGGGTGCGGGCGGTCTTGTCTCGGCGAAGCAAGCGTTCGAAGGCGGCGAGCCGTTCGGGAATCCCCTTCGTGTAGTCGAGGCGATCGACGCCGAGGATCAGCCGGCGATTCGCCATCACGTGACGAATTCGTTCGACCTCACGCCCGACGTCCGGGTCGATCGCGAGCGCCTGCAGTTCGTCGACTGGGATTCCAATCGGCGCGGCGATCGTTTTCACCTTGCGGCCGCGATACTGGATCGCTCCGCGCGAGACCCGATGAGCGGTGAACCGCTCGACGCACTGGCGGAAGTGCTCGGCGTACTCCGGAAGATGAAACCCGAGGATGTCTGCGCCGAGCAGCCCTTCGAGGATCTCTTCGCGCCAGGGCAGGATGCCGAATGTGTCCGGCGGAGGCCACGGGATGTGGCAAAACCAGCCGATTCGAGCCTTGGGGCGTTTGGCCCGCACCATGCCCGGGACGAGCATGAGGTGGTAGTCCTGGATCCAGATCAGGTCGTTCGGCCTGCTCGTCGACAGCGTGGTGTCGGCAAACTCCTGGTTGGCGCTCACGTAGCTAGCCCAAGGCGCCTCGCCGAGTTGAATCGTCGGCTCGAAGCCGTGGAGCAGCGGCCAGAGCACCGCGTTGGAGACGCCCTCGTAGAAGCCCCGCTGCTCGGCGCGCTTGAGCGAAAGGTGCGCGAGGTCATACCCGAGCTGGGGCGCGGGAATCGTGACCGAGTCGAAGTCTTTGGCCGGTTTCGCGCTCACCCAAACGCCTCCGCGCTCTTGCAAGACGGGGTCGAGCGCGGTCACCAAGCCGCCCGCAGCGCGGACCCAACGTTCCCGTCCCCGGGTGCCTTCGTGCCGATAGGGGCCGCGGTTCGATACGACCACGAGCTTTCGGCTCTTTCTCACCATCGCGTCGCATTGTAGTCTGCTCGAGGTCATGGACCCAGCGCAGTTTCTTCAAAGCCATAGCCGAGAGACGGAGATTCACCGCGACGCGCGTGGCCGGTGGTTCAACGGCGACGACCCGATCGACCATCCAAACCTGGCCCGTTCGTTCGATGGCTGGGTCGACCGCGCCGAAGATGGGCGCTTCTGCCTGCGCAACTCGATCAACTGGGCATACGTCGAGATCGAGGGGCCCGCGTACTTCGTGAAGGACGTCAGGCTGGCAGCTGAAGGGATTGACCTGGTCCTTTCTGGGGACGCGCGGGAGCGGCTCGATCCTGCCTCGCTCTGCCAAGGGCCTGAGGGCGCGCTCTGGTGCGCGGTCCGCGAGGGCCGATGCCCAGCCCGTTTCGACAACCACGCCGTGAGCAAGCTGAGCGAGTGGCTCGGCGAGGACGAAGACGGGGTGTACGTGCTGATCGGCGGAGAAAAGGTGCGTCCGCCCGAGATAGGCGATCCACTTTCACTCGGCCTCGGAAAGCGCTAAGGCACCGGCGTGTCTCGACGTGAGTTCATCTCTACCATCATCGTAGCCGCGATTGCGTTTCCTTTGATCTTCATTTTCACCGGAGCCGTGGTGGATGCCCGCGCCCGCGCGCGCGAGGCCCCGTTCCGGGCGCTCCTCGGCAACTCTCGGTTCGAGCAGCTCATGGACGGCCAAGGCGGCGTTCCCCACTACTTGGGCGCGTCGCTCCTCGCCCCCGACTTCACCCTTCCCAAGCAGGGAGGCGGTGAGTGGAAGATGTCTGACCAGCGCGGCAAGGTCATCGTCATGAATTTCTGGACGGTCACCTGCCGTCCCTGCATCCAGGAGATGCCGACCATCGAGCTTCTGGCCGAGATCGTCGAGGACTGGAGCGACGTCGAGATCGTTGCCGTGTCGACCGACCGCAGCTGGGAAGAAGCCGAGACGATCATTCCTCGTAGCTCGCGCATCACGAGCCTGCTCGACGCAGACCGCAAGGTCGTGACCGACCAGTTCGGCACCAACCTCTTTCCCGAGACTTGGATCATCGACGCCAACGGTGTCGTCCGCTTTCGGTTCGACGGCCCGCTCGACTGGGCGGACCCTGTCGCGCTGGATCTCATTCGCGCTTATCGCTGAGCGTTCAGGCCTCCGCGAGGAGATGGCGGGACACCCAGACGCCGAAGCCGACGAACAAGAGGTCGAAGGCCATCAGGATACGCATCCAATCGAGGATTTCGGCCATGGTAGCGCCGGCGAAGAGCTCGCGCGTCGCGACAGCAGACGCCAGAAGCGCGGGAGCCACCAACGGGAAGACCAACACGCTCAGCATCAGATCCCGGGCCCGGGTGCGGATCCCCACAGCGGAAAATAGCGAGGCGGTCGAAACGAAC
Source organism: uncultured Myxococcota bacterium (assembly GCA_964196015.1). Classification (GTDB taxonomy): domain Bacteria; phylum Myxococcota_A; class Polyangia; order Polyangiales; family Houyiibacteriaceae; genus SG8-38. Next base: position 2,772 of record CAXMRM010000266.1, read on the forward strand.
CCAACCGAGCCTAGGAAGACCAGCGCGAGGAGCGGGAGCATGACGCCGCTCGGCTCGATCTGGAAGAAGATCAGGCACAGGGGGACGAGCAAGAGTTCGATCATGAACAGCAGGACCAGGGCGCTGATCGTCTTGCCGACGTAGATCGACGCCCTTGGAATCGGCGCAAGCAACAGGCCAAAGACCGCGTCGTTCTCGCGTTCCAGTGCCCAGCTGCGGCCGATCAGAAGAATCCCGCAGAACAGGATCGAGATCCAAAGCACGCCTGGGGCGACGTCCGGCGAGCTGACCGGGTCGGTGTAGAACGCGAGGGAGCTGAGGGTGACGACCAGGACCGCAAAGAGGCCGGTCGAGGTCAGGATCTCCTTGGTGCGCAGCTCGAGCTGCAGGTCTTTGAGGGCGACCAGCCATGCGGCGCGAAGCGTGTTCATGCCTCTCGGTCCACGATCTTGCCGCGCTCCATGTGAAGAACGCGGTCGGCCACCACGCTCGCGAATCTCGCTTCGTGGGTCACGATGAGCACGATCGCGCCTGCGCGCTTTTGCTGCTCGATGAGCTCGACGAGCGAAGTGGTGGATTTCACGTCGAGGCCGGTCGCGGGCTCGTCCATCAAGAGCAGACGCGGCTCGTGAAGTACAGCGCGCGCGATCGACACGCGCTGTGCCTGACCCCGGGAATAGGTACGGAGGGGCCGGTTCCAGTACTCGCCGAGGGCGAGCGCTTCGCAGAGGTCGGTGGCACGTTTCTCCGCGTAGGGGATGCTCTGCAGCTTGGCGGCGAGCAGGAGGTTCTCGTGACCACTGAGCCCCGGGTAAAGCTGGAGCTGATGCGCGACGAAGCCGATTCGAGCCCGGAGGCTGTCGGCTCGCCTGACGTCGTACTGCCCGTATCGGATCTCTCCTCGTGTCGGGTAGGCGAGCATCGCGATGAGCCAGAGCAGTGTCGACTTTCCGGAGCCATTGGAGCCCTGGATCACTGTCGCCGTGCCGGCGTTGAAGCTCAGGTCTACGCCGGCCAACGCGAGCGTCGGCCCGTAAGACTTTGCCAGTCCAGCAACCGAGACTTCTTCAAAATCGAGCTTCACCGGTCCGCACTCTAGAACAAGTCTCGCACAATGCCGTCAAGTTTTAGCCAGCGGTCCTGCGGAATGCGCAGCCAGTCTCCCTCTTGCACGAGATTGCCCTTCTCGACGGCGTGCCGGACCTCTCGTTCGCGTCCTGCTTTCGGGTCGCGTCCTGCTCTCATCTCGGTCGTGACCAAGTTCATTCCGTCGATGGTGCGAAGTCCGAGCATGAGGGCCTCACGGATGATCTCTTCGGGCCCTAGCTCTTCGATCTCCGCCTCCAACGTTCGTTGCGCGAGGTACCGCTGGGGATTGGGGTCGTTCCGCCATCGCGTCGCTCGCCCCTGCCCATGATCGAGACAGCCAACCGCCGCGGCGCCGAGCCCCACATAGGCGCCGCCCCGCCAATAGTGAAAATTGTGGCGCGACTCCTCTCCCTCGGCTGCGTAGTTCGACACCTCGTAATGCGACCATCCGAGATCGGCGAAGCACTGCTCGGCATGCTCGAACAGCTCGGCGTACTGCTCTTCCGGGGCGACTCGAAGCTTACCCGCGCGGTGCAGCGAGCCGAACATCGTCTTTTCCTCGATCGTGAGGGCGTACGCGGACACGTGTCGGACGCCCGTTTGGGCGATGCGCGTGATGTCCTCCCCGAGCTCCTCGAGCGTCTGACCCGGCATCCCAAACATCAAGTCTGCGCTCACGCGGGGCATCTCCCTCGTTGCCTCTTCTAGAGCCGCCACCGCCCGTTCCGAGTCGTGCAACCGCCCGAGAAAGCGTAGGTGTGGATCGCGCAACGACTGAACACCGATCGACAGGCGGCCCACACCGGCTTCGCGAAGGAGGGCGGCGTTCTGTTGGGTCAGCGAGCTTGGATTGCACTCGACGGTGACCTCGAGCTCCTCATCCATGCGCTCGAACGCGCTGCTGATTGCTTGGAGTGTTCGCTTCAACGCGTTGGGTCCCCACAGTGACGGCGTTCCGCCACCGAAGAAGACCGACTTCAGTTCGCGCCCCTGCAGATCCGCCCCGCGCGCATCCAATTCGCGCAGCACCGCGTCGGCGTACTCATCGTGTGGCAACGCGGTTGCACGGATCGGCTCGGTCGCGAAGTCGCAGTAGGGGCATTTGCGCGCGCACCACGGGAAGTGGACGTAGACCGAGGTCGGGGTGGGTTCGCTTGACATGCGGAGCGCCGGGCGGGAGGTATACTCCGCTTTTTGGAGCTGGTCGCAGATGATCTTGCCGGTGTTTCCATCACTACGAATTACGGCTGACGCCCTGATCCCTCAGGGCGCCTTCGCCGAGGCCCAGGCGGCCTTCTTGAAGCCTGACCCCGAGCTCGTCATGCAGCTGACCACGCTGCTTCGTGACAAGAACGCCGGCGTCGTTGCTCACTTCTACATGGACCCGGAGCTCCAGGGCGTGCTCTTTGCCTGTGACTGGCCACACATTCACGTGTCGGATTCGCTGGCAATGGCCGACCGCGCGATCGCGATGGCCGAGCACGGCGTCAGCACGATTGCAGTCCTGGGCGTCGACTTCATGACTGAGAACGTGCGCGCCATGCTCGACGCGTCGGGCTATGAGCACATCCCGGTCTATCGTGTCGCTGCGGATCCGATCGGCTGCTCATTGGCCGAGTCTGCCGAGGCCCCTGCGTATGGCGCGTACCTCATGGAAGCGTCGGAAACCCCGCGCTCGCTGCACGTCGTCTACATCAACACCAGCCTCGTCACGAAAGCCAAGGCGCACGCGATCGTGCCCACGATCACCTGCACGTCCTCGAACGTCGTCCGGACGATTTTGCAAGCCGCAGCACAGATCCCCGACGTCCAGATCTGGTTCGGGCCCGACACATACATGGGCGATAACCTCGCGCACATGTTCCAGCGTCTGTCCGAGATGCCCGACGAGCAGATCCGCCACCTTCACGCCGCGCACGACCAAGCTTCGATTCGCGCGCTCCTGCCGCGGTTTCACTACTTCGAGCAGGGCACCTGCATCGTTCACCACATGTTCGGGCGCGAGGTCGTCGCGCTGGTTCGTGAGCACTATCCGGATGTTTTCGTTACCGCACATCTGGAGGTGCCCGGCGAAATGTTCGAGCTCGCCTTGCAGGCGCAGAGCAAGGGCAATGGCGTCGTCGGCTCTACGTCGAACATTCTGGCGTTCACCTTGAGCAAGGTCGACGAGGCGATCGCGCGTGGCGAGAGCGCCAATTTGCGATTCATCCTCGGCACCGAGGCGGGCATGATCACACCGATCGTCCAGCAAGTGCAGGCGAAGCTCCAGGACTACGCCTCCGAGGGCGGGCCAGAGCTCTCGGCGGAAATCATCTTTCCAGTGGCAAGCGAAGCTATCGCTCGCGATGAGCAAAGCGGGCTCGGGGTCGTGCCGGGCGTTGCTGGTGGCGAGGGTTGCTCTACGGCGGGTGGCTGCGCGACGTGCCCGTACATGAAGATGAACTCGCTCCATGCGTTGCTGGCGCTGCTCGAGCGCCTCGACGTTCAGCCCCCGTCGAATCTGGTTGTCTTCGAGCCCCGCAAGTACGTTCAAGAGATCCGCGGACGGACGGCGGCCGATCTCGGCGGCGAGCCGATCCTGCACATGCGCGCGTTCCAGCGCAGCGGTGAGCTTCCCGAGGCGCTCGTGACGGACGTGCTCAGCGAAAGTCGCCCTTGACCAGACGGCCAACGTACTTATGTTGCCCCGGCTGACCATCCTGCGGACGTCATGTCGAAGCCTGATTACTACGAAATTCTCGAAGTTTCCCGTGAAGTTACGATGGTTGAGCTCAAGAAGGCCTACCGCGAAAGGGCCCTCGAGCATCACCCGGACCGCAACCCTGACAACCCCGAGGCCGAGGAGAAATTCAAGATCTGCGCTGAGGCCTACAGCGTGTTGAGCGATCCGCAGAAGCGCCAGACGTACGACCGGTTCGGGCATGCGGGCTTGGGTGGCGCCGGTGCGCCGGGGTTTGGCGACATCGGCGACGTGTTCAGTCAGTTCCAAGACATCTTCGGAGATCTGTTTGGTCGCGGTGGCGGTGGAGGCTTTGGCGGGTTCGGCCGCCAGCGCCGCAATCCCAACGGGCCAGCCCGCGGCGCCGACATCCGCACTGACGTGAGTTTGTCGCTACGCGAGGCAGCATTCGGTGCAGCCCGTGAAATCGACCTCTCGCATCCGTCGCCTTGCAAACCTTGTAGTGGGACCGGTGCAAAGAACGGCGAGGTCGAGGGTTGCGCGACATGTGGAGGGCGCGGGCAAGTGGCGCACGCGCAAGGCGCGTTCGTGATGACGACCACATGTCCGACCTGTCAGGGACGGGGCATGCAGGCCAAGGAAGCATGCGACGAGTGCGAAGGCGATGGCCAAGTCGACATCGAACGTGTCGTGAAGCTCACTGTCCCCGCCGGTGTCGACACCGGTCAGAGCCTGCGCTTGAGTGGACGAGGCCAAGAGGGCGTGCGCGGCGGGCCTGCCGGCGATCTTTACGTGACCGTTCACGTCCAGCCGGGCGCGGAGTTTCAGCGGGAAGGTTTCGACCTCGTGCACCGTCTTTCGGTGACGTATCCGCAGGCGGCCCTCGGTGCCAAGCTCGAGGTGCCGGCGCTCGAAGAGGACGAAGACGCCACGCAAACGGTCAAAATCCCAGCCGGCATCCAAGCCGGTCAGACCGTGGTCGTCCGCGGTGGCGGAGTGCCACGCCTCAACGGCCGCGGCCGCGGCGATCTGGTATGCGTCGTCGAGGTCGAGGTGCCCAAGCGCCTGTCCCGCGAGCAAAAGCGCCTTTTGAAGGAGCTCGACCGCACTTTCGACGAGTCTTGACGAGGGCTGGAGATCAAGTCGCTTCCGGGTGTAGGCTAGCGGTCTGCTTTGGGGATCGCCCCCGTGGAGAATATTGATGCAGCCTTTGTCCGGACTCGATTCTTCCTTCCTCTATCTGGAGGACGCCCATCAACCGATGCACGTCGGGAGTGTGTTGGTGTTCGAAGGGTCTATGAACTTCGAAAGCTTTCGCGAGACGATGGCTTCGCGCGTTCATCTGATTCCACGACTGAAGCAACGGCTCGCCATGGTGCCGTTCGGTATCGGCAAGCCCTACTGGGTGGAAGACCCCGCCTTCAATCTCGACATGCATCTGCAGCACGTTGCCCTCCCGAGCCCCGGAAGCTGGAAGGAGCTTCGCGGGCTCGCAGCCCGGATCTTCAGCGTACCCCTCGACCGCAGCCGTCCTCTTTGGGAGATGACGTTGGTCGAAGGGCTCGATCAGATTCCCCAAGTGCCACCCGGATCGGTCGCGTTGATCAGCAAGGTCCACCACGCCGCAATCGATGGCGTTTCCGGCACTGACATGATGGGCGTGTTGCTCGACATGACCAAGGAGCCGAGGAGCTTTCACGTCCCGCCTCCCCGGGCGATTGCGCCCGTGCCGAACGAATTCGAGGTGCTCTCGCACACCGCTCGCAAGATCATGCGGAAACCAAGCGAGATGAAGAGGGTGGCCGGCGAGATCACCGACGCGCTCCGCGCGGCGGCCAAGGTTCGAGACAAGGGGGTCGACGCGCCCCCGGCTCCGATGACCGCGCCGCCCACGTCGATCAACCACACGATCACGGGTCAACGGATCTGGAACACGGCACTGCTCGAGCTCGATCGCGTCAAGGCGATTCGCACGATCACCGGGTGCACGTTGAACGACGTCGTTCTCGCGATCTGCGCCGGCGCGCTACGCCGGTACCTCGATGACAAAGGGGAGCTTCCCAACAAGTCTCTGCTGGCGATGATTCCTGTCTCGACCCGCGGACAAGACGAGCACGGCAAGATGGGCAACAAGGTGTCGGGCATGCTGCTCGATCTGGCGACCGACGTAGCCGATCCCGTCGAGCGGCTGAAGGTCATCCACGAGCACGCTCAGGGTGGCAAGGCCTTTGAAAAGGCGGGCGCGACGCGAGCTTTCGTCGACCTGTGGGACTTCGTTCCATTCGGCTTGGCCAATCGCGTCCTCCGCCTCTACTCGAGGTTCCGCGTCTCCGAGATGCACAACCCCGTATTCAACGTCGTGATCACCAACGTGCCTGGGCCGCAGCTCGACATGTACATGGCCGGGCACAAGCTTCTGGCGACCATGGGGATGGCCCCGCTGGTCGACGGGATGGGGTTGCTCATCACAGT
>CAXMRM010000267.1:0-14562 GCA_964196015.1 uncultured Myxococcota bacterium
CATGATGATCTGAAGCCCCGGTGTGACCAGCCCGTAATCGAGGAACCACAGGAACGCCGGCGGCCAAATGAGCGCGACGACACCACCGAGGGTGACCCACAAGGGAAAGAGCCGAACGAACGCAGCCACGAAGTCGCGATGTAGCACAGCGGGGCCGACCAGGGGCCATGCGGGACGCGAATGCGCTTCCATGCTAGAAATCCGGCTCGCATGTTCCGTGCATCTACCGACGACGTCCGGATCGAAGGCCTTCGCCCGCTGATCCCACCTGCCATCCTGATGGAGGAAATCCATCCCGGCGAGGAAGCGCTCGGTCGCATCGCGCAGGCTCGCCAACAGATCAGCGACATCGTGCACGGCAAAGACGACCGCCTGCTGGTGGTCGTCGGGCCTTGCTCGATCCACGACCCAGAGGCCGCGCTCGACTACGCGAAACGCCTCAAGGCGCTAAGCGATCAGCACGCCGACAACCTGTTCATCGTGATGCGCACGTACTTCGAGAAACCGCGCACGACGGTCGGATGGAAGGGGCTGATCAACGACCCCAACCTCGACGGCAGCTTCGACATCAATCATGGGCTCCGCGTGACGCGCGGGTTACTGAGCACGCTGGCCGAGCTCGATTTGCCGGCTGGGACGGAGTTCCTCGATCCGATTTCGCCGCAGTTCATCGCGGACCTCGTGTCTTGGGGAGCGATCGGCGCGCGAACCACCGAGAGCCAGGTGCATCGTGAGCTCGCAAGCGGCTTGTCGATGCCGGTGGGCTTCAAGAACGGCACACGCGGGACGATCAAGATCGCGGTGGAGGCAGTCAAAGCGGCCCGCGATCCGCACCACTTTCTCTCGGTAACCAAGCAGGGCCTCGCCGCCATCGTGGCAACCAGGGGCAACCTCGACTGTCACGTCATCCTCCGCGGCGGGGCGGGGAAGCCGAACTATCATCCGGAGCAAATCGCCGCGACGGTAGAGATGCTCGAGGGCGCGGGCCTCGAGGGACGCCTCTTGGTCGATTGCAGCCACGCGAACAGCGGCAAGGACCACGAGAAGCAGGCTGGCGTGGCGATCGCGCTTGGGCAGCAGGTCGCGCAGGGCAGCACCAGCGTGTTCGGAGTGATGCTGGAGAGCTTCCTCGTGGGTGGCCGGCAGGACGCCGCCCCGGGAGCTGACCTCGCATACGGGCAGAGCATCACAGACGCCTGCATGAGTTGGGACGTCACCGTGCCTGTGATCGAAGGACTCGCTGATTCGGTGCACCAGCGCCGAAACGCGGGCGGCTGAGCCAAGCCGGAGCTCCTAGAACAAGTCCGGCGCGGGCACTGGGATCTGAACCGTGGTCGGCAGTGCATCGAAGCGCGCAGCCTTGACGACCTTCTCCTGCGTATTGCATGTGTCGAGACGCGTCTTGCCAGACAGCCATTCGCTCGGACAACAGCGATCCATCTCGACGGGCAGTTGGGCCGCACAGGGCTCGAGCTCGGGTCGGGAAGACGCGGCAAGGCCCGCAATCCGCCCGGCGACCCCGTTGAAGGTGACGCCCAAGCTGAAGGCGTCGCAGTTCGCGCCGATTCCGTCGCTGTCTGGGGATTGTTGAATGTCGGCGAACTGACCGAAAAGTCTCCCGATCACGCCAGCATTGATGTCGCACATGCCGATCCTCGGCGTAGCCTCGCCAAGCTTGTCGATGCTGAACCGTCCCACGAAAAGGCCGTGGTCGAGCGAAGCATGGTCTTCACTGATGTCACCCATGATGAAGCCGCCGTTGACCACGACCGTCATGGCGCCATCGCTCGAGACCGTACCGTCACCGGCAATCAGCTTAAACTCGGTGCCTGCAACGAGGGGCACGACCAAGCGGCCCAACGCGACGTACCCGTCGGCTTGCTGAACCTTCGGCAAGTTCAGGCTGGCCTGGCCAGATGTGTTCGTGTTGAAGTCGCTCGGGTCGAGGAACCACGAGTCCTCGTTGTCCCATCCGGGGTCCGGGACCTCGGCGCCCTGGCCGCCCCTCAGGTATGTGAGATTGACGGGGTCGTTACCGCGAAAGCCGACCAGCGATGGGTCCTCGCTCGTCCCATCGACGGCGGTCGTGAGCATCGCCGCCACGCTCGCGTCGTTGGGCAATCCGTTCCAGTCTTGAACCCACAGGACGACCGTCCCAGTTCCACGGCCCTGCGTCAGCGCGAGGTTGTCTTCGAGACAAGGAAGCGCGCTGCCCACGCTCGGTAGCAGGCTTGCGCCGAGCGAGTTGTCGATGCCCTTGTCGCCGTCGACAACTGCTTGGCCAACCACTGCGCCGTCCACCACCCGGGGCTCGCAGGTCGCATCGTCCCGGCCGGTCGTCACCGTCCCGTCCAAGTCGATGCCGATGCGAGCCGCCATCTCCGCTGACTGCCTAATGAAGATGTCCTTGAGCGCGAAGACTACGGACTCACTGTCGTCCAGCGAGCTCGTGTTCTCTGGCGGCCGATCCGGTACGCCCGCACTGCCGTCTTGGATCAAGCTCGCGTCGTAGACACTGCACCCGAACGTCAAGAGCAGGGTACACAACCCAACTCCCCGGCCGAACGTGCGCTCGGTGTCGTGGTATCCCCTCCACACGCCTCCAGGGTAGCAAGAGGCGGGTGCAGGCCAAAAAAATCCTAGGCCGAAGGCGCCATCGTCCGAATGAACAGCTCGGTCATCTCCCAAGGCAGATTCGACGGGAGATTGAGGATCGGAAGGTCGATCCCGTACTCGCGACGGCGTTTCAGCTCGGAAATGCAATACTCGGGGTCGCCCGCAATACTGAGAGCCTCGATCATCTCTGCGGAGACCGCGTCTGCCGCCTGTGGCCGGGTGTTCTTGTCGCGGTAGAGCTCGTCGACCCGCTTGCATTCCTCGGCGTAGCCGAAGCCGCTGAGCAGCTCCTTGTAGTAGTCGCCCATGCCGCCGATGTAGAAGGAGATGAGCTGCCGGGCCTGTTGGATGCCAGCATCACCCAACGGGATGACCGTGGTGAAGGGCGCAGTCGCGATCTCGCCGGGGTCGCGACCGGCCTTGACGGCACCTTCGGCGATCCAGGCATGCCCCTGCCCGAGCTCGGTGTAAGGCCAGAAGGTGGGAATCCAGCCGTCGGCCAGCTCTCCGATCGAGGTGATCGACTTTTGCTTGAGCGCGGCGACGAAGATCGGCACATCGGCGCGCAGCGGCTTCATCGCGAGCTCGAACGGGCGATAGTCGTGAAGCTTCGCGCCGCTTTCGTGGAGGCGCTTGCCGCTGAGCAGCGTCTTGGTCACCCGAATCACGTCGCGCAGTTGTGTGAGCGGCTTGTTGAACTCGCGTGCGTGAAAACCCTCGATGACCTGCTTACCACTGGTGCCGAGTCCGAGGATGAGACGGCCTTCACTGATCTCGTCGACCGTCGCCGCGTTCATCGCCAAGAGACCTGGGGAACGGCTGAAGCAATTGACGATGCCGGTGCCGAGCTTGATCTGCTTAGTGTGAACCGCAATCTCGGTGAGCAGCGAGAAGACTTCGTAACCCCAGGCCTCTGGAATCCAGAAGGAATCATAGCCGAGCTCATCCGCGAGAATCGCGGCCTTGAGGTAGAGCGTACGGTCGTAGGTTTTCCAAAATGGGAGCAGCCCGGTTCGTGCGGTCATCGAAACCTCCGGAAGCGTGAGTAGAACGTTTGGGGCGTTGTTTCAAGCGCGTGCGGCGCTTGACAGTGTCCTGCAATTCATGCGACGAGCCTGTCTCTGCAGGAGACCAAACGGATGAAGATCGACGCCGGATTGCTGGTCACCGACATGAAGCAGGTCGCCGCCCGAGTGCACGAGCTCGAGGAGGCCGGCTTCGACGGATGCTTCACTTTCGAAGGGCCGCACGAGCCCTTCATGCCACTCGTGCTGGCGGCCGAGCACTCCAAGCTGGAGGTCGGAACCGGGCTCGCGGTCGCATTTGCACGCACCCCAATGACGGTCGCCAACCTGGCCCATGACCTGCAGCATTTCTCCGGCGGCCGGTTCTGGCTCGGTCTCGGCTCGCAGATCAAGCCGCACGTCGAGGCGCGCTACAGCATGCCGTGGAGCAAGCCCGTCACTCGCATGAAGGAGTTCGTTGGGGCGCTTCGGGCGATCTTCGCTAACTGGAACCGCAACGAGAAGCTCGATTTCCGCGGAGAGTTCTACACGCACACCCTCATGCCGCCGATCTTCAATCCCGGACCCGCAAGCGGAGGTGCGCCTCCGATCTACCTCGGGGGCGTGGGACCGAAGATGACCGAGGCGGCCGGCGAGGTTGCGGATGGCATGCTGTTGCATCCGTTCCACACCGAGCGCTCGCTCGAGGAAGTCACGCTGCCAAGCCTGCAGAGAGGTCTGGCGGCGTCGGAACGTCAACTGTCCGACTTCACGCTTTGCGCCCAGGCGCTCGTGGTGACGGGGAAGGACGAAGCCGGGTTCGAGGGCGCCCGGGCGATGGCCCGCAATCAGATCGCGTTTTACGCATCGACTCCTGCCTATCGCAGCGTGCTCGAAGCGGAGGGCCGCGGCGAGCTTCAGCCGGAGCTTCGTCAGCTCACCAAAGAGGGCCGTTGGCATGAAATGGCAGCCTTGATCGACGACGAGCTCCTGAGCCGAGTCGCCGCGGTGGGGACCCCGGGCGAGGTCGCCGAGATCCTGCATGCTCGCTACGGATCGCTCGCCCAACGGCTCGCGTTTGCCTCGCCCTTCCCGCTCCCGCAGGCGTGCGCATCCGAAATCATCAGCGGCCTGCGAAACCGAATGAACCCTGCATGACCGGACCCAAGTGCGTTCCGCTCGAAGCGGTCTCCGGTGAAGCGGTGGGCGGCAAGGCCGAGGGGTTGGTCCGGCTGTTGCGGTATGGGTTCGACGTGCCTTCGGGCTTCGTCGTCCTCGGCGCGACCTCTGGAAATCTCCCGGACGACCTCGACGAGCACTATCGCCTCATCGGCGCCGGGAAAGTAGCGGTTCGTTCGTCGGCGATCGGGGAGGACTCGGACGAAGCTTCGTTTGCCGGTCAATACGAGACGGTACTGAACGTCGAGGGCACGGAGGCGCTACGAGCTGCAATCGAGGACTGTCTCCGCTCACTCGAAAATGCGCGGGCGGTTGCATACCGCGAGGAGAAGACCGGCCAGAGTAGAATGCAGATGAACATCGTCGTGCAGCAAATGGTCGATGCGCGCACGGCGGGTGTGCTGTTCACCGTGAATCCGGTCAATGCGCGGCGCGACCAGCTGGTCGTCGACGCGGTCGCAGGCCTCGGGGAGGCGCTTGTCAGCGGACACGCCACGCCGGACCATTGGCTTGTGGCGAGAGACGGGTCGGTGCTCGATAGCGAGGTGCGCGGCGACGACTCGGTGTTGAGCAACGCAGAGCTCACGCTGCTACTCGACGGTGCGCTGCGCGCCGAAAAGCAATACGGGGCGCCCCTCGATATGGAGTGGGCGATCGACCAGAGCGGCGCGCTGCGATGGCTTCAGGCCCGTCCGATCACAGGGCTTCCCGCCGACCCAAACGAGCTCGATACCGACCCCAACCCCAGCGACGTCTACACCTGGTGCAACATCGGAGAGATGATGCCGGGTGCGGTAACTCCGTTGACGTACTCGGTCACCGGCCGCGGCATCGATATCGGTATGCAGCGCACCTACCGTCGAATCGGAGCCCATGTTCCTCCCGGCGAAGGCGTTCGGTACGTCGGGATGTTCTACGGTCACCTGTTCATCAATCTCACGACGCTGGCCGAGCTGGCGGCCGACGTCGCAGGGTCGACCAAGGCGCAGATGTGCCTCGCGGTCTGCGGCCGCGATGTCGAAGAGGTCGCGGCTCCGGAGCCTGCCTCGACACTCCGGCGCGTGATCAACGGCGCGCGCTACTTTGCCCTCCTCGTCGCTGCCGCAAAGCATCGAAAGGAGCTCGATTCGCTCAGCGAGAGCCTCGATATTCCGAAGCTCGGAACCGCGCGACAACTGTACCGCTCCATCGACGAGAACCTTCCAAGGGTCTGGAAGGCATACGAGCTCCATCTGCTGTCTTCGGCGTCGTCCGGCGCCCTCGGCCCCATCCTGCTCGGCGTCCTCGCCAAGGGAGAGGAGCCAACTCAGCAGCATCATGCAGAGGTCGCAGAGATGCTCGCGGGCGCAAAAGGCGTCGAGAGCGCTGACATTGCTGAGGGAGTCGAGCGCGTGATCAACCGGCTCTTGGAGAACCCGGACGCCGAGGAAGCGTTTGCATCGGTCGATCCGGATGCTGCGCTTGCATGGCTCTGCTCGAGGAACGCGGGCGACGCTAGCGAGGAGTTTGGACGCTATCTCGATCGCCACGGGCATCGCGCTGTTCGAGAGCTCGAGCTGCGCCAAAAAGGCTGGGCGGTCGATCCGGCGCCTCTGATCGCATCGTTGCAGTCGGGTCTTCGCGCCCGGCTACAACACGGGACACTGCATCGACCCGAGGCCCGGCGGGGAAGCTCCGCTGAAGAGCACCCATTCGTTCGCAGACTGCTCCCGCTCGCACACGCGGCGATTCGCAGCCGCGAGTACACGAAATCCGGGCTGGTGCGGGTGACGACTCAATTCAAGCATGCCTACCGAGCGCTCGGCTCGCGCATGGCGGAGGAAGGCCTGCTGCCCGACCAAGACGCCGTCTTCTTCCTGACGCACCAGGAGCTCGGGGAACGGCTTGCGGGCCGACGAGAGCTCTCGGACCTCGCGGTGTCGAGACGACGGGTCATCGACTACCAGATGCCTCTTCACTTTCCGCAGATCTTCAGCAACCGACCTGAGCCGCTTCGTCTCGATCCTATCGAAGGGCAAGACGGTGCGCTGATTGGCAAACCGGTCAGCCGCGGCACGGTCACGGGCCGTGCGCGCGTCGTCGGGACACTCGAAGAAGCCGCCGCATTGCAAGCCGGAGAAATCCTAATCGCGCCCATCACCGACGTGGGATGGACGCCCTACTTCAGCCTGCTCGGCGGGCTCGCCACCGACGTCGGTAGCGCGGTGTCACACGGCGCGGTCGTCGCGCGCGAATACGGCCTCCCAGCGGTCGTCGATCTCCGAGTCGCGACCTCGTGCTTTCAAACCGGCGACTTGGTTACGCTCGACGGCAACCGCGGAACACTGACGCTCGCCTAGCCTCTCCTAACCTACTGCGGGCTCTTGACTTCCGGAAGCGATATGCGATTCGCAAGCTCCTAAGGAGTTCATCATGGTCGCCACGATCGGACTGACCGGGTTGCGCCCGGACCCGGCTCGCGTGTCTCGGATTGCGTCCCCGCCCTACGACGTCATCAAACCAGGAACACCGCTCGAGAAGCTGCTCAAAGAAGAGCCCAATTCGTTGTTTCACATCATCTTGGGGGACCAGCCCGGAGCGGCGAGCGATCGAATGGTCGCGGACGGGTCGCTCATCGAAGACAACGAGCCGGCATACTACGTCTACGAGCAGACCTGGCCGGAGGGCCGGCGAACCGGTGTGTTCGTGGCGGCAGAAGTATCGCCTTACGAGGCCAAGCAGATCATCCGGCATGAGAAGACCTTCGACGACAAGGTCAAGGGGCGGATCGCCATGCGCCGCGCGACCGGTCTTCACATCGGGCCGGTGTTCGTTCTAACGCGAGCCCCGATCGCATCAGCGCTGGAAAAGGCGAAGCAAGAAGCAAAACCCATTTACGATTTCACCAGCGCGTTTGGTGGCTTCAGCGAGCTCGAAGGCATTCGAAACAAGGTCTGGCGCGTGCCTGAGCAGAGTGAGACGGGGCACGCACTTCAAGCGGCGCTCGGCACCAAGCCGCTTTACATCGCTGACGGGCACCATCGTTACCACGCAAGCCTACTCAACGAGCAGACCCACTTCCTTTGCTACGTCACCGAGGAAGCCGTCATCCAGGCATACAATCGCGTGATCAACGGAGTGCGTCCCTTCTCCGAGATCGCGGGGGGCTTGCCTCTGAGGGCGGTCGATTCATTCCGCACACCCGGGAAGCACAGCTTCTGCATCTACACGAAGAACGGCTCATTCGAGCTGGACGCGCAGAACGTGCCCGACGATGTCGTCGGGCGCCTCGATTGCGCGATCCTCGAGCGGGAGCTCTATCCGAAGCTCGGAGTGACGCACGACATGATCGTCGACCCGAATCACTTCGACTACTACTCCGAATCGGCGCTTGACGAAATGAAAGCCGCGGTCGACCGAGGTGACTACGACATCGCTGTCGCATTGCACCCGGTGAGCCTCGATGAGCTCATGGCCGTCGCCGACGCGGGCCTCGACGACCCCGAGGTCGTGATGCCCGAGAAGAGCACCTTCTTTCAGCCCAAGATTCTCTCCGGGCTCTCTCTGTATCGCTACACAAAGCCATGAGCGCACTGCCCCAATACGGACAGCACCTTCATCCCCACGCGAAGATGCACGCCGTCGTCATCGACAGATACGGCGGCCCAGAGGTGCTCCGCCCGGCGACAGTCCCGCGCCCGGTGCCAACGCGCGGGCAGGTGCTCGTCCGGACTCGGTTCATCGGCGTGAACCCAAAAGACATCGTCGTTCGCAAGGGCAAGTTCCGGGTGGCGACGGGTAAGAAGTTCCCGCTCATCGTCGGACACGACATCGCGGGCGAGGTCGTGGAGGCAGGGATCGGCGCCGATCTCGCGGAAGGCGACATGGTCTATGGGATGATCAACGACTTCGCGGGGCGGGCATACGCGGAGTACGCCGCGGTGGATTGCCAGCAACTCGCAAAGGCGCCCTCTTCGGTCGAGCTGCGGGTGGCGGCCGCGGTGCCACTTGCTTCACAGACCGCGTTGCAGGCGCTCCGCGACCACGCTCAGGTGAAGCCGGGCCACAACGTCTTGATCAACGGCGCATCAGGCGGCGTTGGCGTCTTTGCCGTCCAGATCGCGAAGATACTAGGCGCCAACGTGACGGCGGTATGCAGTCACCGAAACGTGGAGCTCGTGAACGAGCTCGGCGCCGATCGAGTCATCGACTACACGAAGACCGAGCTCTTGGGCCTGACCGAACACTTCGACGCGATCTTCGACGTGTTCGGCAACTATCATTTCGACAAGCTCAAGCACCTGCTCACCCAGCGCGGCACCTACGTGCACACCATCCCGAACGCACGCATCTTCAAGGACGTCGCCCGGACTTTCGTGCGTAAGCAGCGCGCCAAGCTGGTAGTCGTGAAGTCCCGCCGGTCACAGCTCGACTGGGTTCGGCAACAGATCGACGCAGACAGCCTGCGAGTCGTGGTGGATCGCTCTTTTTCGCTGGATGATGCCGCCGAGGCCCACCGATACGTGGAAACCAAGCGCGCGAGGGGCAAAGTCGTCTTGGAAGTTGGTTAAAGATCGGTACTCTACGGCTCCATGAAACTTCTAAGCCTCGTTTTCGCCCTATCCAGCTTCCTCGTCGCGTGTAGCAGTAGCAACAGCAGCGTAGGCGAAGATCTAGAGAGACGCGTCGACGAGCTGGTGTCACAGATGTCGCTCAGCGAGAAGGTCGCGCAGATGGCGGGCGAAGGCTCGATCTTCCTTCCTGCAAGCGAGCCGCTTTGGAGCGTACCCGGCGTCGAGCGGCTCGGCGTACCACCCTTCAAAATGGCGGACGGTCCCAGGGGCGTCGGCACGGTGGAGGGCGCAACTACGTTTCCAGTTGGGATGGCACGGGGAGCAACCTGGGAGCCAGAGGTCGAGCAACGGATCGGTGCGGCGATGGGCCGTGAGCTGAGAGCCATCGGCGGGAATGTCTTGCTTGCTCCCACGATCAACAACCTGCGCCACCCGAGCTGGGGTCGGGCTCAGGAGACTTACGGTGAGGATGTCCATCACCTCTCGCGGATGGCTGTCGCTTTCGTTCGAGGAGTGCAGGAGTACGTGCTTGCTAATCCAAAACACTACGCGGGGAACAGCATCGAGGACACCCGCTTCAAAGTCGACGTAACGATCGATGAGCGAACCTTGCGTGAAATCTACCTCCCACATTTCCGGGCCGCGGTGCTCGAAGGCGGTGCCGCCTCCGTCATGAGCGCGTACAACTCCGTCAACGGGCAGTTTTGCGGCGAAAACAAACTGCTGCTGAAGCAGATTTTGAAGACCGACTGGGGGTTCGACGGCTTCGTACTGTCTGACTGGATCTTCGGAACACACTCGACACTCGGCTCCGCCTTGAACGGCCTGGATCTCGAAATGCCGGTCGCAGCGGTCTACGGCGATATGCTCCTGGCAGCCGTGAACAATGGCGAAGTCCCCGAGTCCGTGGTCGACGATGCGGTCCGCCGGATGGTTCGCAAGAAACTCCAGCACAAGCTCGCTCAGCCTAGCGGGCTCGATGCGAGCGTTCTTGGAAGCGAGGAGCATTTGGCGCTCGCCAGAGAAGCGGCCGTCAAGGGCTCGGTGCTGCTGAAGAACGAGTCGGACGCGCTGCCCTTGGACGTAGGCGCGCTCGGGCGCATCGCTGTGGTCGGTATTCTCGCGGACATGCCCAACACCGGGGACAGCGGGAGCAGCGATACGCGACCTGCATTTGTGGTAACCCCCTTGCAGGGCATCCAAGAGGCCCTGGGCGACGCAGTCACCGTGGACCACATTGGGAAGGACGTTCTGAGGGCCGAAGACATCGCGGCCGTCGAAGCGGCGGATGCCGTGATCGTCGTGACCGGCCTAACCGCTGAAGATGAAGGCGAAGGGCTCGTTGGCGCCGGCGACCGCGTCGATCTCGGCCTCTCGACGGAGCGCGTGAAGCTCATTCGAGATGCTGCCGCCGCCAACCCTCGCACCGTCGTGGTCCTCGAAGGCGGCAGCGCCATCACGATGGGCGACTGGCTACCCGAGATCGAGGCCCTCCTGATGGTCTGGTACCCAGGACAAATGGGCGGTCACGCAGTCGCCGACCTCCTGTTCGGCGACGCCAACCCGTCGGGCAAGTTACCCATCACGTTTCCGATGAGCCTCGATCAACTGCCTCCGTTCGACAACGAGTCTCTCGAGGTCACCTACGACTACTTCCACGGGTACCGATATCTCGATCGCAATGGCTCGACGCCCGAGTTCCCGTTCGGGTTCGGTCTGAGCTACGCGACGTTCTCGGTCGACAACCTTCGTTCGAGCCAGGCACAGGCAAGAGCTGGCGATGTCGTGCTCTTCAGCGTCGACGTCACGAATACCGGTTCGGTCGCCGGCGCAGAGGTCGTTCAGCTCTACGTGACCTACCCCGGCTCCGCAGTGGAGCACTCCGAGCGGGACCTCAAAGGCTTTGCCAAAGTCACACTCGAACCAGGCGAAACCGAGACGGTGGAGATTGCCGTGCCCGTGAGCAGTCTGGCGTACTACGACGTCGCCGAAGCGGCATGGGTGCTCGAAGGACTGGATCACGAGGTGCACGCGGGCACCTCTTCCCGAGACTTGCCCCTCTCTACCACCCTGACCGTAGCTGCTGAGCGGCCCGTGTCGGTGTACTGAGCGCGGTTTCCGCGTTACCTTTCGGCTCGTTCTGCATAGGAGAAACGGATGCGAAAATTGAGCTGGATGATCGCGGCGGTCGCCGTACTGGTGGCCAGCTTAAGCGCCACTGCGTTTGCCGATGGCGGATTCAAGAGCGTCGACTTTGCGACAGCGGGCGGCATCGAGGCCCGAGCCGACGTGTATGAATCTAAGAACGAGTCGGCGACCCTGATCCTCCTCTTTCACCAAGCCGGTTGGAGCCGCGGAGAGTACCGGGAGATCGCGCCCAAGCTCAGCAAGCTCGGCTATCGAGTCATGGCCGTCGATCAGCGCTCGGGCGGAGGCGTCAACGGCGTTCCGAACGAAACCCACAAACGAGCGGCCAACAAGCGTCAACCCACGAGCTACCTGGATGCCTACGCGGACCTCGAAGCAGCGCTTGCCTATGCGCGAAAGGAGCTGAAAGCCACGAGCATCATCGTATGGGGCAGCTCCTACTCTTCCTCCTTAGTCTTTCGCTTGACGGCGGAACACCATGACGAAGTGGCCGCGGTGATGGCTTTCTCTCCGGGCGAGTACTTCAGCGACAAGGGTACGAGCTACATCCAGGGCTTCGCCGCGAAAGTGAAGCAGCCGCTGTTTGTCACCTCTTCGAAGAGCGAGCGCGAGAAAGCCAAGCCGATCTTCGACGCCTCCCCAGCCAAGAAGAAAATCCTCTTCACGCCAGCGTCCAAGGGACAGCACGGATCCCGCGCACTGTGGGCCAAGTGGCCGGACAACGACGTCTACTGGACGGCGGTAAACGGATTCCTGAAGGAGTACGCGCCGCCCACGCCGCAAAACTGAGCCCGCTGGAAAGGCCGCGCAGCTGCGCTAAAAGGGGGCCTGTGAGCGCGACCCCTGGCCATCGTGTCCCGGACCTCGCACGAGCACGTCTTGCCGGGCGAGAGCTCGGGGCGGACATCGATATCGCCGGCCGATTGCGCCCCTACGAAGCCTATCGCTGGCAGCGAGGCGACGCACCACACCCGACGCTGCAGCTCGATGATGTGTCAGGGATTCCCTTTCTCGTCGATATCGCAGGAGTCGAGGAGTACCAGCACCGCGGCCGTCTCCGAGCCGGCGACCACGACGTCTACGTGACCGTCACGCCGGCAATCGACGGTTACGAACCCTACTGCCGCAACACGCTCCAGATGGGCACGCCCGAGCACTTGGTGGCCGATCCGGTCGGCCCCCCCATCGCGGTCGCCCGCGCCTGCACCGCCGGACACACGCATAGTCGCCTGGTGGAAATCGCAAGAGACGCCGGCGGTATGACGATCCATCCCTACATGGGCATCGAAGACGTCTGGGAACTCGCTGCGATGCTCGGCGCTGATAGCCACGCCCCCGTGCGGGTGGTCTCGCCACCGCCACCGGTCACCTGGATCGCAAACGACAAGGCGCTGTTCGATGAGCTGGTCGCTCGCGTGCTCGGACGTCAGGCCCTGGTCGAAACACGGATCTCCCGAGACACGGCCGGAATCGAAACCGACCTGCGAGCGCTAGCCCAGCGGCACGACCGCGTTGGCCTGAAACGAACGAGGTGTGCGTCCGCGATGGGGAACGCTGTGTTCGCATCGCGCGACGTGCATTCGGACCGGGAGGCATCGCAGATGGTGGGGGAGTTCCTGCGCCGCACCGAGTGGCCCGAAGGCGAGGAGGTGCTGGCGGTGGCCTGGCTCGATACCGACCTGTCGCCTTCGACGCAGCTCTGGATCCCAGCTCTTGGCTTGGGCGAGCCATGTCTCGACGGCATCTACGAGCAGATCTTGAAAGGGGAAGAGAGGGTCTTCGTCGGCAGCCGGCCTTCTACCCTACCGGGTGCAGTGAACCAGGAGCTCGGTGCGGCTGCGCTGATGGTGGGGGCAGCGCTCCAAGAACTCGGATACGTCGGCCGCTGCTCGTTCGACCACCTGGTCACAGGCGACCCCCGTGGCGAGTTCCAAGTCGTGTTCACCGAGTGCAACGGCCGCTGGGGAGGAACCAGCACACCGATGAGCTTGCTCGACCGGCTGCTCCATGGGCCGCGCCCGGCGTACCGGGCTCAAGACGTCGTGTTCCCAGAGCTCGTCGGAGCGAGACTTCCCGATCTTCTCGAGCTCCTTGGCGACCTTTCGTTCCGCACCGACACCGGTCAGGGCCGCTTCATCCTGTACAACCTCGGCCCGCTCGGCGGCCATGGAAAGCTCGACGTCATCTCGATCGGCGCCGATCAGGACGATGCCGAACGTGGTGTGCTGGAGATTCTGCCGCAGCGGCTCGGTTTGTGAATCGCTCTTGCAGCGGCAACGGCTCTCTGCCTATGTTCGCCGCATGAGCTCCAAAGGCGTCTCCGAATCGCGAATCCAATTGATCCGCCTGGTCTGCTTCTTCTTCGCTGCCTCCTCTTTCGTCCTCGGCGCATGGATGATGATCGATCCCGCCTCGGCCTGGGGAACGGTGGGCGTGGATGTCGGACAAGACCCGTTCGTGCAGGCCCTGTACGGCGGCGCGATCATGGGCGAAGGGGCGATGTTTGCGCTCGGTGCCGTTTGGCCGGTCCGCTATCTGGTGTTCTTCCAGTACCTGGTCATCTACAAGACGTTCGCGTGTCTCGCGGGAGTCGCGGTGCTGCTCCGCATGGACTCGGCCCCCATCGGCGCTTGGCTCGTCATCGGTGGATGGGCCTTCGCAGGTTTGGTTTCGGCGGTCGTCTTCCCTTGGGGACAGTGGCGAAGCGTAGAGAGTTGGTACGGCGCCGTGGAGTGAGACTGCGAGACGTTGGTACTAGGCTCACCGGGGCACGGCGGAACGCGACGCGCGGGTTCAGCGGACGGGGCGCCTTGCAAAGGTGGCCGGAAAGACTGAGGACGTAGGCCACGCAAGGCGCCCCTCGGAGCTCGCGCCAATCGCCGCTGGTTGCTGTCTTGGCGATTGTCACTCACACGCCGCCGAACCCCCACATCGCGCTCCGCCGTGCCCCTCCGTACGTAGGTGTCAGGGCCAGTGTCAGTGTCAGGGCCAGTGTCAGCGTCAGGGCCAGTGTCAGCGTCAGTGGCGGCGGCGACGCACTCGGTTGTCTCGCGTGCGTCGGT
>CAXMRM010000268.1:0-7838 GCA_964196015.1 uncultured Myxococcota bacterium
GGCGCTTCGCGCGGCGGCCAAGCACGCGCGACACGCGACGCCCACGACGTCATCGCGCGAGGTGACGCGGCCCATCTCGGAGAGGTGCGCATCGATGGCGGAGTCGGACACCGTCGACGGTCGTACCGTGGCAGGGCGGACCGACGACGGTGGCGCGGTTGCTCGTCCACGTGCGATGGTCGAACGGTTCCACGCACGGTCCCAAACCGGGCTGGCCGTGGATGCTAGCTCGCAAAGCGAGGGGTCGAAGTCCGACAGCGTTTGATCGGTTCCGATTTCAGCCTTTTCCTGAACGAGCGGGACTACACCGCTCGGCGTCCGCGAACGCGCCAGCGCCAAGGGATCGGTGAGGAGGGTCGGGCGTTCCGGCGGATAAGCTCGGTCGATCGACGCCAGGAGATCGGAGAGTTTCGCCACTGTCGGCAAAATGCTTCCACCGAGCGCTTCGCGGAGCTTGGCCACCGCGCGTTCGTCGGTGGGGTCGGCCATCGCGACGATCGCACCTGCAGGACTCGGCCGCAGTGGCATCGCGCAAAGATCGTGCGCGTCGGCTCCTGGTAAACGGCGAACGAGACTTTCGTCGGCGCGGGCGAGCTCCCGTGCTTGAAGCATGGGACCGAAGCCGAGCGAGACGAAAAAGCCGGCCAATGCCCGCTCGTCGAGGCCCGCGTCGACGAAGTTTTGAACGATGCGGCCCGATGGCACGAGCGGATCACCGGGGTCGCTGGCGCGCGCCTGGGCGTCGGTGACGAGTCCGGCCTGGACGAGCTGTTCGATCAATCGCGGTGCCATACCCGATCCCTAGTCAGGGTCCCCGCGTGCGGCAAGCCCGCGAGACTGATAGCATCGGACCTTCATGGCTCGAGTCCTGCACATTGAGGACGATCCCAACAATCGGCGCCTCGTGCAGAAACTGCTCGGGGCCGCCGGCCACGACGTGATCGAGGCCGAGGGGGGCGTCGAGGGTATCCAGCTCGCCCGCGAGACCTTACCGGATCTCGTCCTGGTGGACATCAACATCCCTGACCTGGACGGATATGAGGTCACCTTGCGGCTTCGTGGGATGCCGGCACTGCAAGAAGTCCCCATCGTGGCGATCACTGCCGAGGGAGACCGAGAGTCCACGCTCGCCGTCGGATGTGACGGATTCATCGCCAAGCCGATCGACGCGGCGCACTTCGCCGAGACCATTGCTCAGTTCCTCGGAGGGCATCGAGAGCGGGCCGACGACGGAAGCGATCGATTGCTGCGCGAGCGCACCCAGAAAATCGTGGAGCGTCTCGAGAAGAAGATCGTCGAGCTCTCCGAATCCAACCAACGGCTCGAGGACATCGCGCGCCTTCGTCGCGAGTTTCTCCAGAATGTGAGTCACGAGCTCGCAACGCCGATGACGCCAGTCGTCGGGTACCTGCGTCTGTTGCTCAACGAAGAGCTCGGGCCGCTGAGCGATCTGCAACGCAAGTGTCTGAGCTCGATCGAAACGTCGACGCAGCGACTTCGTGCCGTCGTCGACACGCTGCTCGACGTCAGCTCCCTCGAAACCGGGCGCATGCACTACTACACGCGCCCGTACGACTTTCGGGAAGTCGCGACGAAGGCGCTCGATCACATTCGCCCGAAACTCTACGAGCGCGACGTGACGCTGGTAGAGCGCGTTCCCGACGAGCCGATGCCTGCGCAAGGTGATCCGGACAAGCTCCTGCAAGCAATGGTCCACGTGCTCGACAACGCGTCGAAGTTCACGCCGACCGGCGGCGAGGTCGCGGTCGAGGTCCGCCCCGAGGGCGAGGATCACTTGCTGTTCGCTGTCGCGGACAGCGGACCCGGCGTTCGCCCCGAGCACATCGCGCGCATCATGGAGCCCTTCTATCAAGTGGATGGCTCAGTGACCCGCGACCACGGCGGCGTCGGCTTGGGCCTGGCGTTCGCGAGGCGGGTAACCGAAGCACTTGGTGGAGGGATCGAGATTTCGAGCCCGCCCGCAGGTGAGGTCGCCGAGCGGCAGCTCTCAGGAACCCTCGTCGAGCTTCGGCTCGGCCGAGTGCCGGAACGCCCCGAGATACAGTCGAAGTGATCTATCTCGACCACCACGCAGCGGCGCCGGCCCCCAATTCGGTCCGGCGCGCAATGGAACAAGCCGCGGCGGTGGCCTGGGCGAATCCGTCGAGCACGCACGCCGCGGGACGCGCCTCGCGGCAACTGCTCGAGGCCGCCCGCGAAGACGTTGCGAAATCGATCGGCGCGGTGGCTGCGGACGTGGTGCTGACCGGCGGAGGCACGGAGGCCTGCAACCTCGGAATCCGCGGGCTCGCCGCCGGGCGTAATCGGGTCGTGACGAGCCAAGTCGAGCACCCAGCCGTGGCCGAGAGCGTGCGGCGACTGGGACGTGAAGGGCGCGAGGTCATCGCACTCAGCGCCGTCGAAGGCCGACCACCGAGCCCCGACGAGCTTGCGCCTTACCTGGGCCCCGACACGCTCGTCGCCATTCAATGGGTGAACCACGAGACCGGTACCGTATTTCCGGTCCACGAGTACGCACAGGCTTGCCGCGAGCAACAGGCGCGATTATTCGTCGACGCGACGCAAGCGCTGGGCAAAGTGCCGGTCGACGCCGGCGCGCTCAGGGCAGACGCGATCGCGATCGCCGCACAAAAAATCGGCGGACCGGCAGGGGCAGGAGCCTGTTGGGTGCGCAGGGGCCTCGAGCTGGAGCCAGTGCTCGATGGCGGCTCGCAGGAGCGAGGGCGGCGCCCCGGAACACCGGATACCCTGAGCATGGTTGGCTTCGGAGCGGCGTGCCGTTTGACTGGAGATCGCCTCACCCAGCAGCCGCGAGTGACCGAGCTGCGCGACCGGATCGAGGCGAGGCTCACCGAACTGGGCGGCGTCCTCAACGGTGGCGCCTCCCGGACGGGCACGGCGTCCAACCTGAGCTTCCGGGGCTGGCAGGGTCCGCTGCTGGTCGCCGCGCTCGACTTGGAGGGGATTTGCCTTTCGACCGGGGCCGCGTGTTCGTCCGGGCTCCAGGAGCCATCTGCTGTGATTCGGGCGATGTATCCGGATGAACAGTGGCGCGCTGGCTCCGCGGTTCGAATCAGTTTAGGTATCGAGACCACGGAGCGGGATATCGACATGGCGCTACACGCTTTTCAGCAAGTCCTCGCCCGAAGCGGCGCCTAGAACCTCAAGCGAATTTTAACTCTCAGAGCAAAAACTTTATTTCATTTGAAGTTTTGCCTTGCAACAGTCTGATATTACAGACTTAAATTGATCGTAATTTTTGGGAAAACCACTTTCCATTAAGTGTAACAACCCACGGTTGCTTTGTTCAGTATGAGGATCCGATGTCCGAAGTGAAGCGAGTGCTGGTCGCGATGAGCGGCGGGGTGGACTCCTCCGTCGCCGCCGCGTTGTTGCATGAAGCGGGGCACGACTTGGTTGGTGTGACGCTCCATCTGTGGGACGCGGACGGGGAGCAACAGGTGGGCCGATGCTGCGCGCCCGAAGACCGTGACGACGCCCGCCGCAGCTGTGAGCAGCTCGGCATCCCCCACTACGTCCTCGATGAGCGAGAGGCGTTTCGCAAGCACGTCGTCGAGCCGTTCGTCACCGACTACCAAGCCGGACGCACACCGATTCCGTGCGTGAGCTGCAACCGCACCGTCAAGCTCACCTACTTAGCAGACGTAGCTCGCCGCTTCGAAGCGACACACATCGCGACCGGGCACTATGCCCGCCTGGAACGAGCGGCCGATGGCCGGCTCCGTCTGTTGTGTGGCCGAGACGCCGACAAGGATCAAAGCTACTTCCTCTTCGGTCTGCCACAGTCGACGCTCGAACGGCTTGTCTTTCCGCTCGGCAACCTCACGAAGCCGGAGGTCCGTGAAGCTGGAAGGCGTCTAGGCGTGCCTAACGCGGACAAGCCAGAATCGCAGGAGCTGTGTTTTGTGCCCGACGGCCGCGTCGGCGAGTTCATCAATCGCCAGGGAAGCGCAACCAGGTCCGGCAACGTCGTCGATCCAGACGGCACGGTGCTCGGCCGTCATGAGGGAGTGGCCAACTTCACCCTGGGTCAGCGGCGTGGGCTGGGCCTTGGAGGCGGCGGCACCCGGTACGTCCTTCGGATCGCGCCCGATACGGCCGAGGTCGTCGTGGGGGACGAGTCGCAGCTCTACGACCGGCAACTCACCGCGACCGATGCACATTGGATCGCTGCCCGTCCCGCCGATACGTTCCAGGGCGAGGTTCGCATCCGATACCGTCATCGCGGCGCGCTCGCACACGTCACGCCGACCGGCGACGGGTTCGAGGTGCGCTTTGAAGAGCCTCAGCGTGCGATTACGCCCGGTCAGGCCGCGGTGGTATACCGTGGTGACGAGGTGATCGGTGGCGGCTTCATCGCATGAGTTAGGCGCGTTCGTCCTGTGCATGCTGCTCGCAGCAGGGTGTGCGAAGGGCAGCGGCGAGGGCAACGCCATCGGCCAGGTGTGGGCGCCCGAGTGCGGCCTCAACGGGGAGCCGTTCGACCTGAATCCGAATTTCTTCGCGATGCAGCCGAGCGGTTCGGTCGAGATCATCGACATCGTCGTGCAGCGTGGCAGTGACTTCCAGAGCTTCAGCGATGGCATCGCGGTCTTCATCCGCGATCCGGAGATGCTGAAGGAGACCATGCTGGGTACCGAAATCGATTTCAAACCGCTCGCGTCGCCGGTCGAGATGACGATCTATCTCAACGCGACGTGTCCGGGATTTTCTCGCATTCCGGTCGTCTACGCCGCAGTCTCGGGCACGATCCGGTTCGAAGAGCTGTACGTGCCGTGGCTGGACAACGACACCAAGGAGACCTTTGCGGTCTTCACGAACGTCGAACTCGTCGACAACAAAGATCCCGATGAACGCCGTGCCGTGCTGGATGGCGATTTCCGGTTCCTGTTCGAACGGGGATTGCCCCTTCAAGATTTCCAGTTCTGATGCCCGGCAAGCACTCGATGCAGGGCGATGTTCGCGCGGTCGGCCGGGGGGGCGATGCGGTGGTCGAGACCACGCAAGGCGTGGTGCTGGTGCCCGGAGCATTGCCCGGTGAGCGTGTCGAGGTCGCATTGACCTCGTCCAAACGAGGCGCCGCCCGGGGTCGCCTCACACGCGTCTTACGAGCGGCAGCCGAGCGCCGGGCGCCACCTTGCGTCGAAGCGCAGCGGTGCGGCGGCTGCCCGTTGATGATCGCCAGCCCCGAGCTTCAGCGCGACATCAAGCAGGGCTTTCTCCGAGACGCGTGTCGTGGGCTACCCGGCGCCGATGACACGGAGCTCCAATGGGTTGCGTCGCCTGCAGACTTTGGGTACCGCCGCCGCGCGCGGCTCGCATGGCATCACGAGACGATCGGTTACCGTCAACTCCATTCGAAGCGTGTAACCGATATCGGCGAGTGCATCGTGTTGATGGAACCGCTGCGCGCGGCTTGGAACGCGGTGCGCGAGTGCCTCGTTTCATCGCTGAGCGGCGCCGGGGAGATTCAGCTTCAGCTCACTCGGGCCGATCGCGTCGTGGTCGACCTGCACGCCAACCACGACCAGCCGCCGCGGTTGTTCGAAGCCTGCGAAGCGCTTTGCGCACGGCCGGTCATCGCCGGCGTGACTCTCCAAACCAGCCACGTAGGGCAACCAGCGACGTGGGGCGAGACCCATGTCGTGAGCCAAGTGGGAGAGGGTGGCGCGCTCGAGGGTCCGAGCGGCGCATTTTCGCAGGCAAACGACGGTGTCAACGCCAAGCTCGTCGCAGCAGTCGTCCAGCTCGCCGAGCCAGCAGAATGCCGGGTTCTCGAGCTCCATTGCGGGATCGGCAACTTCACCGTCGGGCTCGCGGCGCACGCCAAGACCCTGGTCGCCATCGAACAAGACCCGGATGCGGTCGCAGCGTGCCAAGGCAATTTGAAACGCAGTGGGCTGCGAGCGCGTGTCGCGATCGGCGACGCGAGCCGGCCGCCTAAGGGCCGCTACGACGTGGTCGTGCTCGATCCACCGCGGCAAGGCGCCAAAGCGTTGTTCGAGAACAGCGATGTGCTGCCCGGTCCGAAACGCGTGGTCTACGTCTCGTGTGACACGGCAACGCTGGCGCGCGACCTCCATCTCGTCACGGCGAAAGGCTACCGCATCGACCGCCTGATCGGCTTCGATATGTTTCCCCAGACGGCCCACTTGGAGTCACTCGTCCGCCTCGTTCGCTCTTGATCTCGGTGCGCTGCGTTGCCCAGGCTCGGCGCGGGCGCTAGCTTGTGCCCGGAGATGCGCTGCCCCTATTGCGGAACGCTGGAAAACCGTGTGATCGACTCGCGCCTTTCGCAGGCAGGAGAGGTCACGCGACGCCGTCGTGAGTGTGAGCATTGCGGACGGCGCTACACCACCTACGAACGCGTGGAGCACACGCTACCGCTCATCGTGAAGAAAGACGGCCGCCGCCAACCCTACGACCGCGCCAAGCTGCTCGCTGGTCTCCGGCGCGCGTGCGTGAAGCGCCCCGTCTCGGCGGAAGCGCTCGAGCGGTTCCTGCACCAGATCGAGCGCTGGCTCGTAGACACCGGAGAGCAGGAGGTTCCCTCCTTGCGGATCGGAGAGCACGTCCTGCACGAGCTCCGTGGCTTGGATCCTGTCGCCTATGTTCGTTTCGCTAGCGTCTACCGGGACTTTCAGGACGTCGCTGAGTTCCTCGAGGAACTCAGCAAGCTCAAGGACTGACATGTGGTCGGAGTTCGAACGCGGGGTGATGGAGCGGGCAATCGCAGAAGCCAAGCTCGGCCGTCCGAGCCCTAACCCACACGTCGGAGCAGCCATCGTTCGCGATGGAAAGCTCATCTCGGTCGGCCATCACGAGAAGGTCGGGGAGGTGCACGCGGAGGTCGACGTGATCCGAAACGCCGACTGCTCGGTCGAGGGCGCGACACTCTACGTGACCTTGGAGCCATGCAACCACCAGGGCCGTACCGGTCCATGCACCGAGGCGATCCTCGACGCGGGCATCGCCCGACTGGTGATCGGCTGCCGCGACCCGGCGCCACACGTTGAGGGTGGCATCGACCGATTGAAGACCGCGGGCGTCGAGGTTGAGGTCGGGCTGTTGGAGCAAGCGTGCACGGCGCTCGTCGCCGACTTTGCCAAGCACATCAGGACCGGTCTTCCGTTCGTCACGCTGAAAGCCGCCGTGACGCTCGATGGAAAAATCGCCACCCGCACCGGCGACTCCAAGTGGATCACCGGGGAGCAAGCCCGCACCGAGAGCCACCGAATACGCAATGAAAGCGACGCGATTCTGGTGGGAGTGGGGACCGTCCTCGCGGACGATCCGAAGCTCACGGTCCGCCACGTCCAGGGACGAGACCCGGTCCGAGTCGTGCTCGACGCCAACCTGCGAACACCCCCCAACGCGGCCGTCCTCGACCAGGGCCGCATGTCTGGCGCCGGAACGTTGATTTTCCACGCGCACGACGCCGACGCTGCGCGACGCGCGGCTCTGAGCAGCCCAGGCGTCGAGCTGATCCCTGTCTCCCGGCACGCCCGAGGGGTCGATGTGACCGAGGTCTTGAAAATATTGGGTAAGCGCGACCTCGTCCGCCTTTTGGTCGAAGGGGGCGCGCACGTTCACGGCACCTTCTTGGATCTCGCTCTGGCTGACCGCGCTGCCATCTTCATGGCACCCTGCATCGTGGGCGACGCCGATGCGATTTCCTTTGCGGCCGGCTCGGGGGTCGACTCGATCGAGCGCGCGTGGCGCTTGGTCCGCACGCAAATGCAAGCTTTGGGCCCTGACTGGTTGGTCTCCGGCGACTTCGAGAGGATGCAATAGAT
>CAXMRM010000269.1:0-8160 GCA_964196015.1 uncultured Myxococcota bacterium
GAAGCCAAAGGCTCCGGCGGTTGGCAGCTGCTTCGTTCGGTCGGCCCAGACCAGGAGATCTCCGCGATCAGTACCGGATTCCGGGGACAGCTCGTCAAGCCGTGGCTGTTTCCACTTCGTGAGCTCACGGGCGTAGACGAAGCCGAGGCGCAAGCGCTCGCCGACATGATGCTGAGCAGTGCGGGCGAGATCTTGCAGCGTTGGATCGATGGCGACTTCTCGCGTCAGCAGGTGGCGACGCTCCTCGGGCGCATCATCCTCGCTGTGCTGATCGAGTTCACGGATTAAGAGGAACATGGTTTCCGAGATATTCGACGCGTCCAAGTGGAGCGAAGTACCGGGCTTCGACCTGCAAGACATCAGTTACCACCGCGCCAAAGATCAAGGCACGGTCCGCATCGCCTTCAATCGACCCGAAGTCCGCAACGCGTTCCGGCCGGGCACGGTCGACGAACTCTACCGAGTGCTCGACCACGCGCGGCAAACATCGGATGTCGGCTGCGTACTCCTCACCGGCAACGGCCCTTCTCCCAAGGACGGCGGCTGGGCGTTTTGCTCGGGTGGCGATCAGCGCATCCGAGGTAAGGACGGATACAAGTACGAAACCGATTCGGCCGGAGAGATCGACCCGGCGAGGCTCGGTCGCTTGCACATTTTAGAAGTGCAGCGGTTGATCCGATTCATGCCGAAGGTCGTGATCGCCGTTGTGCCTGGTTGGGCAGTCGGCGGCGGTCACAGCCTGCACGTGGTCTGTGATTTGACCATCGCGAGCGAGGAGCACGCACTCTTCAAGCAGACCGACCCCGATGTCGCGAGCTTCGACAGCGGTTACGGCTCCGCTCTGCTCGCCCGCCAGGTCGGGCAGAAGAAGGCACGCGAGGTGTTCTTCGTGGGCCTCAACTACAGCGCCGAGCAGGCCGCCGACATGGGGATGGTCAATGCGGTCGTTCCCCACGCGGAACTCGAGGATTTCGCCCTTTCCTGGGCCAGGGAAATCAACTCCAAGAGCCCCACTGCCATGCGAATGCTGAAGTTCGGATTCAACATGATCGACGACGGCCTCGTCGGTCAGCAAATCTTCGCCGGAGAAGCCACTCGATTGGCCTACGGCACTGAGGAGGCCCGGGAGGGCCGTGACGCCTTCCTCGAAAAGCGCCCTAAGGACTACCGAAAGTTCCCTTGGCATTACTGAGCCGGAGACTGTCAGCCAACGACATCGAGTCTGGGTTACACACCCCCACTTGGACTCGGGCCGAAAACGTGGCAAATAAGCACATCAGGAGAACGGAGTGAGTCATTTCAAGTAAGATATTCGTAGGGAACCTCAACTTTGGTACGACAGACCAGGAGCTTCGTGAGCTCTTTGGAGAGATCGGCGAAGTCGTTGACGTTCATATTCCAAAGGACCGTGAAAGCGGCCGCCCCAGAGGCTTCGCATTCGTTCGGTTTGCGGCTGAAGAGCACGCCGCACAAGCCGTCGAGAAGTTCCACGGGCGCGAAATCGGTGGACGAGATTTGCGGCTGGACATCGCCGAAGACCGTCCACGGCCTCCACGGCAGCAGCGCGATTTCGGACCCCCGCCGGACCGCAACGACTACGGTCGGGGCGATGGCGGAGGCGGCTACGACCGTAGTGGCGGTGGCGACGCTCGCTCGTTCGAGAGACCGAAGAAGCCCAAAGGCAGTCGCAGAGGGCTACGCGGCAAGAAGCGAAGCCTCTAGCAACGTCGCGTTCGCAGCGTCTTAGGTCGCTCGAGCACCGCGCACAGCCCCGGCGAGGGCTTTAAAAATCTCGGGCGAGGTGTGAACCCCGCCCGAGCGCCCGTTATTCTGTGTCCCCAAGGAGTGTGAATCTCGATTTGCCCTGTCGGAGGGTTGCTGAACAGCCACCGACAGTCCCACGGTAAAGCTCCGGAAACGCGGTTGTCAACAAGTATTTTAGGTCACAATTGTATAAAGGTTACGGATGCTTGAGTTGAGCATGCTCATCTGTGTTCGACGGGCGCGGGCCTTCGGCGTTCTCCCCTAGCCCGGTATAAAACAGACGACTGTGGTGGTATACAGCGCCGATGGCCACGCATCAAAGGCTCGGCGACCTGGCAGAGGCGCTCGAAGCAGAGGGGGCAGACGAGCTTCGGATTCACGTCGTGCGGCGTGCGCGTGAGTTTAAGCGCTCCTGGGTGAACATGGCCGAGGCTCTCGTCGAGGTCCGCAATCGAGAATCGTACCTCGACTGGGGGTACGAAGACTTCTATTCGTATTGCTCGCTCGAGCTTCAGCTCAAGCAGGCGACGGCCGACAAGCTCACCGGCTCGTACATCGCGCTCAAGCGACACGCTCCCTCGGTATTGAAACGGGACGGCCTAAACGAGCGCATTCCGACCTGCGACGCGGTCGACTATTTCGCCAAGGCGCTGCGAAAGAACCCGAGCAACGACGCGGAGCACGAACGGGCCGTCGAGCAAGAACTGGTCGATGATCTCCGGGAGGCGGTCTTCGAAGAAGGCGCCCCAGTAGCCGAGCTTCGCAAACGATTCAATCCCGTCTTTCACCCGAAGCCCGAGGGCGCCGAGCAGATGGACGATATCCGACGCGCGACCGCAGCGGCTAGGCGGCTCGAGAGGATGATCGAGGAGATCGACGGCCTGCATCGTCCGACGGTGCGCGCCACGCTCGACAGCCTCGAGGCCCTCCGGGAGAAGCTCACTGGCTTACTGGAGCGAACCAAGGCGACTTACGCGAAGTCGGCTTGAAACCAAGTGAAACACGTTCTATTCCATAGGACCTTTCACGATGACTGAAAAGACCAATGTGCCGGCCGTCGAAGGCCTCTTCACCATGGACCCGCGCGAGCCGCGCCTTCTCGGTACGCGATGCCGCGCGTGCGGAACCTATTTCTTTCCCGCCGAGAAGACCTTCTGCCGAAACCCGGCGTGCGACCAGGCCGAGTTCGAAGAGGTGCCCTTGAGCCGCACCGGAAAGGTCTGGTCGTACACCAGCGCGAGCTACAAACCGCCTCCGCCGTTCGTGGCCAAGGAACCATTCGAGCCGTTCGCGATCGCAGCCGTCGAACTCGAGGAGGAAGGGATCACAATCCTCGGCCAGGTTGCCGACGGCGTCGGTGTCGATGCATTGAAGACCGGCATGCCGATGGAGCTCGTGCTTCGCGAGCTCTATGAAGACGACGAGCACGTGTACTTCACCTGGAACTGGAAGCCGACCAGCGGCGGGAGTGACGCATGAGCAAAGACGTTGCGGTTCTCGGCGTGGGCATGCACCCGTGGGGCAAGTGGGGGCAAAGCTTCGTCGGCTACGGCGTAAAGGCCGCGCAGGATGCGTTGAAGGACGCAGGCGTGGAGTGGAAAGACATTCAGCTAGTGGCTGGCGGCGACACGATTCGCAATGGCTACCCGGGCTTCGTGGCCGGCGCGACCTTTGCGCAAGCGCTCGGTTGGTCGGGCGCGAGCGTGTCGAGCTCGTACGGCGCATGCGCCACCGGCGCACAGGCGATTAGCGTCGCGCGGGCGCATATCTTGGCCGGTCTTTGCGAGGTGGCGCTGGTTATTGGCGCCGACGCGGCGCCGAAAGGCTTCTTTGCGCCAGCGGGTGGGCATCGCCCCGAGGATCCGGATTGGCTGCGCTTTCACATTCAAGGGATTACCAACCCTACGTATTTCGGGCTGTATGCGCGCCGGCGCATGGACGTCTATGGCGCTACCCCGCAGGACTTCGCCGCGGTGAAGGTGAAGAACTCAAAGCACGGCCTTCACAATCCGAACGCGCGATACCGCAAAGAGGTCGCACCCGAAGACGTGCTGAGCTCGGTGCTGGTTGCCGACCCGCTTCACCTACTCGACATCTGCGCCACGAGCGATGGCGCCGCTGCGTTGGTGCTCTCGAGCATGGACTTCGCCCGCAAGCACGCGACCAACCCGGTGAAAATTGCGGCTGTGTCGACCGTGACACCGGTGTATCCCAACAGCGTCATCGAGATGCCTAACCTCGCGACCGATTCCAAGGCCGGTGTCGGCCTGCCGGAGCTCGGTTTCAAAGAGTCGATCGCGCACCGTGCCTACGAGGAAGCGGGCCTCGGTCCCGAGGACATGAACCTGGCCGAGGTCTACGACTTGTCGACGGCACTCGAGCTCGACTGGTACGAACAGATCGGCTTGTGCCCGCCCGGCGACGCCGAGAAGCTGTTGCGAGACGGTGAAACCAGCATCGGTGGCCGGATGCCGGTCAACCCGAGTGGCGGATTGTCGTGCTTCGGCGAAGCGGTGCCGGCCCAGGCGATCGCCCAGGTGTGCGAGCTCACCTGGCAGCTACGCGGTCAGGCGGAGGGACGGCAGGTGGAGGGTGCAAAGGCCGGGGTGACCGTCAACCAAGGGTTGTTCGGGCACGGCTCGTCGGTTATTTGCACCGCCTGAGTCGGTGTCAGTCTAAGCGCGCGAGCTCTTCGTCGAGCCGCGCGTCTAACGCGTCGCCGGACGGATAGTCCATCAACTCTGGCCGCATGCCGACACGCGCGCGAAAACGTCGCGCCATCGCGATCAACCACCAGGTCGAGACAGCAACCGCGATGACTGGGATCAGCCATCCGGACTTCACCGGAGGGATGCCCAAATCAAAGCCGGGCACCCTCGCCTGCAGGCGGTCCCTAATCTCAGGCTCGGGCACTCCGTCCGCGACCCAGCCATGAATATCCCGCCGCCATTCCCCCGCCTTGGGGCTCGGGCAGGAGTCGAGCGTCTTGCCGGGGCAAAAAGGGCTCGCCGTGTTGCGCACGATGCTCTGAACCTGGCGACTCTCGGTCGGAGTGTCTTGCGCAGACACGGAGGCGCAGCCGAACGCTAACAAAATCACTGAGACGACACCAATACGCATCATCGGTTACATAAGCACCCCGGCCCCGACTGGGAAGGCGGCAAATTGTCGCACCTTCACTGTCGCTGTCGCTGACTAAATCAGCATCCCCGCCACCGCCGCCGTCATCAACGACGCCAGCATCCCCCCAAACATCGCGCGCAACCCCAGCCGGGCGAGATCATGCCGCCGCTCGGGCGCAATCCCGCCGATCCCGCCCAACTGAATCCCAATGGACCCGAAGTTCGCGAATCCGCACAGCGCGTAGCTCGCGATCACGACCGTACGCGGCGACAGCTGCGCGACACCTTCCGACAGCGACTCGTAGAGATGCAGATACGCGATGAACTCCGTGAGGACGATCTTCTCGCCGAGCAACGTTCCCACGCTGGCGCACTCTGCAACGGGCACCCCAATCAGAAACGCGAACGGCCAGAAGATCCATCCGAGGATCTGCTGCAGTGTGACTGGCTCCACGGCCGCAGCGCCCGCTAATCCCATCCAATCGTTGTAGAGCCAAAATGGCAAGCCGAGCAGCGCGTTGCTGAGCGCGATCAGCGCGATGAAGGCCAACAGCATGGCCCCGACGTTCAACGCTAGTTTCATTCCCTCATACGCCCCTCGCGCGGCCGCGTCGATGATGTTCGCGTCCGGATTCTCGACCTCGACCGTCACATCCTCCGCGGCCTCCGGCTTCTCGGTTTCGGGCCACATGACCTTGGCGATCACGAGCGCGGCGGGGGCGCTCATCACACTGGCGGCGATCAGATGCCCGGCGATGTCGGGAAAGACGCCTTTGAGTAGGCCAACGTAGGCGGCAAGCACCCCACCCGCAACGGTCGCAAAACCACCGGTCATCACGGCCATCAGCTCCGACATCGTCATGGTGCGGATGAACGGCGCGATCATGAGCGGCGCTTCGGTCTGGCCGACGAACGAGTTTGCTGCCGCGGAAAGTGTCTCGGGGCCGGAGGTTCGCATCGTGCGACGCATGATCCACGCGAACACGCCCACCAACCGCTGCATGATGCCGAGGTAGTAGAGGATCGTCATCAAGGACGAGAAGAAGATGATCGTCGGAAGCACGTTGATCGCGATCGTGAACTTCTCGGACGCAAAGTCGCCAAAGATGAATTCGGTGCCCTGCGCGGTGAATCCCAGCAAGGCGATGACCACATCGTTCAAGACCGAGAACAGGCGAAGTCCAATGTCCGTCTTCATCACGAGGATGCCGAACGACACTTGCAAGCCGATGCCCCATGCAATGACTCGCCAAGGCACACGATCACGGTGCTTGGAAAGCAGCCACGCGATCCCAACCATGGCGAACAGCCCAAACAGCGACACCAGACGCTGCCAAAACGGAACCGCCCCCACCTCAGTCGTCAAAACAGCCGATAAGCAACTCATCGCGCCGAATACTACCCCCTACAAAAAGGGGACAGTCCCCTTTTATTCGTAGGGGACATTGAAGCGGGCGCGGTAGGCGGCGATGCGGGACTCGACGTCGGCTTCTGTCATGCTGAAGTCTGCGAGGGAGTACTTGTGGCGGCCGTATTTGTGCTGCTTATCGAGCTTTCGGGATGCCTCCATCGCATCCCTGGCCTCGGGGGCGAGGTCGGCGCCGGCCGCTTCGTAGACCCGCGCGACCTGAACGATCGGCTCCTTGATCAGGTCGTAGTACGAGATGTCGACGAAGCCTTTGTCATTCACCCGGTCGCGGGTGGCCATGGTGCGTCGCGCCATGTTCTCGATCTTGCCGAGCCAGTGGCTCGCTACTCGATGCGGATCGACGTCATCGCTGAAGATCATCTGCAGATGGGTGAGCATACTGAAGAGCGATGGGCTCGTCTTGAGGGGGTCGCGATGCGTGTGAACGATGGTCGCGTTCGGAAACACCTCCAGGAGCGGATCGAAGTACTCCTGATGGTGCGGGGTCTTGAGCACCCAGCGCACATCTTTGCCAATGCCGGGCCGCTGCCACTGCAGGTACTGCATCATGCGCTTCAACGCCTGATAGGCCGGCACGTGATCCTGCTCCTCCAACCACTTGGCATACGTCGGCACGTTCATCATCGCCTCGGGCGTTGTGGTCAGGAACGCCTGCTCGAGGAGAATCACCTCTTCCTCGGGCGCATCGGGCTCGGCCGGGTGAATCGCAAAAAAGCCCGGTGACATGTATTTGAGACCCTTGGCGGCGGCCGAGGCTTGCGCGAATCGCGGGTCTTTCTTCTGCCAAAGTTTGCGGCTCGGCGGCGCGGGATTGATCGCCTCCCACGAAGCAAGCGAACGAACCGCAGGGTCCTGCGCGATCAAGCGATGCAGCATCGTCGTTCCGGTGCGCGCCAAACCCGCCACGACGATCGGCGCCTCGACAGGAATGTCGAGGATCTCCGGATGCCGCTTGATCGTGTCTTGCGCGACCAGCTTGTTCGCCAACACGCCGACGATCCGGCCGCGGATAATCAGGTGACCGACCGGATTGAGCCCAGCTTCTCTATTTATCGAGTCGGCCAACACCTCCAGAGGCTCGAGGAACCCCTCGTCGCCAAAGTCGCTCAGCCCCACCTTGCGCCGCGCATCGCAGAGCACGCCATCGACCGTGATCGGCTTGCCGCCGATGCCTACCCCCGAAAGAAGCCGACCTATTCGGTTCGCGAACGCAATCGCAGCCGGACGGTACGGCTGATCGAAGGTGCTCGCTATTTCGCCGGAAGACATCGGAGGCCTCAGAGCTCGGACAGCTTCACGACTCGGGTCTGCGGCTCGGGGTGCTCGTTCGCGCGCACCCATCGCCAGCACATCGTGCCCTCTTCGTGGCCGACCGTGTCGATCCAATTGTCGAAGCCCTTGTCGTGCGCGGCCACTACCACTTGCACGGACCCGTCGGGCCGATACTTCGCGGTGTGCTTATTCACGTGAATTGGGTAGTAGCGGTAGTCGAGCGATTCCATCCAGTAGTTGTTGAGCTGGAAGTTCCAGTGCTCACACTCCGGGGGCGTCGCCTCGATCACCAGCGCTTCGTCCGGCGCCAGCTTCCAATAACTGTGGTAGTAGGCGATGTCCGACACGCCCCCCGCTTGGTTCGACACCTCTTGGGGCATCCGTGGGAGCTTGTTCGTGCTCTTCTTGAAGTTCTCCGCCCAGCTCGCGAACATCATGGCCGCTCCGGCAACGAGGCCGGCGGACGTGGTCAGACCCTCCGCGCACTTCACGGGGTCGAAAGGCGACGGCCGGCCGTCCCCGCCGATCCGCTCGATTTGAAGATCCGCAATGGTTTCGTTCTCACGATCCAAG
>CAXMRM010000270.1:0-15462 GCA_964196015.1 uncultured Myxococcota bacterium
AAAGGGGACTGGCCCCTGTTTTCAAGGGGTTAATCCGTAGCGCCGTCCGCGGCGTAGGTCTGGTAGAGGTACCGCCGGATCTCGCCGGATTCGAACATCTGCGCGCCGGTGTTCGGGTCCAGCAGATAAGGCACCTGCATCTTGCCCGAGACCGAGACGAAGCCATCTCGATCGGGGCTGCTCCGGGGTACGTTGTGAAGCCGGTGCGGGATCTCGAGCTCGCAGAGCGCCTCACGCGCAATGCGACAAAAGGGCGAGCCTTCGTAGGAGTAGAGCTCGAGTAGCTTTTCGGGTTGTCGCGAGCGCACGGCGCGTCGACCTCGGTGCGGACGGAGCCCTGACGCCAGCATCGAGGTCGACACCGCGAAGGCGCGTTGACGCAGGAACCAAGGCGCGCGGCCGTCCCCGTATTCGCGGAAGAGATACTCGACGATATCGGCCGACTCGTACATCGACACCCCAGTGTTCGGATCGACGAGGTACGGAAACTGGTAACGACCGCCCTCGCTCTTGACCTTCTCCCGGAAGCGCGTGCCGCCCCTCGGGCACGGATAGACGATCGGATCGAGGCTCAGCGCCGAGACCGCCTCACGCGCGATGCGGCAGAACGGGCAGGCCTCGAAGTCGTACAGCTCGAGCGGCTGCTCAGGCGTCTTGCTCCTCTCGTAGTGAACGTTGCCAAAGTTCGGGCGTGCCGCGCTTGCCGCGGTCGCCGTCGTCACATCCCAAAGCCGTGCGAGGTCCATCCGCTGTCCATTAACGGGACTGTCCCCTTTTGCAATGGGTGATAGCCTTGGAGGATGATGCGAGAGCTGGAGCTGATCACCGATTTGCGGCCCAAAGGGGACCAGCCGGCGGCGATTTCCGAGCTTTTAGAGGGGCTTTCCCGCGGAGACCAGCACCAGGTTCTGCTGGGAATTACCGGGAGCGGAAAGACCTTCACAGTGGCCAACGTGATCGTGGCGACCCAGCGACCGACGCTGATCATGGCCCCCAACAAGACTCTTGCCGCACAGCTCTACAGTGAGATGCGCGAGCTCTTTCCGAACAATGCGGTCGAGTACTTCGTCAGCTACTACGACTACTACCAGCCCGAAGCGTACATCCCGTCGAGCGACACCTATATCGAGAAGGACGCGATCGTAAACGACAAGATCGATCGCATGCGCCACAGCGCGACCCGCTCACTGCTCTCCCGACGCGACGTGATCATCGTTGCGAGCGTGTCGTGCATCTACGGGATCGGTTCGTCGGAGTGGTACCAGGAGATGTTGATCAACCTCGAGGTGGGTCAAGAGTACAGACGTGATCGTTTGCTGCGTCGCCTCGTCGACATTCAATACCAACGCAACGACATCGATTTTCATCGCGGCACCTTCCGTGTTCGCGGTGACGTCGTGGAGATCTTTCCGGCGCACTCGGAGAACCTTGCGGTGCGGATCGAGTACTGGGGCGACGAGATCGAGCGCATCGTCGAGGTCGACCCCATGCGCGGAAAGGTCCTTCAGGAGCTCGACCAGTACGGGGTCTATCCGGGCAGCCACTACGTCACTCCCGACGAGCACCGAAAACGGGCGATCAAGTCGATCCGGGAGGAGCTCCTCGAATGGCTCCCCAAGCTCCAATCCGAAGGAAAATTGCTGGAAAAACAGCGCCTCGAGCAACGGACGATGTACGACCTCGAGATGCTCGAACAGATGGGCTTTTGCCACGGCATCGAGAACTACAGCCGGCATCTTTCGGGGCGCAAGGAAGGCGACCCGCCGCCGACCTTGCTCGATTACTTCCCGGACGACTTCCTGGTCATCCTAGACGAGTCGCACGTCACCGTCCCGCAACTCGGCGCGATGTTTCGCGGCGACCGATCACGCAAAGAGACCTTGGTCGAGCACGGGTTTCGCATGCCGAGCGCGCTCGACAATCGACCGCTGCGTTTCTCTGAATGGGAGGAGCGTGTCGGCCAGGTCATTCATGTGAGCGCAACGCCTGGCGATTGGGAGATCGAGCGCGCCAGCGGCGTCGTCGTCGAACAGGTCATTCGTCCGACGGGGCTTCTCGATCCGAAATTGCACGTCCGTCCGACGAAGAACCAAGTCGACGACTTGCTCGGTGAGATCCGTGAGCGCGTTGCACGTGACGAGCGCGTCCTGGTCACCACCTTGACCAAGCGCATGGCGGAAGACCTCACTGAATACTACAGCGAGCTCGACGTCCGGGTGCGCTACCTTCACAGCGACATTAACACGCTTGAACGTGTTGAAATTCTTAGAGATTTGCGCCGCGGTGAATTCGACGTCCTGGTGGGAATCAACCTCTTGAGAGAGGGGCTCGATCTGCCGGAGGTGTCGCTGGTCGGCATCCTCGACGCGGACAAGGAAGGCTTCCTGCGCTCCTCGCGATCGCTGATTCAGACGATTGGGCGCGCCGCGCGCCACGCGAGTGGTGAGGTGATGATGTACGCCGATCGAATCACCAAGGCGATGCGCTACGCGATCGAAGAAACCGAGCGCCGTCGCGTGCGCCAGATGGCGTACAATGAAGAGCACGGCATCACTCCCCAAACGATCAAGAAGGCCGTCCTCGAGATGGATCCATCCACGGGTGCTGGCGACTACGTCGTCATCCCGGTCTTGAGGAAGGGTGAAGTCTCGGACGACCCGGCCGACATCCCTGCACGCATCGAGGAGCTCCGAAGCGAGATGCTCCTCGCCGCTGAGGAGCTCGAGTTCGAAAAGGCAGCCGCGCTTCGCGACCAGGTCGAGCAACTTCGAGCCAAGCTCGTGCCCGGCAAGAGCGAGCGTAAGCGCGATCCCCAGCCCCAACGGCCACGCCGCTAATTCTCCGCCAAGCATCAGTAGTCCTTTGCTTTCTTTCCTTGCCAGGCGAGTTCCTTGAGCCGAAAAGGCGTGACGGCTAGGCTGCTCCCGTTATGCGCCGTGGTTTGCTTGGCTTGTGGATGGTTGCGATTTGGCTCGTGGCCCTTGGAAGCGCGACGGCCCAGGAAGGCGATCGCCTCGATCCCAGCGACATCATCGAAGTCAACACTGCGTTCGACGCGCACGAGACGGAGTACGAGCTGGAGATCACGCCGATCGATCTGTGCCAAGAGCAAAGCGACCCCGTTTTCTAAGGTTCTAAGGGACACTCTCCACCATCCTAAACCCCCGAAATTACGCCGATCGCCAGCAGAAGATCGCAGCGATTTGTTTCCACTGTTACCGGCAACCGAATACATCCGATTCCGAAAACACCAATGATTTGATGCTGCGATCTTTGGCGCAGAACCTCTGTAATTTCAGTGGGTTGTGATGGGGGAGCGTGTCCCCGTGCTGGGGTCGGTGAAGGTGATGGAGGCGGCGTGGAGAAGGTGGCGATCTAGGTTCTCGAGGGTGAGGCCGCCGTAAAGGGTGTCGCCTAGAAGGGGGTGGCCGATGGAGGCCAGGTGGACTCGGATCTGGTGTCGGCGCGCGTTGTCGGCGCGGACTTCAACGAGCGAGCCGTGCTCCGCCGGAGTGCTGACCAGCAGCTCCGTTCTTGCAGCTTGGGCGCGGAGGCGTTTGATCTCGCGTGGGTCGATGCAGGCGCGGACTTTTCGACGGTCGCGAGGGTCGTTCGCAATCGGCGTGTCGATGACGATCGGTGCGGGGACGATCCCCTGACAGCGGGCGAGGTATCTCTTTTCGATCTGGCCGGCTTGGAGTTGTCTGCGGAGCGCGTCGAAGGTCTCTTGATCGCGCGCGGCCAGCATCACGCCTGACGTGTCGGTGTCGAGTCGATGGAGGATGCCGGGCTCGCGATTGCGATAACCCACGCCACGCATCTCTGGATAGCGGGCGACCAGAGCTCCAGCCAACGTGCCGAGCTCTCCTTCCTTCAACGGGTGACTCGGAACGCCAGCCGGCTTGTCGACCACGACATAGCCGTCCTTTTCCAGCAGCACGTCGAGCGCCAAATCCGGGTCGGCCGCGGCATGGAAATCCACTCGGGCGGGTAAACTCTCCAACGTGACCCAATCGCCAGCAGCCACCGTGTAGCTCTTCTTCACCCGCCGCCCACCGACCCGAACGCCACCCTCTTCGATGAGCGTTTTGGCCCTGGCCCGGCTCAACTCGGGCATGCAGCGAGCGAGTACCACATCGAGCCGTTCCCCGGCGTCTTCCGCACCCATCTCGAGCTCGACGGCCGGCATCTGCCTCCCCTCCCATACTCTGAGATATTTTTCCATGCCGTTTGCGCGATCAGGCCGCGCGTCTACACTCCAAAAACCAGTGTCCAAACGTGATTACTACGTGATTCTCGAAGTAAGCCGCACCGCGGCGGGCGACGAGATCAAGCAAGCATATCGTGCGCTCGCAATGAAGTATCACCCCGACCGCAACCCGGACAATCCGGCGGCCGAGGATTCCTTCAAAGAGGCAAGCGAGGCGTA
The DNA here is from genome assembly GCA_964196015.1 of uncultured Myxococcota bacterium. Lineage (GTDB taxonomy): Bacteria > Myxococcota_A > Polyangia > Polyangiales > Houyiibacteriaceae > SG8-38. The sequence goes on from CAXMRM010000270.1 coordinate 4,430, forward strand.
TGCCGTCCTCAGCGACCCGGACCGACGCAAGCAGTACGACCGACACGGCCACGCAGGCTTCGAGAGCGGTGGCGCAGGCTTCGAAGCCGGTGACTTCGGCGCGGTCACTGATATACTCGAAGGCCTGTTCGGCGAGGTGTTCAGCGGGGGACGCCGCAAGCGCCGCGGGGGTCGCGACGTCACCTACGACTTGGAGATCTCGTTCGTCGAAGCAGCACTCGGTGTCGACAAGAAGATCGACGTCAACCGGCCGGCACCTTGCGCAACGTGCAACGGTGAAGGCGCGAAGCCGGGCACACCGATCTACAAATGCAACGTCTGCCAAGGCCGTGCGCAGGTGAAATATCAGCGTGGCCTCTTTGCAGCCGCGCGCCCGTGCCACGCGTGCCGCGGAACTGGCAAAAAGATCCCGACGCCGTGTGACGCCTGCGAAGGCGCCGGCAGTAAGATGCGCTCGGAATCGATGAGCGTGAAGATCCCCGCTGGTGTTCAAGATGGCGCGGTCCGCACCGTCCGAGGCGCGGGCGAGGCCAACTCGGGCGGCAACGGTGACCTTCACATCAACATCAAAGTCACCGATCACCAGCTATTCCAACGCGAGAGCGCCGACATCTTGGTGTCGATCCCGATTTCGTTCCCTCAGGCGGTGCTAGGCGCAAGCATCGATGTCCCGACGCTCGAAGGCCAAGTGGTCATGAAGGTCCCGCCCGGCACTCAGTCCGGGAAGGTGTTCCGGCTGCGAGGCAAAGGAATCCCCGTGTACGGCGGCTATGGCAAAGGTGATCAGCTCGTCACCGTCGTCGTCGAGGTGCCGCAGCAGGTGAGCCGACGTCAGCGCAAGCTAATCACGGAGCTCGCCCAAGAGATCGGCGACGACACCCACCCGCAGCAGGCAAGCTTTCTCAAGAAGCTGCGGGGCTTGTTCGACTCCTAGCAGGCAGATGGCTTGCGCACGTGCCGGAGCTTGCCAAGGTACGCGCATGCGAACCGCAGCCCTGTTCATTTTGGCCGGAGCGTTCCTCGTTGGATGCCCGAAGGAAGAAGAAGCACGGACCAAGAGCCAAGGCGCAGAAAGCCCTGCGCCCGCTCGAGAGGAGCCCAGCAAGGTGACCCAAGACAAAGCACGAGCGCCTGATCAGTACACCGTGGAGCTCGACACCAGCAAGGGTGCGATCGTGATCGACGTGCACCGTGCCTGGGCCCCGCATGGCGCCGACCGCTTCTACGAGCTCGTGCAAAACGGCTACTACAACGACGTCGCGTTCTTCCGCGTCATCAACGGTTTCATGGCGCAGGTCGGAATCAGCGGTGACCCGACCCTCAATGCGGAGTGGCGTGAAAAGCGCATCCCGGACGACCCCGTCAAGGCGAGCAACGCGCGCGCCACCGTCACGTATGCGACTTCGGGACCCAACTCTCGTACGACGCAGTTCTTCATCAACCTCTCCGACAACTCCCGCCTGGACGGGATGGGCTTCGCGCCGTTCGGCAAGGTCAAAGACATGACGCCGGTCGACGCGCTCTACGATGGCTACGGCGAAGGAGCTCCCGGCGGCCGCGGCCCTGCGCAGGGGCGGATGCAAGCGGAGGGCAACGCCTACCTCCGAGAGAGCTTCCCGAAGCTCGATTACATCAAGAGCGCCAAGATCATCGACTGATGCGCCCGCCGTCGACCTGAAAGTCGACCCGGTCGTTCTCGAGCAGGATGAACTCCGGATGCGTGGTGGTCAGGAAGACCTGGCCACCCGCATGGCTCAATACCTCAAAAAATCTACGGTTTCGGCTGCGGTCGAGCTCGCTCGAAACGTCGTCCAGCAACAGGATCGGCACCCTGCCCGTGCGCTCACTAAGCAGGTCGAGCTCCGCGGTCTTGAGCGCGAGGACGATAGTCCGGTGCTGCCCCTGTGAACCGTGATGTCGCGCGCCGACCTCGTGTAGCCTCAGCCCGAGGTCGTCCCCGTGAGGACCATCCGCCGTGAACCCACGCGCTCGGTCTTTGTCGAACGAGCGCTCGAGCGCCTCGGCAATCGCTTCCTCCGTGGGCTCGACGCGCGGCAAGTAACGAACCCCCAGCGGAGTATCACCAGCGAACACATCGGAGAACGCACGCACGACCCTTGGCGCTAGATCTTCGATCAGGCGCCGGCGAGCCTGCCCGACGACCGCCCCTGCCTTGCTGAGGATGACGTCGTACGCCCGAACTGACCGTCGGTCGGTGCGTTCCTCCTTGAGCAACCGATTGCGGCTGCGAAGGGCCTTCTCGTAGCTCGCGAGGGTCGAGCTGTAGATCGGATCCATCTGCTCGAGCATCCGGTCCAGAAACGCCCGCCGCTTGTCCGGCGCACCAGCGGCAAGAACGAGGTCTCCTGGATGAAACAACACCATCCGGACCGTCTGATGCCACAGGCTCGTCGAGCGCGGACGCTTTCCATCGAGCTGCAAGCGCCGACGCTGCGAACGCCCGATGTCGATTCGAAGCTTGTGAGGGGCCGGCCCGCCTTCCAAGGTCGCGTCGAGTAAGGCGCTATCGGTATCGAGCGCGATCAGGTCTTCGGTCTTCGCCCCGCGGAAGCTCTTTAGGGCGCCTAGGTAGTAAATCGCCTCGAGTAGGTTCGACTTTCCGGCTCCGTTGTCGCCGTGGATGACATTGAAATGCGAACCGGGCTCGAAGGCGAGCGATTGGAGGTTCCGAAAGCCATGGGCGCGCAGGGCCGTTATCCGGCTTGGGGTCTGCGCGCTCCGCGAGTCCGAGGTCAACGCCCTTGCCCTAGATGCGCATGGGCATGATGACACCGATGAAATCGGAATTGTCGCCAGCGGGCTTTAGCACACCGGGGTCACGCTCCCCGCTGAGCTCGATCGCGACCTCGTCGTAGGGCAACGCGCTCAGTGCATCGAGCAGATATCGTGCGTTGAAGCCGATCCGCAGGCTATCGCCAGCATAGTCGACATCGACATCTTCGCTGCCTTCGCCAACCTCGGGATTCTGGCTCTGGAGCCGCAACATACCTGGTTCGATCATCAGCTGCACACCACCGCTCTTGTCATTGGCAACCAAGCTGATGCGCCTCAAAGCCTCGACTAGCGGCCCACGCGCAGCAATTATCGTTCGAGTTTGCTTGCTCGGAATGACCTTGTCGTAAGGCGGGAAGTTCTCGTCGGCGAGCTTGACGCTCAGACAAAGGTCGTCCCGTTGAAAGAAGGCGTTTCCGCCGGCGGTCGCGATACCGATGGTAGTCGGCTCGTCGCCCTTGCCTTTCGCGGCTTTGATGTCGTCCAGAAGCCGTTTGAGCTCGCCGATGCCCTTGTGCGGAACCAGCATACTGAAGTTCATCATCGAGCCTTTGCCGGCAACTTTGTACTCGGCTTTCGACAGGCGATGTCCGTCGGTGGTCACCATGCGGACCACCTTTGCGTCGCCCTCGAAGAGCGTCCCTGCGAGGTGCGGCCGCGTATCATCGTGAGACATGGAATACTGAGTCAGTGAGATCAGCTCCGAAAGACGTCCGGCGTCGAGATGCGCAAAATCCGCATCACCCGGATTCGGCAGCGGCGGGAAATCTTCGCCCGGCATGGCGGGGATCCGGTAGCGCACCTTGCCGCAGCTGAGCTCGACCGCATGGCTGTCGCTTAGCTTCCAGCTGACCTCGCCATCGGGAAGGTTCTTGACGATATCGAAGAGTGTTCGTGCAGCGACCGCGATTGTGCCGCCCTGTTTGATGTTCGCGGGAACGACCGCGGTCACGCCGAGGTACAAATCGGTTGCGGACATGCGAAGACGGTCGGGCCCTTCAGCCGTAAGCAAGACATTCGACAAGATATGCATCGAGCTTTTGCGATCAGCCACACCGTGGGTACGTGCGAGACCACGGAGGAACTGTTGCTTATCGATCGTGAGCTCCATGTTTCGGTTCACTCCCTGCAGGACTGTCTCTGTTTATCCACCGCTATAGATCTTCTATTTTAAAAATTAGTCTTCGTCTTAACAGCTGTGAATTGTGAAAGAACTTGGGTAAGTCGTTGGAAGAACTAAGTTTTGAGAGATTTCTGGACTGGGGACTGACCCTGGGTCGAACGGGGATAGCCGAATCCCCGAGTGATACCCACGGAAATTCCCCAGGTTGATCTCAGTCAGAGCACAGGCGCCGGTATACACCAAAAGCACCTGGAAGGCCCGGCTTGACGAGACCTCCCGCACGGCCCCCGCACGGCCCCCTCGAGGCGCAGAGAAGGCTGCTGCATCAAATGACGAGCTTGCCCATCAGATACCGAGCTTGCGCTCGATGGCACCCACGGCGCCAAGGACACGTTCGTCTTGGGCCTCGATCAGACCGCCGATTTTTCGGACGGCGCTGAGGACCGTGGTGTGATCCTTGCCGCCAAAACGCTCACCCAGCTCGGGATAGCTGGTCCCGAGGCGCTGCCGGCAAATGTACATCGCGATCATTCGGGGAAAGCTGACTGCGCGGTGACGACGCCGCGACTTGAGGTCGGCCAGGCGAATGCCGAAGTAGCCACAGGCGATGCGCTGGATGTCTTCGACGGTCGTTGCAGTGTCCTGGTTCGGGATGATGGTTCGCATCGTCTCCCTGGCCAGTTCGAGGTCCATAGGGAGCCCCAGCAACTCGGCCTTCACTGCGATTCGCAGCAGGGTGCCTTCGAGCTCTCGAACGTTGCTGCGCACGGTCTGTGCCAAGAAGAGCGCGACTTCGCTTTGGAGCTCGATGCCCTCACTCTCGGCCTTCTGCTGCAAGATGGCGATACGGGTATCGAGCTCCGGCGCCTGCACATCGGCGACCATGCCGGACTGGAAGCGACTGATTAGACGTTCCTGCATCTCGGAGATCTGCTGGGGGTAGACGTCAGACGTCACGACGATTTGCTTGTCGCAGTGATACAGGGCGTTGAACGTGTGGAAGAACTCTTCCTGTGTCTGCTCCCGACCGGCAAGGAACTGGATGTCGTCCATCAACAGGACGTCGCATCGCACCCGATACCGCTCCCGAAATCGGTTGATCTCTTGGTTCTGCAGTGACCAAATGAACTCGTTGGTGAACGTTTCCGCCGATACGTAGAGAATCCGGGCGCGGGGGTTTCGCTGCATGATCGCATGGCCGATCGCATTGACCAGATGGGTCTTGCCGAGACCAACGCCGCCATAAATGAAGAGTGGGTTGTAGCGACGGCCCGGTTCAGAGGAGCAAGCCACGCTTGCCGCGTGCGCGAGCTGATTGGCGGGACCGACGACGAAGTTCTTGAATCGGTACTTCGGGTTGAGATCGGCAGCTTCGGGAGCTCGAGGTGTCGCGCGAGGTGCACGGGGTGCGGGTGGCGGGGTAGACTCACGGGCCGCGTGCAGCTTGTCACGCAGCGTCTCATCGAGCTCCCAGCGAACCTTCTTCGGCATGGGCGTTTCGCCGGCCTCGGTCTGCAAGGTGTCGAGGATCATGTCGAGGTAGTGCGCCGCGATCCACTCGGCGAAGAACTGGTTCGGAATCCGTAGCACGATCGAATCACTCTCGATGCCCCCAAACTGGACGGGCCGCAGCCACGTTTCGAAGTTCTCGTTCGAGAGGTGCCCTTTCAGGCTGCCCAAAGCTTGTTCCCACAGTTGTTCCATCATCACTTTGCCCCCGAAAAACGCGCACTTCGGTGTCCGCGTCCCCAGGCTATCCACACCTGTTTTAGAACGAGCAATCGTATGTCATCCACCAACATTCGCCGACACGAGCGAGCATCAACTAGTGCCCTTCGTGTGAAGGCCGCCGAAACTAGCAGCGAGTTTCGGAAGCGTCTACGGGGATCGACAAACTAATTTCTAACCGCTTGTGATCGCGAAAGATTAACACGCCATTTTTTTGACAGATACGCGCACACCTTTACGTGTTGTTTCCTCCCTGTTGACAAGCTGTTGCAATCATTCCGAATTACGTCGTGTTATCGTTTGCGCAACATTCTACGAGTTATTGCCCCAAAGTTTCCACAGCGGCCGCGATCTTTTTCGCGCCTTGCTGGACGCAATCCGCGCTCGCGATCCACAGTTTGTCCACCGAGAATTCACTATGTTGGGCGCGAAACACTGTCCAGTGTCTCAGTCGGGGTAGACAATTTGGAAGGGCGATCCATCGCTGTTAGCTTCCCCCGGAGTACGATCCATGGGGGGAAAACGAGCTTTATGGGCGACGGCGATCGTCGGTCTGTTGACTACGCTGTGCCCGGCGCAGAGCGCGTTGGGGCAGACTGAAGAGCCGTCTGGCGTGGGAGGCGTTGCTGACCCAACACCGGTGCCCACCGAGGATACGCTCGACACGGCTTATGGGTTGGCGATGGGTTCCGGAGCGCGAGCGGGCGCAACGGGCACCTCGGCGCTCGCGTACAACGCTTCCAATATGGCGGCCGTATCGGCGTACCATGTAGAGGCTTTCTCTCAGATCATTCCCGGCAGCAAGAGCCAGGGAGGGACGTACTGGACCATGGGCAGCTCGGTGACCGATTCGACCACCAGCAAGAAGATTGCCATGGGAACGAGCTTCCGCGGCGTGTTCAGCGGGGAAGGCCGACGCTATAGCGGCTGGGATTGGCGTTCCGGCATCGGGGTTCAAATCATCCCGCAGCTCGGCATTGGTATGGGTTTTCGCTGGGCAAACCTGAAGCCAGACCGCCGCGACGGTCAGCGGCTCGGCCCGTCGTTCGACGGCATCACGCTCGACACGTCACTCACCGTCACGCCCATTCCATGGCTCCGAGTGTCCGGCCTCGGCTATAACCTCATCAAGACCCACTCATCGCTCGCGCCTCAGATGGCCGGGGGCAGTGTGAGCCTTGCGCCCGTCGAGAGCTTCAGCATCGGCGGCGACATGCTCTTCGATTTCACTACGTTCGAGAGCACGAAGCTGATCGCCGGCGGAGGCCTGAGTTACATTGCCGGGGAGATGGTCCCGCTCCGCCTCGGGTACCGTCGCGACAGCGGTCGCGATCTCAACCAAATCACTGCCGGTACGGGTTTCAACAAGGGCAAGGTCGGCGCCGAAGTGGCGCTCCGGCAAGACATAGGCGGTCGCAAGGAGACCTATCTCCTCGTCATGTTCCGCGTCGTCGTGGAGTAGCGGTTACTTCTTCTTCTTTTTGCCCCGCGTGAGGCCGAAGTGGATGAGACCGGGCATGTGGCGACCGGCAAACGCGCCGATCTTGCCGTGGCCCGTAAAGGTGTACTCGCGCTTCCGCTTCGCAATGGCGTCGACCATCACGCGCGCCGCCCGATCGCTGGGCCACATGAGGTTCTTAGGGCGACCGTCTTTACGGGACGGGTCGAACCGGCCCTGGTTGTCGACTTGGGAGATCTCGCTCTCGATGTAGCCAGGGTGAATCGTGGTGCAGGTTACGCCGCTTCCATGGAGCTCGACTGCAACCGCCTGCCCGATGGCACGCACTGCATACTTCGAGGCGGAGTACGCACCGACACCGGGCGTCGACATCATCGATGCCACACTGCCGACGAGAGCCAGGCGCCCCTTGCGTTCGCGTAGATGTGGGATGGCGTACCGCGCCGTCATTGCGGCGCCGATCACGTTGACGTCGAGTTGGCGCCGCCAATCGGCGGCCGAGAGCTTCTCGATCCGCCCGGCAACGGCAAAACCCGCATTGGCGACCGCGACATCGAGACCGCCCAAGGTCCGCACGACCTTTCGGACCGCTTCTGCCACCGATGCCTCGTCCGTGACGTCGCATCGGACCGCCAACCCCTTGGCCCCACGCCCCTTGAGCTCCTGTACCACCTCGTGGAGCCGCTCTTCGCGCCGTCCCGACACCGCCACTGCGGCGCCTTCATCCGCGAAAGCCAGCGCCAGCGCACGGCCGATCCCGCTGCCTCCGCCAGTGATCCAAACGACTTGGTTTTCGAAACGCTTGGCCATTCCCTGCGCGTAGCAGCTCCCAGTGGCGGCTGCCACGAGCGGGCGAGTCGCTACTCCGCGCTCGTGTCCACCGTGTCGTCTACCGCCGCGGCGCCCGGGTCGGTGGCCCAGCGCTTCATTGGCGCAAACCAACGCGACGAACGCGCGGCCAGTTCCACATCGAGCCGGTACAGGCAGGGCACCACCAATAGAGTGAGCAGTGTCGAGAACGTCAGGCCGTAGACGATCACCTGCGCCATAGGCGCGAGATGCGGGAGGCTTTCGGTCGCAAGCGATAAAGGGAAAAGCCCGGCGATCGTGGTGACACTGGTCAGAAAAATCGGCCTGAGACGCAGCCTGCCTGACTCGATGATCGCCTCGTCGAGCGCCATCCCGCGATCTCGCCGTTTATTGATGAAGTCGACCAGCACCAACGAGTCGTTGACCACGATCCCGGTCAGCCCGACCAAGCCGACGAGGGAGATCAAACCGATCGCTTTGGTACCGAGCAGGAAACCGCCCGTAACGCCGATGAGCGACAGGGGAATCGCGGCCATCACGACCAAAGGCTGCGAGAAGCTTTGAAACTGCGTTGCCAAGATCGTGTAGATCAGCAGCATCGCGACGATGAATGCGCGGAACAACGACTCGACCGACTCCTGAGTCTCCTCGAACTGTCCTCCGTATTCGAAGCGGATGTCAGGATTGGCGGTCTCAAGCGACGCGAGCTTCTTCTGGAGCGACGAGTTCACCTCTCCGCTGTTCGTCAGTTCCTCATCGATGCCTGAAAGCACGCTGACGACCCGTTTTTGCTGGTAGCGACGGATCACGCCGGGGCCGCGGCCATGTGACACGTCGGCGATTTCGCGGATCGCCACCTCGTCGCCGTTGGGCGCAATGAGTTGCAACGAGGCAATGCGGTCAGGGTCCTGCTGTACGTCCTCTCGCAATTGCACGACGATGTCGATCTCGTCGTCGCCTTCGCGCAGAGTTGATGCAGGGGTCGCTCCAAACGCGCTTCGAAGCCACCCGCTGACCATCTCCGGCGTGAGCCCATGAAGCGCCGCGCGTTGCTCGTCGACTTTGATCTGAAGCTCTTGTTTGCCGAGCTCGTAGTCGTGATTCGAGTTCCGCGTTCCCGCGGTGACGCGAACTTCGGCCAGTACTTGCTCGGCCAGCTCGACGAGACGCCCGTAGTCCTCACCGCGTATGCGTACCGCGACGGGGGCGCCGCGCGGAGGGCCAGGCCGCACCTCGACCACTTCGAGCCGCGCCGGTCCAACGACGTCATCATAGAGCCCGCTGACTTGAGTCACCAAATCGCGGCCGCCGTGGAGGCTGCTGCGTTGGGTCGCCGGGACGACGAACACGGTCACCATACCCATGTGATCGCCGGAGCTGATCCCCATGTCGGTCCGCGACATCCCACGCACAGCGAGCGTCGCTTCGATGTCAGGGTTCCCAAGCTCGAGGATGCGAGCCTCGAGCTTGGCCAAGAGCGCTTCGGTTTCCTCTTTGGAGGCGTCGGTCGGCATCCGGACGCGAACGTCGAACATGTCTGGATCGCCTTCTGTGAAGAGAATCACGTCTTTTGACGAAAACGCGGCGGCCACCATCAACGCACACAGGGCGTAGGCGCTGAAGACGACGGCGACCCGGTGGTGGAGCGACCAGCGGAGGAGGCGTTCGTAGGCGTTCACGACACGGGCGCTCGCCCGTTGCAGCCGTGTTTTTGGGGGCCCGGACTCACTGGTTTTGAGATGCGAAAGCTTCCCAAAGTCCGCCATGTGACTCGGCAGAATAAACATCGCCTCGACCAACGACGCAGCGAGTGCGGCGACGACAACCTTGGGAATAATAGCGAAGAAATCCCCGAGAACGCCTTCCATGAGGAGCAGGGGCAAGAAGGCGGCCCAACTGGTCAGCGTCGACGCCACGACCGGCCAGAAGACCTCTTGCGTGCCGATGACGGCAGCTCTTCGCCTCGGCATCCCCTCTTCCATGTGCCGGTAGATGTTCTCGATGATGATGATCGCGTCATCGACCACGACGCCCAAGCACAGGATCAATGCGAGGAGGGACATCATGTTGATCGTGATGCCCATCATGTGCATCGCGATGATCGCGCCTGCGAGGGCGACCGGAAGCCCGACCGCGGCCATCATGGCGTTCCGTGCGCCGATCGCGACCCAGAGGAGAAGCAGCACTAGCAAGAGCCCCACCGCGGCGTTCGTGTAAAGCGTGCCGAGGGAGTGCTCGACCTCCGCTGCGGCGTCGCCAAACAAGTCGATGGTCACCCCTGGCGGAAGTGTCGGGCGCAAGCGATCGACCAACGCGTGCACATCCTCACTGATCCGCACGCTGTCGGCTTGCTCTTCCTTTCGAACGGTGAGCACGATTGCCGGCTCACCATTCACGCGCCCGCTGAACTTGCCGGCCGCGAACGTGTCCCGGACCTCTGCGACATCGCCTACGCGTACTGAGCCTCCGCGGGCGTCTGGCCGAATCACGACATTGGCCAGCTCCTCCACGTCGTTGACCCGCGTCATCCCGCGCACCAGTCGGGTATCGCCTTCGCCCTTGGTCGTCCCTGCCGGCACGTTGGCCGCGCGGAACCGGAGCGATTCGGTGACGGTCGTCAGGGAAAGCTGATACGCAGCGAGGCGGTCCGGGTCGACATCGACCCGGAATTCCCGGTCTCGAATGCCGTTGCGCCAAGCGCCCGACACCCCCGGCAGCCGCTCGATTCGGTCGGCCATGTCCTTGCCGACCTGGCGCAGCACGACTTCCGGCACCTCTCCGCGGATCGCAACCGCGATCGTCGGGAAGTCGACCTTCACTTCGCGCACGACCGGGCGCTCCGCATCGACCGGCAAGTCGTCGATGCGATTGATCTCGTTCGAGACCTCCATCATCGCGCTCGTGAGGTCTTCGACGTCAGCGTCGAATTTGAAGCTCACGTAGGAGACGCCTTCTTTCGACGAGCTCCAGATCTTTTCGATATTGTCGACATCGCCAACGGCATTTTCGACCGGGATCGTGACGAGCTGCTCGATCTCCTCGGGCGAGGCGCCCACATAGACCGTCGTGATGTTTCCCCAGCCGGTGGGCATCGTCGGCAACGATTCCCGGTGCATGACG
>CAXMRM010000271.1:0-8286 GCA_964196015.1 uncultured Myxococcota bacterium
GGAAGCACGCGAGATCATGGCCTCGCTCGGGTTTCGCTCCTTCAAAGAGATGATCGGACGCGTCGACATGCTCGACACCGCTGACGCGATTGTCCACTGGAAGGCGGAGGGCATCGACCTCACCCCGATCCTCACCCCCGCCAAGAAGAAGAACGCGGTCACCGAGGTCTACTGCACCAAGCCGCAAGACCACGGCCTCGACAAGGCGCTCGACAACCGACTGATCGAGCTGGCCCAAGCGGCCATTACCGAGGGCAAGCCGGTTCGAGGCGAGCTCAAGATCAAGAACACCAACCGCACGGTTGGCACCATGCTCAGTCACGAGATCGCCAAGGCCTGGGGGGAAGAGCTTCTCCCGGACGAGACGGTGCGCTTCAAGTTCGAAGGCTCCGCGGGTCAGAGCTTCGGCGCCTGGCTCGCCAAGGGTGTGACGCTCGAGCTCGAGGGCGACGCGAACGATTACGTCGGCAAGGGGTTATCCGGCGGTAAGATCATCATCTACCCCTCGAAGAAGGCGACGTTCGTGCCCGCCGAGAACGTGATCATCGGCAACGTGGTGTTGTACGGCGCGGTCACGGGGAAGGCATTCTTCCGCGGCCGCGCGGCGGAGCGCTTCTGTGTTCGCAACTCGGGCGCCTGGGCCGTCATCGAAGGCGTCGGCGACCATGCATGCGAGTACATGACGGGTGGCCGAGCCGTGATCTTGGGAGACACCGGCCGTAACTTCGGCGCAGGCATGAGCGGTGGCGTCGCGTACGTGCTCGACACGAACGGAGACTTCCACACGAAGTGCAACCAGGAGATGGTCGCGCTCGAGCGGCTCGAACGCCAAGAAGAGATCGCGATTGTGAAGGGGCTCATCGAAGAGCACCGCGAGTACACGGGCTCGGCCGTTGCCGAGCGTTTGCTGCAGGACTGGGAGAACGCCCTCAAGACGTTCGTGAAGGTGATGCCGATCGACTACAAGCGCGTCCTTAGTCAGAAGGGAGACCTTTCGGTGGGGGTTCCAGGGCCCGATGTCGCTCAATCACTGGGCCTTCCGGCGGCGGAGTAAGACGATGGGTAAGCCAACTGGTTTCAAAGAGTTTCCGCGAGCAACGATGCCGCACGCCGACCCTCTGGAGCGAATCTCCGGCTGGGACGAATTCACGGTCGACGTGCCGGAGAAGCACCTTCGGACCCAAGGTGCGCGCTGCATGGATTGCGGCGTTCCTTTTTGCCAATCGGCGACGGGTTGCCCCATCGACAATCTGATCCCGGAGTGGAACGACCTCGTCTACCACGGACGTTGGCGCGAGGCGCTGGATCGTCTGCACAAGACGAACAACTTCCCGGAGTTCACCGGGCGCGTCTGTCCGGCTCCGTGTGAAGGCGCTTGTGTTCTCGGTATCAACGAGCCTGCCGTCACGATCAAGAACATAGAGTGCGCGATCGTCGACAAGGGCTTCGAGGAAGGCTGGATTCAGCCGGAGCCCCCCAAGGAGCGGACCGGCAAGAAGGTCGCCATCATCGGCAGCGGCCCGGCTGGGCTCACCGCCGCCCAACAGCTCAACCGAGCCGGCCATAGCGTCACCGTCTACGAACGCGACGACCGGATAGGCGGTCTTCTTACCTACGGGATTCCAAACATGAAGCTCGACAAGGGCATCGTAGATCGGCGCCTCGACATCATGCGCGCTGAGGGTGTGGAGTTCGTGACGAACGCGCACGTTGGCGTGAACAAAGATGCTCAGAAGGTCCGGAGCGAGAACGACGCCCTGATCCTCGCCTGCGGCGCCACGCGGCCCCGTGATTTGCCCACCCCTGGACGCCAGCTCAAAGGCATTCACTTCGCGATGGAGTTCTTGCTCAAGAACACCAAGAGCCTGATGGACAGCAAGCTCAAAGACGGGGCGTACATCAGCGCCAAGGGCAAGCGAGTGATCGTCATCGGCGGTGGCGACACCGGCACCGACTGCATCGGCACCTCGATTCGTCACGGCTGCACCTCGCTGGTCAACTTCGAGCTCTTGCCGCAGCCGCCAGCCGAACGCGCGCCCAGCAACCCCTGGCCCGAGTGGCCGCTCATCTTCCGGGTGGACTATGGGCATGAGGAGGCCGAAGCGAAGTTCGGTGAAGACCCTCGCGAGTTCCAAGTGCTCAGCAAGCGCTTCCTCGATGATGGCAACGGGAACGTCGCCGGTATCGAGACGGTCCGGGTTGGGTGGACGAAAGACGAAGAGGGCAAGTGGCAGATGAGCGAAGTGCCGGGCTCGGAACAGATCTTCGAAGCCGACCTCGTCTTCCTGGCGATGGGCTTCCTCGGTCCGGAGGACACGCTCGCCGAGCAGCTCGGCCTCGAGCGGGACACGCATAGCAACTTCAAGGCAGAGTACGGCAAGTACGCGACCAGCACCGAGGGCGTCTTCGCGGCTGGCGACTGCCGCCGCGGCCAGTCACTCGTCGTCTGGGGCATCGCCGAAGGCCGGGGTGCTGCCCGCGCAGTGGATACCTTCCTGATGGGAAGCTCAGATCTTCCGGCTCCCGACGGGGACACGCAGCACCCCTAGAAACGAGATTTTTTCGATGGTTGCGCGTCCCCATCGGCGCTCTCAGGGACCAAGTCCCCGAGGAACGAAGCCCCGATCACAGCGGCAGCGGGCAGCAAGGCCGCGTAGCTCAGCGTGAGCAGTGTCGACTTGTGTGACGAAGGCGAGTTCGACGTGATTAGAAGGCCGGCATCGGTGTTCCTGGCGACCCAGCCGACCGGATAGCCGACATCGGGCAGGAAAAGGCGAGCGATGCTGGTGGTGATCGACAAGCCGTTGGCTTCGATCACACGGTCGAGCAGGGCGTGCATTTGCCTCGTCATGCGCGGCGAAAAATACGTGAGCCCGTTGCCGATCATCGGAAGCTGCTCGAACGCGCGAATGAAGTCTGTGCTCTGCGCCACGCCGTCCGTCGTTGAAAGACAGCTTTTCAGGAATGCAGGAGAGCTCACGATGTACAGACGCCCGGTCGCGATCTCTTTGATCACCGAAGGCTCGTACGCATTCCACGGCGGCGGAAGCCTGATCGCCGGCCGGATGAGCAGCCAATCCTCGGTCCGTTCCAACGCGATGAAGGGGTCGAATGCCGCTCTGTCGGCGATCGCGTCCGCCAGCTCACCGAGTCCGTCAACGCGGAACAGAAAGTCGGTGTAGGGAAACCAGAACGACTCTCCGGGGATGTGAAGTGGACGGCTCTCGTCGACCGCGAGGATGAGCCCCACGGTCGTATCCAAACGCTCGAGGATTGTGCCCAAGGTGATGTCGAGATCGAGCACGGGCTCGCTCAGCGCTCGGTCGAGCTCTTCCGGTGTCGTGCCGACGCCTAGCTCGCCGAGAGCCCGTATGATGTCGACCAAGACGCCCACGTCGACTTGCTGCTCCCAGACGAGGTCCGCGTCTTCGGGTGCGATCGACAACAGGTCGAAGGCAGCCGGTTCGGCGCCGAAGAGCTTCAACAGTCCTTCTCGAGCTCCGGTGTGGTGAACGAAGCTGCGGTTGTGGTAGAGCGATTCGTTCTCGTACGAGCTCAGACCGATTGCTTGGACGTTGTGCAGGCCAAGGATGCGGACGAGCGTCGTGGCGTTCAGGCGGTTGGCACTGTGTTGAGGCACGAGCCCCGGCAGATCGCGCAGCAGCGTGAGAAGGAAGTCCGCCGCGCGTTCCGCGTCACCGTCAATGTCGGCGTACGCGTAGACCGTCCCACCGAGCTGAATTTCTTTGCTCACCGCGTCGAAGTGCGGCGATCTCTGAGGCGCCATGGGCACCCCGCTCCCGCTGCACGCCGCAAGCGAACACAGGAGGTATGGCGCGAAACGCCGCTTGATCAGACTCATCTCCTGCGCATCCTAGCACCCTCCTTTGGGGTGAGTCGTGCCCGCGACGGAGCGACGCGCGCTCTTCCAGCGACGTTCGCCTTTTGGCTTTGGCCCCAGAGACGACTTGCTCTTCCCCTACCTAGCGAACGAGCCCATACCGCTAGTCTTCGACATCGACGAGGCCGCGGCCAACGCGACCGAGACCGTCACCTTCCAGTAGCCTAGGCCTAGGCGTGTGAAGATCCCGCGGCAAGGTACTCCCGTCGCAGCCTCTGCGAGGTCTTTCCGCTGCCGTCCTCCGTCCACCCCGGGGGCATGAAGAGATAGCCCAAAAATCCCTGCCAGGTCTCGGCGTTCCACGCGTCTTTGAGCATCGCGGCCCATTCGTGGAAGGCGATCCGCACGGGATTATACGTGTGAATGTTCTTGGTGAGCCCATAGTCGAGCGTCTCGCCCTCGGGCTCGAACGTGCCGAACATCTTGTCCCAGATAATGAAAATGCCCGCATGATTGCGGTCGAGATAGATAGGATTGCGTCCGTGATGAACACGGTGATGCGAAGGCGTGTTGAAGACGACGCCAAACCAGCCGAGCTTGCCGATGAGCTCGGTGTGGAGCCAGTACTGATAGAGCAGACTGATCGACTTCTGGATGAGGATCATCTCAACGGGAAAGCCGAGGAGAGGCAGCGGAATCCAGAAGATGAATCCAGTGAATGGAGTGGTCCATGACTGCCGGAGGGCGGTGCTAAGGTTGTAATACGTGCTCGAGTGGTGGTTGATGTGGGCAGCCCAGAGTGTGCGCACCTGGTGATGAAGCCGATGAAACCAGTAGTAACAAAAGTCTTCGGCGAAGAGCAGGAGTATCCACGACCACCAAACGGGATGAATGTCGAATAGTCGGAATTGATGTAACCACGCCAGTCCAGCAAAGGGCAGAAGCGCGAGTCCGGTGTTGACGGCCAAGAAGCCGAGCCCCATCGTGACGCTCGCGACCGAATCTTTGGTCGTGAAACCGGCCAGCTTCGTTGCGACGCCTTCCTTTTGCTCCCTTCGGTACACGAGCCAGTGCTCGAGCAAGAGGGTTCCCAGGAACACAGGGATCGCGTAGTAGATCGGCCCCATGCGCAAAGGCTTACGATCAAGTCGCCAAGCCTACAAGCGCGCGGACCTGTCGCGCTGAAGCGCGGCGCGCCATGCCGAAAGGACCTGCGCGGCTTCTAGCATTGCGTGGTCCGACACACCCACTTGCATGCACGACAGGGCGTCGAGCTCGTCCGCGCGCATGTTCTGAATCAGCGCACGGCCCTTGTCGCTGAGCGCGATCATCGAGGACCGCTTGTGGGCCGGGTTGTCCCGCCGCTCTAGGAAGCCTCGCTCGAGAAGTGCGTCGACCTGTTGCTGAATGTGCTGACGCGACATCCCACGCGCCCGGGCCATGTCGGGCACCGTTGCCGGGCCGCCGAGCAGAATGAGCTCGAGAACCCCCCGCATGGCAGCCGTTGTGCCGAGCTCTGCATGCAGCGTCTCCGACCACTGTTTCAACGCGTGAAAGAGCCATCGCGTTTCATTGAAAAGGCCCTCCGGAATCATATGACAATATTATTGTCATATAGACATAACTTTGTCAAATGGCGATTTAGCCCTTTGAAACGGAGGACTGGCTCCCTTGATGCGTGGGTCTAGCCGCGGCCTTGCAGCATCCCATGCCAGTACATACTCGGCAGGCCGTACGCTTTGAGCGCGTACATGCTGTACCGTTCCTTGGCCTGATCGAAGGGGAAGGTCTCCATGATGACCCCGTCGTACCCGAACTCGGCGAGGATCACCTTGCCGTAGCCCGTTACGAGCGGGCACGACGCATAGCCGTCGTACTGAGCCAACAGGGGCTTCTCCGCCCGGAATGCGATCACGTTTTGCACCAGGACCGGTGCCTGCTTTCGCACGGCCGCGCCCGTCTTAGAGCAGGGCAGGCTACTGCAATCGCCGAGTGAGAACACATTCGGGAACTTGGTGTGTTGAAGCGTGTGCTTGTCGACGCCCACCCAACCGGCTTCGTCTGCCAGCGCGCTCTGCTTGATGAACTTGGGAGCACTCTGTGGCGGTGTCACGTGCATCATGTCGTACTTGAGCACCAGCCCTTCGCCGCTGTTGACGTCCTTGAACACCGCTTCGCGGCTCTGCGGCCGTATCTCGACCAGGTTCTTCGCGAACTGGGTTTGGATGTTGCGATCCGCGACGACCTTGTTGAGCGCCTCCGCATACTTGGGAACGCCGAAGATCCCTGCAGTGGCCGACGCGTAGATCACCTCAGCCTGCTCGCGAATCCCGCGACGCCGAAAAGTCTCCTCGGCCAGGTACATGATCTTCTGCGGCGCACCAGCGCACTTGATCGGGGTGGCGGGGTAGGTGAAGACCGCGTTGCCGCCTTGAAATGCTTGGATTGTCTCCCAGGTGTACGGCACCGTGTCGTAGCCGTAGTTGCTGCAAACGCCGCCCTTGCCGATGGCCTCGGGCAAGCCCTTCACCGCGTCCCAGTCGAGTTGAATGCCTGCCGCAACGATGAGCTCGTTGTAGGTGAGCGTCTTTCCGCCGTCCGTCTGGACTTCGTTTTTCTCGGGTTCGAACCTGACGATACGATCGCGAATCCACGTCGCCCCGCGCGGGATCACGTCCGCCATGGGTCGCCGTGACACCTCCCGGGGAAACACGCCGCCACCGACCAAAGTCCATATCGGTTGATAGTCGTGCGTCGTCGACGGCTCGACGATCGTGACTTTCGGCGCGACTTCCTGATTGAGAAGCTGCGCAGCTACCGTGATGCCGGCCGTACCGCCGCCGATGATGAGCACGTCGTGTTGTTCACTCATGAGTTTCTCTTCGGAGTGGATGCTCCGTTGCTGTTCAGCAGAAGCTTTGGATCGGAGCCCAGTCTTTCACCCAGGTTCTCCGCAACCGAAATGAGGAAACCGAGCGCCCGTTGCACCGAGGGTTGCCGTGCCGCTCGAAGGGCGCCGAGCATGCCAACGCGCATCGCTGGCCGTTCGCTGGCATCTGCCACTGCGCGTGCTGCAAGCCCGAGCGTCGACAACGCCCTGGGGTCGAGCATTCCGGAGTCGAGCAAAGCCTGCACCTCGCGCCCCGTCGCGAGCTGCGCCAAACGAAGCAGCGCGCTCTTCGTCGACTCGACGAGGCGTTCGATCTCCATCCCGTCGGCGGCGGCCCGTGCCATCGTCTCGTCGACGATGTCGGTGAACGTCGCAACAGCAGGCTTGACCTGCTCGGTCAGCTCGACGAGCGTCATCAACGGGGTGAGCGTTTCGGGCCGCGTCAGCCGTTCGAACAGCTCGGACAGCGTGCGCAGACGAGCATCCAAGTCGCCATGCTGGTTGGCCCACTGGTCGATGACGTCTACGGCTGTCGAAGTTAGGTCGGGGGCGGCGGCGACGGCCTGTGCGATGGGTTCGAAGGTCTGCTCGAGCCGTTCAAGCCGTGCTTCGATACGAAGCAACGTTGCTTCGAGGTCAGACCTTGTTTCGATCGGAGTCGTCGATCCCGTCGACGGGGCCACCTTAGGATCCATCCGCTTGCCTCCGTTATCGCTCCTTATGAGCAAGAGCCCCCATGAGCAAGCGCCAGCTCAACCCCTCTCGACTGGATTCCCTAGTAATTCTAGGCTGCTATTCCTCGCGGACTGTGTCAGCCGCGCCCGCCTTCGGCTGTCATTTCCGGCGGGATCAAAATGGCTAATATTGTCCTTGACCCCCATTCTTTCCGCGCTAACTTCGGCGTCCCTTTGCGGGGGTCTGCGGGCATTCCGCCGATCGATCTTTGAAAACTGAATCGGAATCATATAGTTACGTACTCGGGTCCCGAGTCGTGCATCAAAACGTACGACTAGGGTCAATTCAAAAGAGTGGTCTCAACTTCGGTTGAAGACCGCAATCCGAGAGCAACACGCAATACAGATGCGATGCTCGAATGGCATTCGGCCGAGCCGGCGGATGTCATCAGGATAACCAGCTCAACAGTTTAACTGGAGAGTTTGATCCTGGCTCAGAGCGAACGTTAGCGGCGGGCCTAACACATGCAAGTCGAACGAGAAAGCTCCTTCGGGAGTGATTAAAGTGGCGCACGGGTGAGGAACGCGTAGGTAATCTACCCTCCGGCGGGGGACAACATTCCGAAAGGAATGCTAATACCGCGTAAGACCACGACCACTACGGTGGATGTGGTTAAAGATAGCCTCTTCTTGAAAGCTATCACCAGAGGATGAGCCTGCGTCCCATCAGCTTGTTGGTGAGGTAATGGCTTACCAAGGCGAAGACGGGTAGCTGGTCTGAGAGGATGATCAGCCACACTGGCACTGGAACACGGGCCAGACTCCTACGGGAGGCAGCAGTGAGGAATATTGGGCAATGGGCGAAAGCCTGACCCAGCCAC
>CAXMRM010000272.1:0-6064 GCA_964196015.1 uncultured Myxococcota bacterium
TTGCGACAAGGAGAAGGGGCGTCGGGTCGTTTTCCTGTACTCGTTCGGTCCGAATCGAAGTCGGGACTCGAGCCGCTGGGAAATCCTGGGCGACGACGTCGGGCAGTACGTGCTGGTCGAACCAAGCCCTTAGCTGTTCCCTCTCGGCCGGCGTTCCCGTAGGCTCGCGTTCTTCCGGAGGGCAAGGGCAATGCAGCAGTTCATCACCGTGACGATGGTTCTCGCTTTGACACTGAGTGGCTGTGCGAAGAAGAACGAAGCCCCTGCGTTCGCGGGTGCAGACCTTCCGCCGGACGTGGCGGGTAACACTGCGCCGTCCGCCCACACGGCCTCACTCAACGCACGCGTGAGTGAGAATCTGCCGTTGTCTGATCCGCAGGACTTCGAGGATGCCAAGCGTGGATTGATCGCCAGTGACGCGGAGCTTCGCGTCGCCAACGCAGAAGGCGTCGCGATCTGGGACATGCCTGCCTACAGCTTCATCGACGGCGAGGCGCCCGTCAGCGTGAACCCGAGCCTGTGGCGGCAAGCGCGCTTGAACAACATTCACGGCTTGTTCGAGGTCACCAAGGGCGTGTACCAGCTACGCGGGTACGACCTTGCCAACATGTCGCTGATCGAGGGGAAGACTGGATGGATCATCGTCGACCCGCTCACCGCTGAAGAAACGGCGCGAGCCGCACTGGCCTTCGCGCGCGAGCATCTCGGCGACAAGCCCGTATCGGCGGTGATCTTCACCCATAGCCACATCGATCACTTCGGTGGCGTGCTCGGAGTTCTTACGCCCGAGGAAGCCGAGGAACGGAAGGTGCCGATTATCGCCCCGGAGTCTTTCATCGAAGAGGCGACCAGCGAAAACATCGTCGCAGGTGTGACGATGTCGCGGCGAGCGCTCTACATGTTCGGACTGAGATTGCCTCGTGGCGAACGAGGCCATGTCGGCTCCGGACTCGGTAAGGGGCCAGCGCATGGCACCTTCGGTATCCTCCAGCCCACCGAAACCATCAGTAAGACGACGACGGAGCTGACGATCGACGGCGTGAAGTTCGTCTTCCAGAACGCGCCGGGCTCCGAGGCTCCGTCAGAGCTGACCTTCTACCTGCCCGAGCTGAAGACGTTTTGTGGGGCAGAAGTGGTCTCGCACAACATGCACAACCTCTACACGCTCCGCGGCGCCAAGGTTCGCGATGCCCTCAAGTGGAGCGGCTACATCGACGAGGCCATAGCGCTCTTCGGCAACGCCGATGTCTATTTCGGAAGCCATCATTGGCCGATTTGGGGCAACGCCCGCATCATCGACTTTCTCGAGAAGCAGCGCGACACGTATAAGTACATCAACGACCAGGCGCTGCGCCTCGCGCTGCATGGCTACACGCCGCGCGAGATCGCCGAGCAGCTGGAGTTGCCCGAATCGTTGCGCACATCGTTTGCGAACCGCGGGTACTACGGCACGCTCAGACACAACGCGAAAGCGGTCTACCAGCGCTACTTCGGCTGGTACGACGGCAACCCCGCCAATCTCGACCCGCTTCCGCCGACCGAGGCGGGCACGAGGTACGTGGAACTGGCAGGAGGCCCGGCGAACTTGCTGAAAAACGCGCAGGCCGCGTACGACAAGGGCGAGTATCGATGGGCCGCGGAGGTCCTAAACCACCTCGTGTTTGCCGACCCCGAGAACCAAGAGGCGCGCGACCTGCTCGCTCGAGCGTACGATCAGCTCGGCTACCAGGCCGAGTCTGGGCCATGGCGCGATATCTATCTGACGGGCGCTTTCGAGCTCCGTCACGGAGGTCCGGACACGGGCATCAACTTGGCGGCCGCCATGGATATATGATCAAGCACGCGCCGCTCGAAAGCTTCCTCGAGGCCATGGCCGCCCGCCTGAACGCGCCCAAAGCGGAGGGGAAGGACATGATCGTGAACCTCATCTTCACCGACCTCGATGAAACCTACGTGCTCGAGCTGAAGAACTCGGTTCTACGCCACTACGAGCGCGACCCACACCCCGACGCCAACGTGTCGATGAAGATCACCCACGATCTCTATCTGCGAATGCTGACAGGCAACGCAGGCATCAAGGACACGCTGTTTTCCGACGACCTAAAGGTCGAAGGGAGCCGTTTGGACTTGCTCGGATTCTTCCGCCTCTTCGACAAGCCGGATGGGACATTCAATATCGTCATCCCGTAAAGGCCTCGTCGGCGCTGAGGTGGCCGAGCAACATGCGCACCATTTCATCGGTGAGTGACTCGGCATCGATGCCTTCCGGCGGATGCAGGATGAAGTTGTGAACCAGGGCGTCAACCGTATGCACCAAGACGTAGGCCGTCACCTTCGGGTCACGCATGCGAACCTCCGGATGCGCCTGCAGCAACGCGCAAACCTCGGTCGCGAACTCGTTCTCGCGCTTTCGAAGTTGCCGTCGAACCGACGAGGGCAGAGGGGCCTCTTCGAACAGGACGCGGTGAAGCTCGGGCTCGTGCTCATGAAGGGCGACCATCGCCACGACGAGGCGGCGGAGCAGTGAACCGAGCGCTGGCACATCGGTCAACGCCTCGACAAGTAGCTCGCGCACGAGCGCAAAGCCCGTGTCGATGTGCCGCTCGGTGAGCGCGACGAGGATCGCGTCTTTGTTTGGGAAGTACTGGTAGAGCGACCCGACCGAGACGCCGGCGCGCTCCGCGATGCGGTCGGTCGTGGTGGCGGCGTATCCCTGCCGTCGGAAAACCTGAGCTGCGGCGACGAGGATAGCTTCGACCGTGGCTTTCGCTCGCGCCTGACTGGGCCTTTTTCGGGGGTTGAGTCGTGTTCTAGGGGCCATGGGCGGGGCCTTGAATGCGAGGTGCACAATGTGAGGAATGCCTCATATTTAGCTCAGGAAGCCACCATGCACAAGTACTTGGAAGAAACCGATCTCTTGGACGCCTCTCACCCGAGTCTCGTCAGGCTCGTAGAAGAACGCGGTTGGAGGGACCTGCGGCCCTACGACGCCATCGGCGCCATCTACGACTTCGTTCGGAACGCAATCCGATTCGGCTACAACGCATCGGACGACCTGCCCGCTTCTGCCGTCCTCGCGGACGGCTACGGCCAGTGCAACACGAAGGGGACCCTGATGATGGCGCTGTTCCGAAGCGTGGGTATTGCATGCAGATTTCACGGTTTCACGATCGACAAGCAACTCCAGCGCGGGGCCGTTACGGGTATCGCTTATCTCTTGGCTCCGAAGAGCATCATTCATAGTTGGGTCGAAGTCCTCTACGACGGCAAGTGGGTCAACCTCGAGGGTTTCATCCTCGATGCAGGCTATCTCGACGGCGTGCGATGCCTCTTTCCCGATGCGGAAGGCGCGTTCCGCGCCTACGCGATCGGCACGCCGGACATCCGGAACCCACGGGTTGAATGGAGGGGAAGCGACACCTACATTCAAAAGACCGGCATCAACCACGACTACGGCATCTTCGACTCGCCCGATGCGTTCTACGCGAAGCATGGATCCAACCTCGCCGGCCTACGCCGCATCCTGTACGCGTGCATCGTTCGTCATCTCATGAACGGGACGGTTGCACGCATCCGGAGGGCGCAGTCTTTGCGCTACCGCTGAGCAGGCGTTTTCGGGCATGCTCCGCGCATGATGCCGATTTCACGCTGCATCGCCGTGTGCACCGTGCTCGTACTGGCTACGTCCGCGTGCACCGGGCAATCCAGCCAATGTCCGCAAGCTCGAGGGCTGATCGGCGACGGGATCGCGCGGTTCAGCCCGGCAGACGTCGCATGCGACACGCTCCCGGCGTCGATGGCGCTGGTCGAGCCGCGGCTCATCGATGGCAGCGTCCCCACTGATTGGCGAACGCAGCCGACCTTCACGACGGACGGCGAAACGCGCCGAGCGACGATCGCAATCGAGCAGGGCACCAGCCTGTATGGAACCGGCGAAATCGCAGGGCCGCTTCTGCGGAACGGCGCCGTCGCCGAAACCTGGGCTGAGCAGCCGTTTCGCCTGCCACCTCCTCCGGGCTCGTCCGCACTGGAGTACGACGACGAGCTCGACCACCTCTATCAGGCGCACCCTTGGGTTCTGGCGGTCCGGGCCGACGGCTCCTCGTTTGGCGTGCTCGCCGACACCACTTACCGAGCCCGTATCGATCTGGCTGACGGCATCGAATTCTCCGCGCAAGCGCCCTTCCCCGTGATCGTCATCGAAGGGCCGTCACCGCAAGAGGTGCTCACCAAGCTGGGCGAGCTCACCGGAACCCTCGAGCTTCCGCCGCTTTGGGCGCTCGGCTACCAGCAAGCGCGTTGGTCGTACATCCCGGACATGCGGGTTCGCGAAATCGCCGACGAGTTCCGTGCGCGATCGATTCCGTGCGACGTGATCTGGGTCGACATCGACTACATGGACGGGTTTCGTATCTTCACCTTCGACGAAGAGAGGTTCCCCGACCCGACTGCCTTGAACGACTACCTCCATGGCAAGGGGTTCAAATCGGTGTGGATCCTCGACCCCGGGGTGAAGGTTGAGCCGGGCTACCTCGTGTACGACGAAGGGCTTGGAGGGGACCATTTCATCCGCAGGCCCGATGGAGAGCTCTTCGTCGAAGGGAGTTGGCCGGGCGATTCAGTCTGGCCGGACTACACCAACCCGGACACTCGGACATGGTGGCAAGGCTACATCCCGGCGTTCCTGGCCAACGGAATCGACGGCATCTGGATCGACCTCAACGAGCCTTCGATCATCATACCACCCGGTGTTCCGTTTCCCGAAGATCTCCTCCATCGCGGCGGCGGCGACCTCCCACCGGGCACGCACGCGCGGTACCACAACGCCTATGGTCTCTTGATGTCGCAGGCGACCCAGGAAGGAATGAAGTTGGCGCGTCCCGAGCGTCGCCCGTTCTTGCTTTCGCGCTCGAGCTACATCGGTGGCCAGCGCTACGCCGCCATGTGGACTGGAGACAACACGGCGAGCTGGGACCACTTATATTGGTCGGTGACCATGACGCTCAACATGGGTCTGTCCGGGCAGCCGTTCGCGGGCCCTGACATCGGCGGCTTCTTCGGTACGCCAAGCCCCTCGCTTTACGCGCACTGGATTGGCGTCGGCGCGTTCTTTCCTTTCAGCCGCACACACACAGTGACCTTGTCGGCCGACCAAGATCCGTGGTCATTCGGACCTGAGGTCGAGGAGATCGCCCGCACAGCGATCGAACGGCGTTACCGGTTGCTACCGTACATCTACACGTTGTTTCGCGAAGCATCGCTCAACGGGCTGCCGATCTGGCGCCCCGTCTTCTTCGCAGACCCGGCGGACGCATCACTGCGAGCCGAGGACCACGCCTTTTTGCTCGGCGCCGACGTGTTGGTCGAGCCCGTGCTGACCGAGGGCGATCCACACGTGTTCCAAACCCCTTCGGGCATCTGGCGCGAGTTCACGCTGGTCGGCGAAGACACATCACAGACCCCCGCGCAACCCGTGCTCAAGATCCGCGGCGGTGCCATCGTGCCCTTGGGCCGCGTCGTTCAAAACACGACGGAGTCGCTACTCGAGCCACTCACGCTGGTGGTCTCATTGGATGCAGAGGGCCGAGCGCAAGGCGTGCTCTATGAAGATGCTGGCGAAGGCTACGGCTACCAAGCCGGCGACTACCTACTCACCACCTACTCCGCCCAACGAGTCGACAATGTAGTCGAAGTTCGCATCGCATCGCAAGACGGTGACCGAGGGCGGCCGGAACGCACCGTCGACGTCATGGTCGTCACCGATTCGGGTGCCTTCGAAGGGCGTGGATCCGAAACGTCGACGATCACCGTCTTGCTCGAGTGATTCCGCCGCGCGCCTCGTGTTAGGCTCAGGCTGCATGTGGCACATTCGCGCGCTTCATCGAAGAGCATCCTCGGCTTCACGTGCTCATCAACAATGCCGGCACGATTTCCAAGGAGCGCAGGGAATCGGTCAATGGGTTCGAGTCGACCTTCGCGCTTCATCACCTGGGACCGTTTCTTCTCACCAAACAGCTGCTCCCTCGCATGATCGAAAGCGCGCCGGGTCGCCGACGATGGGATT
>CAXMRM010000273.1:0-4561 GCA_964196015.1 uncultured Myxococcota bacterium
GGTCGAAATTGCAGCAGTAATTCGCTGACACTGACGCTGGCACTGACGCTGCCACTGACACTGGCACTGACGCTGGCCCTGCCACTGACGCTGCCACTGACACTGATGCTGACACGCTTACCCCCTCGCCTGGCATCTGCCGCCCCCCCCTGGTATACGTCGCCCGCTTCATCCGAAGCCGGAGGCTCAGGCCCCCGAAATCAATCACATCTCTCGGCTCGATCAGACGTTCCGGTGCCCCTTCGGGGGTTGTTCGTCTGGGGGGATGGAAGTTCAACCGAAAGGAGAAATGAGCAATGACTGAACCTACACATGAGGTCCAGGCAGCCCCCGAGTTGGCGGCCCTGGGAAGTCCCGACGTCGCGTCGGGTGATCTACCGATTGGCCTTCGGGCCCTCATCGACGCCGGTGTGCACTTTGGTCATCAGACCAAGCGCTGGAACCCGCGGATGCGCCCCTACATCTACGGCGCCCGCAACGGGATTCACATCATCGACCTCGACCAGACCGTGGAGCTCTTCAAGCGCGCCTACTCGTTCGTCGCCGATGTGGTTGGACGCGGCGGGCATGTGCTCTTCGTCGGCACCAAGCGTCAGGCGGCGGAGGTCATCTATGAAGAGGCGGTTCGCGCCGGTCAGTTCTACGCCACCGGCCGTTGGCTCGGCGGCACGCTGACCAACTTCCGCACGATGAAGGGCGGCATCGATCGGCTCCGCGATATCGAGCAGCAGGTCGAGGACGGCACAATCAAATTGCTTCGCAAGAAGGAAGCGCTGTCGATTCGCCGCGAGGCCGAGAAGCTCGAGAAGTATCTCGGTGGCATCAAGCTGATGACTGGCCTCCCGTCGGCGCTCTTCGTCATCGACCCGCAGAACGAGCACATTGCTGTCAGCGAGGCGCGCAAGCTCCACATTCCGATCGTCGCGCTCACCGACACCAACTGTGATCCCGACCTCATCGACTTCGTCATCCCCGGCAACGACGACGCAATTCGCTCGATCAAGCTGATCGCCTCGCGTATCGCCGACGCGTGCATCGAGGGCAGCCAACAGCGCCGCGACTTCCTCCAGCACGAAGGCGCCCAGGCGCCCGACGCAGCCTCCGGCGATAGCGTGCAGATCGAGTTCGCTCGCAAGCGCGGCTCCGCGCCGGCAGCTCCCAAAGGAACAGCATAGTGCCCGAGATCAATGCATCCATGGTCAAGTCACTTCGCGTTCGCACTGGCGCCGGCATGATGGCGTGTCGCGACGCGCTTCGTGAGACCGCAGGTGACGAAGAAAAGGCCATTGAGATCATTCAGAAGAAGGGTCTCGCCAAGGTCGCCAAAAAGGCAGGCGCCATTGCAGGTGACGGACTGGTCCACGCATACATCCACGGCGCGGGCCGGGTGGGCGTTCTCATCGAGATCAACTGTCAGACCGACTTCGTGGCGCGTGGCGAGGACTTCCGGCAGTTCGTCGAGGAGACCGCCATGCAAGTGGCCGCCGAGGCTCCGCTCTTCGTGAGTGAGGACGACATCCCGGAAAACGAGATCCTCGCCCGCACGGCGATCTTCCGCGGTCAGCTCGACGAGGAAGCCAAGGCCACCGGTAAGGAAAGGCCGGCCGCGGCCATCGAGAAAATCATCGAAGGCAAGCTCGCGAAGTGGAAGAAGGAGTCCTGCCTGCTCGACCAGCCATCCATCATGGGCGACGAAAAGACCATTCGTCAGCTCATGGAGGCGCTTAGCGCGAAGATCGGCGAGAAAATCAGTATTAGGCGCTTCGCCCGCTACGAGCTCGGCGAGGGGATCGAGAAAAAGAAAACAGACCTGGCGGCAGAGGTGACCGAAGCGCTAAAAGGCTCTTGAGTCATGACGAACGGGGCCAAGCTCACGCGGGTACTACTCAAGCTCTCGGGCGAGGCGCTTTCCGGTGGACCCACCGGCCAGGCTATCGAGCCTGAGACCCTGAAAGCGATCAGCGAGGAGCTGGCCGAAGTCCACGCAAGTGGATGTCAGATCGGCATCGTCATCGGCGGTGGAAACATCTTCCGTGGCCTCAAGGGAAGCGCCACTGGAATGGACCGCACCGCGGCCGACCACATGGGCATGTTAGCCACCGTCGTGAACGGCATCGCCCTTCAGGATGGGCTCGAGAAGGCCGGGGTCGACACGCGTGTGATGAGCGCGCTCGAAATCAAGGCCGTTTGCGAGCCCTATATCCGGCGCCGCGCGGTGCGCCATTTAGAGAAGGGTCGGGTGGTAATCTTCGTTTCCGGTACTGGCAACCCGTACTTCTCCACCGATACGGCGGCTGCTCTCCGCTCGATGGAGATTCACGCCGATGCGCTCTGCAAGGCGACCAAGGTCAAAGGCATCTACGACAAGGACCCAACCCATCACGACGATGCCAAGATGATCCGGCGGATCAGCTACGATCGGTTCCTGATGGACCGGGTCGGGGGCATGGACGCCACGGCGGTCGCGCTGTGTCGCGACAACGACTTGCCCATCCGGGTCTTCAAGCTGACTGAGCCCGGGAACATTAAACGGGTTGTCATGGGCGAAGACGTCGGTAGTTTAGTGACAGCGGAGGGCTGATCTCCGCTCGATTTGAGGGAACCGATGCTTGCTGAAACACTGGAAGAGTTGGGCGCAGCGATCGACAAGGCGCACGAGGCGCTCAAGCATGACCTCGCCAAGATTCGCGCCGGGCGCGCCAACCCCGGCGTCCTCGATGGTATCCGGATCGACTACTACGGCTCGCTGACTCCGCTGAGGCAGCTGGCCTCGATTTCGGTGCCCGAGGCGCGCATGATCGTCCTCAAGCCGTTCGATCGTACTCAGATGCAGGCGATCGAAAAGGCGATCATGGCGGCCCAGCTTGGCCTCAACCCCTCCAACGACGGCGAGATTATTCGGCTCCCGATGCCTCCTCTCACCGAGGAGCGCCGCAAAGATCTGGTTAAGGTCGCTCGCAAGTCGGGCGAGGACTGCAAGGTTGCGATTCGCAGGTCGCGGCACGACGCCAAAGACATGATCGACAGCCTTCAAAAAGAAGGTGAGGTAGGCGAAGACGACGCCGAGCGCGCTCGCAAAGAGCTCGAAGACACCGTCAGAATCGGCACCAACAAGGTCGACGAGATCGTCGGCAAGAAAGAAGTCGACATCCTCGAGGTCTAGACAGCTTCTAGAAAGGCCTGCCAAAGTTCACGTAGAATTGCGTCCCGCCGCCTTCGTCGAAGCCATATGCAAAGCCGACGCGCAGCGTGTAGGGCTGAACGTATCCCAGCGTGAAGTCCATCAAGATTTCCGCGCCCGTGCCCTTACGGAAGGTGTTGAAGTCGAGCGGTCCGAAGTAAGCGTTGCCGTAGTCGAAAAACACCAGTCCATACATGCGGTCGAAGAACACGGGCACGGTGCCTGGGCCCCGCAGCACACGAGTCAGTGGGAACCGGTACTCGGTTTGCAGCAGATGAAACCGATCTCCGAGGATTGAAAACGCCGGGTAGCCGCGCAGGGCCACGCCCCCCAACTGCTCGAAGTTGAGGAGGTCCGCGATCAGCGACGTGTCCGGGAACCCACCCAACGCGAACATACCCCGCTCGCCCCGGCTGTCCTCGCCCGCTCCTCCGCCATACCGAAACGCGAGGACCTGGTGCTGCGCCCAGGGCATCTCGATGAATCGCCGAATGAACCAGGACGTCCGAATGTTCTTGAACTGACTGCCGATTGCCGGGTGCGCGAAAGACACCAACACCCCGAAAGTGCGTCCCTCCGACGGCGTATAGTCGTAAAGATGCCGTCGCGCGTCGTTGTAGCTCCACGAGAGGCTGATGTCGGCGTTGAGGCCCGTGGCTGGAATGATCGGTGGCGGATGGTTGGGGTCGAGCGCGCCATCGAATCTGGAGAGCGAGTGCGTCCACGTGAGCCCGTAGCCCGCGCTGACACGGTTCGAGTGAAAGGAGCGCGGTATCACGTGGTCGATCGTGAGGCGGCCGCCGTACGCGTCCTCGACATAGGGCTGCTGCTGTCCGTTGACGATGAACCCATTGCGAGGGGTTACCCGCCGGAAGAACGAAACCGAGAAGTCCGGAGGCAAGCGTCGCAGCGTGTAGCGGAGGTCCACGTTGACATAGCCTTCGGTAAGGCTGACGCCGAGGCGCGCGAAGAAGAGGTGGAACTGAGCCGCGTCCTCGCCCCGCGTGAAGATCCCGAGCTGACGCCCGAACGCGTCCTCCTCCAGATCGATGCCCCAAAACCGTGGGTACAGCGTTCGCGCGCCGACGTAGCGCGTCGAAGCGTCAGGCAACAAGGCGTCGGCTTCGCTCGGTGGTGGCCGGTTGTCCACGTACGGTGATGCTCGCCTGCCGGTGCGGGGGTCGAGCTCGAGCAGGTAGATGTCGTACCCGCGGCTCGTGTAGCCGATGTAAGCGAGCCGCGTGCCGTCGGGAGAGGGCGCCGGCGTGTAGGCGCCCGAGATGACGTTGGTGACTTGCGACAACTCGCCGGTCGCGGGCTTCCATGCGTAGATGTTGGCGATGCCCGTTCGATCGCTCGAGAAGTAGAGCTGGCTTCCGT
>CAXMRM010000274.1:0-11059 GCA_964196015.1 uncultured Myxococcota bacterium
AGGTGTTGTGCCTTCAAGCCGAGCTCAAACGCCTCGAGCTCGAGCGACGCTGGCGCAACCGTCAGATCGATGGAACCGAAATCGACATCGATGCGCTCGTGGACCGGCAGGCGACCTTGATGGCGCGCCGGCATCCGGACCCCCGCATCTATGTGAGGCGAAAGCTGCACGACTCCGATCTGGCAATGCTCATTTTGGTCGACGCGAGCTTGTCGAGCGATTCGTGGGTTTCGGGGAAGCGAATTTTTGATGTCGTCCGCGACTCGACTCAAGTGCTCGTCGAGTCGTTCGAGCCCACGTCGGCGAAGCTTTGCGTCAGCGCTTTCTATAGCAACACGCGGCGCGATTGCCGGTTCTTGCTCGCGAAGGGGTTCGACGACTCTTCGCGCCTCGGGCTCCAGCGCCTTCATGCGGTCTCGCCCGCAGGCTACACCCGCATCGGTCCCGCCATCCGGCACGCGCTCGAAGTGCTCGAGAACAGCGGTGCGCGCCGCCGCCTCGTCCTGCTCCTCACCGACGCGAAACCGACCGACTATGATCACTACGAGGGACGTTATGGCATCGAAGACGTGCGTCAGGCGCTTCGGGAAGCGTCGGAGCAGGGCACTCATTGTCTCGCGCTGGCCGTGCGTGACAAGAGCGAGGCGTATCTCACGCAGATGTTTGGGCCGCACGGTTGGATGCTACTTCCGGACGTCCGTTCGCTGCCCAGCCGATTCGTCTCGGTGGCGACCGAGTTCCTTCGAAGCTGACGATCAGCCGAAGACCGTGGACGCGATCAGGTACACGGCCAGGACGGCCAGCACGAGCTGAAACCAAAAAACAAAGCGCTCCTTCGAGATCCGGCTCAATAAGTGCTTACCGAAGTAAGTGCCGCCGATGACCGCGGCCACCAAAGCGACGAGGGCCGGCGCGTAGGGCATGTAGTCGAAGCTCAACGCCAAAAACGCGGGGATCTTCAGCAAGTGCAGCCAAGTTTGGCACACGGCTTTGGTCGCGATCACCTGCTCGTTGTCGAAGTCGTCGCGCAGGAAGAAGGGGGCCAGAAACGGGCCTGTTGCGCCGACGAAGATCGCTAGCAATCCCGCAGCGAAGCCCAGGAAGGCATAGGACCACGTCGGCGGATTCCGAAGCTTCGGCTTGTATTGGCGCCACGCCAGGAAGAACAAGATGAACGCGCCGATCCATGCGCGGAACCAGGTGAGCTTCAGGTCGGACCAGATACTCGCCGCGATGGCCACGCCAGCGATGGCGGGAACCATGAACGCGAAGAAGATCGACCAGCGCACGTGTCGGCGGAACGCCCAGGTCCGCGTCCAGTTGGAGGCGAGCTGCACGATGCCATGAAGCGGAACGACGACCGGGGCGGGGAGTAGGGCGGTCATCACGCCGAGCAGGGTGACGCCGCCCGCCATGCCGAGAATCCCGGAGATCGTTGCAGTGATGAAACACGCAACGACCAACACGATGATCGTGGCCAACTCGAACACGCCCGCAGGCTAGCCCAATCCGCTGGCGGCGTCCTGCAAGCGGCGCTACTGGCTCTGCCAGGCCACCATGCCGCCGCGCATGGAGGCCATGCGCTTGAAGCCGAGCTTCTCGAGCTCGAGCGCAACCCGCCCGGAGCGCCGACCCGAGCGGCAGATTGCGATGACCGGCTCTTCCTTGTCCCAGGACTTCGAGGCTTCGTCGACCGTACCCATTGGAATTACCTCGACGCCTTCGATCGTGCCGTCGGATTCGGCTTCATCGATTTCTCGAACGTCGACCATCCGAATCGCGCCCTTGTTTTCAGCCACCCAGCCGATCGT
Source organism: uncultured Myxococcota bacterium (assembly GCA_964196015.1). GTDB lineage: Bacteria > Myxococcota_A > Polyangia > Polyangiales > Houyiibacteriaceae > SG8-38. Next base: position 1,812 of record CAXMRM010000274.1, read on the forward strand.
CACCTCGGGAACTCCCTCGGGGGTGCGTTCAATTGCGGCCCAACCGCGCTCTGGGAGCGGATCACCGGACATCGATGCGGGAGGGACGATGCCGCAGTGCAGGTTGGCTGGTACTGCGATGTTGATCTTCTTGGGCACCGGTAGGTTGAGGTTGTCCATGATCTCGACGAACTGAGCCTCGGTCTTACCATCGCCGACGCGTGGATTGTGGCGCTGCTCCTCGCCCACCGTGCTGTACGTAAGGCCACGATAGTCGTGCCCCGGCCAGATGATGGTGTCGTCGGGGAGGGTGAAGATCTTGTCGTGGACCGACCGGTAGAGCCGCTCCGCGCTGCCCTGCTGGAAGTCGGTTCGGCCGGTCCCGCGAATGAAGAGAGCGTCGCCGGTAAACGCATGCTTGTGGTCCGAGGTGACGTATGTCACGCAGCCGTCGGTGTGCCCCGGGGTGGCGCGTACCTCCAGCTCGATCGCGCCGAACTTCAGCCTGCTCCCATCGTTGACCGACACGTCCGCTCCCACGGCTCCGGCGTTGGCACCCACGACCGCCTTGCTGCCCAAGCGCTGGCGCAGGAGCCCTGAGCCCGTGATGTGGTCAGCGTGCGCATGCGTGTCCAGCGTGTACACGAGCTTCAGACCGAGCTCGTGTAGGAGCTTGATGTCGCGCTCCAGTTGATCGATGACGGGGTCGATCAGCACCGCCTCGCCGGATTCCTCGTCGGCGAGGAGGTACGTGTAGGTCCAGGTCTCGCGATCGAAGAGTTGACGAAGTAGCATGGACAGCCTCCTGACAGGCTCGCGGCGCGCCCTGCGAACCGAGCCTAAGTCACTGAATTAACAGCACTCGAGCGCTCCTGCAAACCCAACCGGCACAAAAGGGCTGGCGGTTTGGCACCGGTGCTGCTTTGAATGACCGCCATGGAATCCTTTACGCCCATCGCCTCCACGCTCGGGGGCATCATGATCGGCACCGCGGCTGCCGGATTACTCTTGTTCCACGGCCGGATTGCAGGCATCAGCGGCATTGCCGGCGGCATCTTTCGGCGCGAGTCGGGCGACATTTCGTGGCGCGTGATGTTCCTGGTGGGACTTTTGACGGCAGGTCTGGTCTGGAGCTTCTTCTTTCCGGGGGCCTATCTTGTCGAGATCGACCGCTCGATCCCGGCGTTGATCGTCGCCGGCCTCATCGTCGGCATCGGCACCCAGCTCGGTAGCGGTTGCACCAGCGGCCACGGGGTGTGCGGCATCGGGCGCTTGTCGAAGCGTTCCACGGTGGCCACGATTTCGTTCATGATCACCGCAGCGATGACGGTGTTCGTCGTCAACGAAGTCCTAGGAGGCTCGATATGAAGATCAAGGTCGGCGCATTTCTCGGGGGCGCGTTGTTCGGCATCGGGCTGGCCATTGCGGGCATGACCCAACCGGCAAAGATCGTCGGCTTTTTCGACTTCTTTGGAAGCTGGGATCCAAGCCTGGGCTTCGTGATGATAGGCGCGATTCTCGTGTACACGCCGGTCTATCGCTGGGCCATTCGAACCTGGCAAAGGCCGGTTTGGGCGCCCGCGTTCTCGTTGCCGACTCGCCAGGACATCGACGGACGACTCATCGTTGGCTCCGGCATCTTCGGGGTCGGCTGGGGGCTTGGGGGCTACTGTCCCGGCCCGGCGCTCACCTCGGTGGGGGCCGGGTCACTGGAGGCGCTGACGTTTGGCGCCGCGATGATGCTCGGCGTGGGAGGCTATCAAGTCTTCATGCGAGTCCGAGAAAGCCGAACCGGGGGCCCGACCGACCAACAGGCGGCCGCCATGATCGACGGATGAGCAAAGGCGTCCGAGCGCTCGACTATGACGAGTGGCGGAGGAAGGCGGAGGCCGCTGCCGATCGGATCGGCGCGGAGACCTGGCGGGCCGACCCATCTTCCTCGGTCTACGACGCTGCGCTTCTACGCGAACAGACCGAGGAGTTGACGCGCACGCGCGAGGCGGGAAAGGCCGTTGCGCTCGTCCCGTTGTTGCGGGAAGCCTTGTACCGTCACCTTGGCGAGCTGGCCGATCCACGACTCTATGTGGTGACGCCGCTCGGGACCAAGCACGTCGTCGAAGCGTTCTACGCGGAGGCGCTCGCGTGCATCGCGTACTTGGCGGACCCCGATCAGACGGGACTCGACCCTGCGTTCACCTTGGCCGGGTTTCGGAGGGCGTCGCACATCTTTGGGCGCTCGGCACTCATGCTTTCGGGCGGCGCGGCACTCGGTTTCTTTCACGTTGGGGTGGTCAAGGCCTTGTTCGAGCACGGCCTGTTGCCTGATGTGCTCTCGGGTGCCTCGATGGGAGCACTGATCGCTTGCGGCACCGGCGTTCGGACCGACGCGGAGCTCGTGGCGCTCTTCGCGGACCCGCGGGTCATTCGCACCGATGCGCTCAAGCGTCTTCCGCCGATGCGCGCCGCGAGCGAACGCGCGGTCTATGACCCTGCACGTCTGGAAGAGGTCGTCGCGCACAACTGCGGTGACTACACGTTCCAAGAAGCCCACGCGCGCAGCGGTCGCACGGTAAGTATCAGCGTTTCGCCCACGCGGGAGCGCCAAAAGCCACGGCTGCTCTGCCACTACACGACGCCCAACGTGCTGATGAACAGCGCGGCCGTCGCTTCGGCGTCGATTCCAGGCGCATTCCCCGGCGCAACCCTCCGCCAACGTTCGCCGTCGGGCGGAAGCGTCCCGTACATGGGGACGGAGAGTTGGATCGATGGCTCGCTCAAGGGCGACCTACCGATGCGCCGCTTGAGTCGCCTGCACAACGTCAATCATTTCATCGTCAGTCAAGTCAACCCGCACGTTGCGCCGCTCCGTCGGATAACGGGCAAGCGCGGCGTGATCCCCTCCGTATCGGGGGCCATCGTGTCGAGCGTCCGGGCGCAGCTCATCCACCAGCTCGGGCTCGCTCGTAGCTTCACGCAAAGCACGCCCCTCTATGGACCGATCGACCTCGCCCACTCCCTAGCCGAACAGCCCTACAGCGGTGACATCGACATTCACCCCCGCCTCCGGCCGACTGCGCTCCTTCGCGCCATGTCGAACATCTCCCACAAGGAGCTCGAGATGCACATCCGTGAAGCTGAACGCGCGACCTGGCCGCTGCTTGCACGCGTTCGCGACCAAACGTGTGTATCGCGTGCGCTGGATGCAGCGATACGGCGCTTGTCGTCAGCCGAGACGCAGTGAGACGCCGATGACGACTTGGTAGTCGTTTTGCTTGGGCACCGTTCCGTCCGAGCGCGGCAGTGGTTCTTCGGTTCGCAGGTACAGGAACGACGTGTTGAAGTACAGGATTGACGTGACGCGCAGCGACAAGTCCACGCTTCCCACGTGGTTCGTATTGCCGATCGTGGTGAACACCAGATTGGTGCGCCAGTCGAGCAGCAGCTGAATGTCGTTGGTGAAGTCGATGTCCGCGAACATTCGGAACATCCAGTAACCGTCGTTTTGTGGGTTCTCCACAGCCGCCAACGGGTCCAGCAGGGATAGGTACTGATAGCCAGGTGCCGTTTCGAAATCCCAGTTGACGACGTTCGTCGTGATGAGATGAACGCCAACGCCGGCAGCGGGCGTGGCGCGTAGCCGGATGTTCTGGAACTTGTCGTAGAGGAGCTGACCCGTCAGCGCTTTGATGAAGACGATCGGATGAACGTAAATATCAACGTCGCCACTGCCGAGATGACGGTTTGCGTTCTCCGTGCCGGTGGCTTTGCCGAAGGTCCCATCATAAGTGATCTCGGCACGGGTGAGCGCGTCCTCGCGGACGAGTGCCCAAAAAGCATTGAATGTGAGGTTCTCGGTGTTGCCCGCATTGCCCGTCAAGCCGAACCGAAATACCGTCGACCAGTAGTTTCGTTCGCGGTCCGTGTGCTCGATGATGCCCAGGAGCTCGGCGCGCGGTCGAATCACGAGTCCATCCACCGTCTGGACCGTCACGAGCTCTTCGTTGATCATCGCGGGGCCCACCAGGTCGTCCCCTTCGGTGAAGACGTACGTGTTGGCCCGAGGCGAGTGCAGCTCCTGGACCTTCTTCCAATCGTACGTGAGCAGCTTGAGCTCCGAGCTGTCGAAGCTGAGAGCGCCATCGCGCATTCGCTCGAGGTTGCCTCTCAGCCATTCACCAGAGGCCAAGCGAACCCAGTCGAATTGGTCGCCAAACTGGATCGTGTAGGCCTGGCGAAGGCCTTTCTGGGCCTTCTCGACGAGCACCGTCGTCGCCGGGGCGTCGTCTTTTCCGAGCTCAGCTCCGACCTGCGCCAACACCGTCGCGGCGCCGCCGAGCCAAAGGCTAGCAACCACCAGCACAACCAGAGGCAGCGACGGCCGCCTCTCCCCGTCCTGCGGATTCATCATGAGTGTGAGTTATAGGGAGAGAGGCTGGCGATTCCCAGCAATTTCTGCCAGTGCCGGTGCCAGTGTCGGCGGCAGCGTCAGTGCCAGCGTCAGTGTCAGCGCCAGTGTCAGCTCCAGTGTCAGCTCCAGTGTCGGCGCCAGTGGCAGTGGCAGTGGCACTGACGCTGCCGGCGTCAGCGTGCCGGCGCGGCTCACGGTCCTGGTCTCCCCTTGGGGCAACATCTGGATCAACGGCAAAGCGCGCGGGGCGGCGCCCTTAAAGAACGCGGCGTTGAAGCCCGGGCGCTACAAGGTTACCGCGTGGCAGGGGAGCCCTGCAGAGACGCGGAGCATTCGTTTGCGCGCCGGCCAACGGAGAACCATCCGCTTCGATCTCACAGACTGATACAGCCTCGACGTCCAAAAACGCGGGGAAAACAACCGGCCGTGCGGCCGCCCCACGTTCAATGCAAGAGCGGTCCCGATCAAACGCCCTTTTGGAGGGCGCTCTTGCGTAGGACGAAGTCAGCGTTGGGATCCAGGGCTCTTAGCAGTTCGGTCAGCTTGTCGATCGTTGGGACGGAAGCTCCCTGCTCGTAGCGCGCGTAGGCGTTGACCGATGTCTGACCGAGATTTTGGACGACTTGTTCGAGTGTCTTTCCCGAGAGGCCTCGCTGCTGTTTGAGGAAGAACGCGACTAGGGCTGCATCGTCGGTGGACCCGACCTCAAAGTAGCCGCCCTTGCCGTGATGGACATCGACGCTGAACCCAGGCTTGTCAATCATTGCTTCAATCGCGTCACGGATCATCGCGTAGGCTTCTTTCTTCGTCTTCCCCTGAGAGAATGCCCCCAGGTCCGAAACCTCGATGGCCCACCACTTGCCTGCTTTCACCACGCGACCTGCAAATCTCATACTCCGCCTTTCTTCGCTGCCTTCAGAATGCCTTTCGCTGTGTTCTCGTTGATCTCTCTGTGACGAGGTCCTTTCGCTTCACTGGGTAGTCTTACACAAATAGGTGTAAATCGCAAGCAGGCGGTCTGGCGTTCGGCGGCTCATTGCCCCGTTGTCGGCCGCTAGCGTCGGGGGTTGCCATGCGATCGGTAATCCCGGTCGCCTGCGGCAGCTATTTGTCCCGCCCCACCGCCCCCACACTATCGCCTAGGGACAGTCCCCTTTTTCTACGTGTCCACGGCCAAGTAGATCACGTCGTCTCCGACTTCGACGTCCTCGTTTGGCAACACCGCGTAGCAAGGCCGGCTCACGCGAATCTCCGTGACGCGATCGCGGCCGACGAGGGTGCCAGGCTCGAGTTGTTGGAAGCCCGTCCATGGAGCGCCGAAGCCGAACTCTTCGCTTGGCTTGGTAATTGTTTCGACGACGTGCACGGTGCGTACCTCGGTGTCGTTGGTTTCTTTGCCGTCCTTGATGGCGCCGGTCACCCGCAGAAAGTTCATCGCGATGCGATGTGCCGTGTCGGAAATCTCGGGGTCGCCATGCGAGCCGCACTCGACCGACAACGCAGGAACGCCGGCCAGCTTGAGGAAACCGGTGATCACCTTGTTGGCGAGCCCGTACCACGATTGCACGAGGAACGAGATGTCGACCTGTTTGGCGATGTCGTCGATCGGCGCTTCACCGTTGCTGATGCCGAACGGAGGGGTTGCGGTCCCGGCCGAGTGGAGGTCCAAGAACACATCCAGCTCTCCGAGAATTTCCCTGAGCTCGAGAACGCGGTGGTGCTCGTATCCCCAGGCCTCCTGGCGGAGCGTCTCCGTGAACTCGAAATCCCAGAGGCGGTTGAGATCGTCGCCCCCTGGCGTGTTGCGTCGCCCCTGCGAGGTCGCCTCGGGATTCGCGTGGATCAAGAATACCGTGCCTTTGGCGGGCTGGAGCTCTGCGTTCTCGAAAGCGTCAGCGATGCGACGAATCGCGTCCGCACCGCAGGGCTCGTCGCCGTGGATTGAACCGCACAGGCCGACGTGGGGCTTCGGCCAATCCGCCGATGCCGACACTCGCCACACACCTGGTTTGAGCTCTTCTATGTACAACGTCGACTCTTCGTCTCGCGGTCCAATACCTGCCGGGTTTGCGTGAACCAATGATCCGCCTCGGCTGAGCTCTTGCCCACGGCAGTGATGCCGAGCTTTCCGAACTCGCTGAGCGCGCCCGTGAAGTGAAAGAGCACGCCCGATTCGGACCAGGGTTGATAGTGCAATCCATCGACCGCTGCAATGTCGAGCAGGTCTTCGACGAGAAGGCCGCGGTAGCTCTCTGCACGCATCGTGTCGGTCGCCACGTAGAACTGCGGCTCGCCTCGCGGGGTTAGATAGAGGCCCGTCGAGGGTTCGTATCGGCCGTCCGTCAACATGCGAAGCAGCATCATGGGATGTGTCGTTCCGCCCAACCGCAGGTTGGTTTCGATCGCGTAGTGCTTCCACGAGCCCTCGTCGGCTTGAACGCAGATGAAATCGACAGCGAGGCGGCCGACCGCACCCTTTTCTTGGAGGATTTCGCCCACGCGCAGGGCATCCCGTTGGATGTCCATGCGATAGGCCGCGTCTGCGGGGAACCTGCAACCAGCGTAGATCTGGCCATCGATGCCCTCGACGAGCTGGTCGTGGGTGGAAATCGCATCCAAGCTGGCCCCGGGCGAGATGCGAAGCTGACAGCTCGGAGCTCGCTTGTCCTTGTTCTCCACAAAGGCCTCGACGATGCCGCCTTCCCGCTCGAATTTCTCCTTGAAGGTGTCCCAGGTCTGCTGCGGATCCACGAAACGCATCTTGGGAAGCGCGTCGGCCAACGCCTGCTCCCGTGCTTCGCGGCTCACGTCGCCTTTCGGCGAGACCACGTCGAGCGCTCTCAGATCGAGGATGGCGTTGCCCTGCCCACTGAAGCCGGTGTTCTGCTTGACGACCACGCGCCCGAGGTCTTCGTTCTCTTCCCACAGACCGTCGATTGCATGGACGAGGTCCGCATCGCTCTTTAGATTTTCGGCGCCCGGGAGTAATGGCACGCCAGCTTTTCCAAAGGCCCAGCGCGAGCCGCTCTTGGTGCCTAGCCAGATCAAGTCCGGATCCACTCCATAGAGCGGTACGCCGAGTGCCACCGCTAGGCTCCGCTCCGCGTCGGACACCGTGAAGCAGGTCATCATCCCGCATTCGGGTCGGATCAAATGACGGATACGCTCGATGACCCGTGGCCGCTGCAGGATCTTCCGCGAGAGCGGCACCAGGGAGCTGTCATAGAGCGAAAGCACGGTCAGCCGGCGCCGCATGTGCTCGTTCGGGATGCCGCTGATCAAAGACAGCATGTAGTCCACGGCCGCCGGATGAATCGGCGCAGAGGTCACGTACACCAGGTGCGCGCGCGGATGCCGAAGCAGATTCAGCGCAAACAGCATCCGTTCTTCGTAGTGAATCACGCCGTCGATCGAGACGGTGTCGATGCCGTCGAACGAGAGCGATGGCACGACGACGATATCTCGCGGTTCTGGACCGTCGCCATCGGCCAAGGCCCATCGGGGGCCTAGATGAGCTTGCAGCTCGCGAAATGCCTTCATTTCGTCGACGCCACCTCTCATGGTTTTACTATAGCACGCCGATGCTGGATTTACTTGCAGCGTGGGCGCGAGCAAGGCACAAGATCTCCGTGGCCATGGGAGACGTACCGACCGAAGAATCTGCGCGTGACGGGCTCTTCAGCTTTCTTTCCCGGCGTCGGTTCCTGAAAGTGAGCCTCGTCGCCGGCGGCGCGATCCTAGGCGTCGGTGGTGGCGGCCTTCTGGCGTTGCGGGGGCGGGCGCCCAAGGTCGACGGGCTCCGAGTGCTCGACGCGCACGAGTACCGCACGCTCCAAAGCCTCGTTGAGGTCATGCTGCCCAAGACCGACGCGATTCCAATCGATTCCGCGCCGATGGACCTCCCGCGCGCCTTCGATGACTTCCTGGCCGACGAGCCAGAGCAGAACATCAAAGACCTACAAAAGGCGCTCGTGTTGATCGAGTTCGGACCACTGGCGTTCGACAGGAAGCTCACGACGTTTTCCCGGCTCGATGTTGCTGAGCGCGCCGCGCACTGGAACGACTGGGCGCTCAGCGACAACGTGCTGCGACGGCAAGTCAGCATCGCGATGCGGAAATTCTTCAACTTGGTCTACTTCGACCATGAGGAGGTCTGGCCGTACATTGGCTATCCGGGGCCGTCGATGAAACGCCCAGGGAGTGTCACGCCATGACGGGCGGGATCACCGACCTGTCGAAGCAGCCATCGCCCGAAGCGATTACCACCGAGATCTGCGTTATCGGCTCGGGTTGCGGCGGAGCAACTGCGGCGCGCCTTCTGGCCGAGGCCGGACACGAGGTCGTCGTGCTGGAGGAAGGTCGCGATCTCATCGGGCCCGAGCGAACCCAGCGCGACAGGGCAATGCACGATCAGCTTTACATGGACCGGGGAGGGAGGGCCTCCCACGACCTCTCCATCAGCGTCCTACAAGGCAGAGTGCTCGGCGGGGGAGGCGTGATCAACACCTGCGACGTCGTTCCCATCCCCGAGGGCGTGCTCCAGCACTGGGCGACCAAGTACGGACTCGAAGATTTCGCACCCGAGCGGTTCAAGCGATTCACGGACGACGCGCTCGATGATCTCTCCGCGAGCCGCATCCCCGAGAGCCTGGTCAACAGCGCGAACAACAAACTTCGCCAGGGGGCGGAAGGCCTTGGACTGCGCGGCGAGGTGATGATGCACAACCGCGTGGGTTGCCGCGGGCTCGGCACGTGCATGCTCGGCTGCCCGATCCACGCCAAGCGAAACCCGCGGATGGTGGCGCTTCCCAAGGCGATTGAAGCAGGCGCGCGCATCTTCACGAGGGCGCGCGCGGTGAAG
>CAXMRM010000275.1:0-3288 GCA_964196015.1 uncultured Myxococcota bacterium
AGGGAGAGGCGATCGCCTACCACCTGATGGAGCTGGCGAAGACGGCCAACAAGGATGCCGAGATCAAGCGGGTCCTATTCGAAGAGATCACCAAGCGTGGGGTAGCCAAAGGCATCGAGCACCCGCGGGACCTCGATGCGAACGTCTACGAAGCGCAGCGCACCCGTCGCGTGCTCGATCGCATCGGTGGCTATCCGCTCTCGAGCCTGTTGTGGAAGAAGCTCGCGTTCGGTCTTTCGGCGGGGCGCGTGCAGACCCCGGCCCTTCGCATCATCGTCGATCGCCAGCACGAGCGTGATGCATTCGTCCCGGTCGAATACTGGCTCGTCGATGCGCGCCTCAGGGGCGACAAGGCTCGTGCCTTCATGGCCGCGCTCCAGAGTGTCGACGGGAAGAAGCTCGATAAGGTCGGCTCACGCTTGGCGGTCCTCAACGAAAAGGACGCGACTCGCTACGTCTCGGATCTCAAGGTGGCAAACTACGAGGTCAAGGGCATCACCAAGCGCCAGGCCTCGCGCAAAGCCCCGGCTCCATACACGACATCGAAGCTGCAGCAGGACGCCGCGAACCGCTTGAGCATGCCGCCCAAGCGCGCCATGCGGATCGCGCAGCAACTCTACGAAGGCGTTACGATCGGCCGCGGCAAGAACGCGGAAGGCGTCGGTCTCATCACGTACATGCGTACCGACAGCGTGCGCCTTTCGCCGGACGCCGTGAATGATTGCCGAGAGTACATCGGCAAGAAGTACGGCAAGGACTCGGTTCCCGAGAAACCGAATTTCTTCAAGATCAAGAAGCAAAACGTGCAGGACGCTCACGAAGCGATTCGTCCCACGCGTCTCGACCTGCCACCCGAAGCCGTGAGCAAGTACCTCGCCGACCCCCAGCGCCGCCTCTACAAGCTGATTTGGGATCGCTTCGTTGCGTCGCAGATGACTCCGGCGGTGTTCGATCAGACGGGCGTCGAGATCGAAGCGACGGCCGAGCGTCGTATCTACGAGCTTCGCGCCAGTGGCAGCGTGCTCAAGGTTCCCGGCTGGCGTGCAGTGTACGGCGGCGCCACCGAGCCGCTCGCCGGCGAGGAACCTAGCCCCGAAGACAAGACCGATGACGACGACACCCTTCCCGAGCTCAACGAGGGAGAGGCGCTTCATTTGGTGATTCCGCCGGGCGCAGAGACGCACCACAAGCAGACCGAGCCCCCCCCGCTCTTCACCGAGGCTACCCTCGTCAAGAAACTGGAAGAGGAAGGCATCGGCCGCCCGAGCACCTATGCCGAGATCATCAGCAAGGTGGAGCAGCGGTCATACGTCGAGAAGGACGGGACCAAGCTCGTGCCCACGCCGCTTGGGACGTTGGTCATCGAGAAGCTCGTCGCCGACAACTTCGACCTCGCCGACATCGGCTTCACGCGAAAGCTCGAGGAGGACCTCGACGCGGTCGGTGAGGCGCGCGCGAAACGTATCGACGTGCTTCAGCCATTCCACGAGCGGCTGCAGGAGCAGATCGCGCACGCCGTCGAACAGAAGGGGAAATGGTGGCCCGAGCCTGTCGAGACTGGCGAGAACTGTCCGGACTCGGGCGACCCGTTGGTGAAACGCTGGGGTCGTAACGGGCCATTCATTGGTTGTACGAAGTACCCCGAGTGCCGTTATACGCTCAACATTGGTCGGGACGGCGAGATCGAACCGGCCAAAGAGCCGGAGCTCACCGAGTATGACTGCCACGACTGCGGCGCGAAGATGACCAAGCGCTGGGGTCGCAATGGCTGGTTCCTCGGTTGCTCTCGCTACCCGGAGTGTAAGCACACGCGCGCTGTGCCGCTCGGGTACAAGTGCCCGAAGTGCAAGACGGGCGACATCGTTCCTATCAAGACCAAGGGCCGCGGGCGTCCGTTCTACGGCTGCACCAATTATCGCTCCGAGGAGCCGTGCGACTTCCGGGTGTGGCAGAAGCCCGTGGGGAAGAAGTGCCCGACCTGTGGCAGCGACTTCCTGCTCCCAATGGGCGGCAAGAAGAACCCCAAGCTCAAGTGCCCGAACGAGACCTGTGACTTCGAGCGCAGCTACGATCCTGATGAATTGCTCGAGGAGAGCGACTCGCAGGAGACACCGCCTGCGGTGGGTTCTGCCGCAGGCTAAGGTTCGGCCGTGGCAGATGTGGTCGTCGTTGGTGCGGGTCTCGCCGGCACAGAGTGCGCGTGGCAGTTGGCCGAACGCGGCGTGTCGGTGCGCCTGATCGAGCAGAAACCGTCGTCACGCACCCCTGCCCAGCACTCGGATCAAATGGCGGAGCTCGTTTGCTCCAACTCGTTTCGTGGCGCCGCGCTGCACAACGCGGTCGGGCAGCTCAAGGAAGAAATGCGCCGGGCCGGCTCACTGGTGATGGAGGTTGGGGAGCTTCATCGCGTACCTGCGGGTGGGGCGTTTGCCGTCGACCGAGAGCAGTTCAGCGCCGAGATCACGCGCCGGGTCGAGGGGCATCCACTTATCGAAGTGGTTCACGAAGTGGTCGACCGGATTCCGGAGGAGCGGCCGGTCGTCATTGCGACGGGGCCGCTCACCTCCGGAGGCCTCGCGGACGACATCGCCGCGGCAGTCGGTACCGAGCACTTGGCCTACTACGACGCGATTGCACCGATCGTGTCAGCCGACTCCATCAACTTCGACCGTGCGTTCCGGGCTTCGCGCTATGACAAGGGGGGGGACGCAGCGTACGTGAACTGTCCTCTCGACGAGGAAGAGTACGACGCGTTCGTGCAGGCCCTCCTCGATGCGGAAAAAGTGGCCCCGCGGGACTTCGAGAAGGCGCGCTACTTCGAGGGCTGCCTTCCGATCGAGGTGTTGGCCGCCAGAGGTCACAAGACCTTGTCGTTCGGGTGCATGAAGCCGGTTGGACTGACCGACCCACGCACCGGGCGCTGGCCGCATGCGGTGGTGCAACTGCGCCAAGAAGACGAAGCGGGCACGGCGTTCAACATGGTCGGTTTCCAAACCCGCATGAAATGGCCGGAGCAGCAGCGCGTGTTCACAATGATCCCGGGCCTCGAGAACGTCGAGTTTGAGCGGCTCGGGAGCGTGCATCGCAACACGTTCGTCGACTCACCCAAGGTGCTCGATGACGACTTGGCGCTCGCCTCGCGGCCCGGGGTCTACCTCGCCGGTCAGATCAGCGGCGTCGAGGGCTACGTCGAGAGTGCGGCCTGCGGGATGCTGCTCGGCATCAAGTTGGCCCATGAGGCGCGCGGGCTCCCCTTCTCGTTTCCGCCACCGACCACCATGCTCGGAG
>CAXMRM010000276.1:0-5298 GCA_964196015.1 uncultured Myxococcota bacterium
CTCCTGGGCTGCGGTGGCAGCGACAGTGGCAGCGACAGTGGCAGCGACAGTGGCAGCGACAGTGCCAGCGCCAGCGTCAGTGTCAGTGTCAGTGTCAGTGTCAGTGTCAGTGGCAGCGGCAGTGTCGGCGATAGTGGCAGCGACAGTGGCAGCCGCAGCGGCAGTGCCTGCGGGACAGGCGTCGTCTTTGCTGGTATCGACTGGCCGTGCCGGACCTCTTTCCCCGACTCACCCGTGCTGACTCTCGCGCCGCTCTGTTCGTCGCGGACGAATCGTGGACGTACGCTGAGCTTGCCGGGGCCGCGATCGAACATGTGGCGTCGCTGGAGCGGACGGGCATTGTGCGCGGTGATCGCGTTGCGGTCTGGGCGCAGCCGGATCTCTCTACGGCCGCCGCCATAATCGGGAATGCAGTGGCTGGCGTGGCGACGGTGCCGCTCGATCCAAAGCTCGGCCTGGGCGAGCTCGGTCACATCTGCAACGATTCCGAGCCGAAGCTTGCGTTTTGTGCGGAACGGCACGGGATACCGCACGAGATCGTCGGAGTGCCATCGCTTCAGGCCGCGTACGCGCCGGATTCTGCGTCGTTGCCAGCGCTTCCGGTCGACGACTCGCCCGCGCTGATTCTCTACACCTCCGGGACTACCGGACCACCGAAAGGCGTGGTCATCACCCGACACAACATCGCTGCGAATCTCGATGCGCTTGCGGAAACCTGGGAATGGACCGAGCGCGACACGGTTGTTCATTCGCTGCCTTTGATTCATGCGCACGGCTTGGTTTTGGGGCTACTCGGAAGCCTGCGTGTCGGTGGCGCGCTTCACTACGTGCCGCGCTTCACGCCCGATAGTATCGCAGCGGCGCTCGTCGATTCGGGTCACGAGCAGACGATGCTTTTTGCGGTTCCGACGATGTACCACCGGCTTGCGGAGGCGGCCGAGCACGACGAAGCGCTCTGCGAAGCGCTGCGCGGGCCACGACTCCTCGTTTCCGGTTCGGCGGGCCTGTCGTTGCGAGAGCACGAGCGGATCCAAACTCTCACGGGCCGCGGCGTACACGAGCGCTACGGCTTGACTGAGACGCTCATCAACTGCGGGGTTCCAGCGTCACATGCCCCAATGCCCGGCTACGTCGGGCCGCCGCTGCCGGGGGTCGAGCTGAAGCTGGTCGATGAGCAACGCCGCGAGATCGGCGCATACGACGACGAAACGATCGGCGAGATCGCAGTCCAGAGCGACGCCGTGTTCGCGGGGTACCTCAATCGCGACGAGGCTACCACCGCGGTCTTGGACGATGAGGGCTGGTTCTACACCGGCGACCTCGCGACACGAACGGGGGAGGGTGCGATTCGCATCTTGGGCCGCCGAAGCACGGACCTGATCAAGACCGGAGGCTATCGGGTTGGCGCCGGAGAGATCGAAGCCTGCTTGCTCGGGCACCCGTCGGTTCGAGAAGTAGCCGTCATCGGGGTCCCCGACGATGATCTCGGTCAGCGGATCGCTGCCTTCGTCGTGTTGCGATTGGGCGAGAGCGAGGACCCCGCCGCGTTGACGAGCTTCGTGGCAGAGCACCTCAGCCCCCACAAACGCCCGCGCGACATCCACTTCGCCGCGGAGCTTCCGCGGAACGCGATGGGCAAGGTCCAGAAGAAGCTTCTAGGCGGTTAGCGGCAGCGCGTCTCTCGTAATGCCGCAGGCCTCGGCCACGTCGTCCCGATACGCGCGCCACGAATCGACAGCCTGGCTCATTGCGCTGACGACGCCGACGCGGTCGCTTGCCGGGAGGTGGTTGAGCATGACTCGCCATGCGGCCTTGCGGTGCTCTCCTTCGACGCAACGGTGGGCTTTGGTGAGCGCCAGGCACTCGACGGGAAGCCCGTAGTGTTTCGCGAGCGGGTGGTCTTCAAGCGGGGGCTGCGGGCGAGAGGGCGCCGAGGCGTCCAGCTCGTGCCGCTCGTATGCGGTGCCTTCGATGAAGAGTGTCGAGATCGACGCAGCGACCGACCAGCCTCGATTCGTGGTCACGTCATCCAAGAACTCGCGATACGCACCCGCCGCTGGCAGCAATTGGACGCGGGAAAATCGCTCCACGTCCATCCCGAGGCCGCGCGGATACATCATGAACAGCTCAGGATGTGGCTTGCCCGCCGCCAGGCCGCCGGTTTCTTCCTCGTAGAGGTTCTCCGCCAGCTCACGGCGCACTTCGGCGATCGGACACTGCACGTACGCGCGCCCCACCATGATCGGAAAGTCCCGTACGTAGACCTCCCATTCGTGCTCGAGGTGGACGTGCAACTTGTCTCTCGGCACCAGGCCACCGGTGAAGGCCGGCCAAGCCCAGTGTGTTTTTCTCTCCATCTGTCGAAGCAGCGCCTCTTGAAACTCGACTACGTTCACTCTTCCAGGTTAGAGGCTGGCTGCCTTCGTGTCGAAAGCGCCCGCAAAAGTAGACGAATTCAGGCGTCGCCCTTGAGATACGTGTAGCCGCGCAGGCTCTCTTCGTAGTGACGCATGAAGGTGCGCAGCTGGGGTAAGGTCATCCGTCCTTGATTGAGCGCGCGCTCGGCTTGCTTGCGAACGCGTTCCACCATCTCTTCCGGGTCGTACTGTAGGTAGCGCAACACCTCGTCAATCGAGTCGCCCTTGATGACGTTCGCGACGCTGTAACCGTAGTCTTCGAGCCGGACGTGCACGGCGTTCGTATCGCCGAAGAGATTGTGAAGGTCGCCCAAGATCTCTTGATACGCGCCGCCTAGGAACATCCCGATGAGGTAAGGCTGACCGGGTTCCACCGGATGCAGGT
Source organism: uncultured Myxococcota bacterium (assembly GCA_964196015.1). Taxonomy (GTDB): domain Bacteria; phylum Myxococcota_A; class Polyangia; order Polyangiales; family Houyiibacteriaceae; genus SG8-38. The sequence continues at coordinate 2,803 of CAXMRM010000276.1, forward strand.
CGAGCGAGTGCTGTACCTCGTCGACGTCGATGAAGTGGTCGACGATGCCGTCCGCGTCGCAGGTCACGTCCGCGAGTCGAGCGCGAACTGTTGGCTCCTCGTCCAGGCGATGAATCGGCATGAAAGGGAACAGGTGGTCCATGGCCCAGATGTCAGGCGCCGATTGGAACAGCGAGAAGTTGCAGTAGTAGATCGCGCCCATGAGCTCCTCGATGGCGTTGAGCTCCTCCGGCACGTACTTCAGGCGGCGCATGGACTGGCGAATTTTGTCGCAACAGCTCCAGAACAGATGCTCGGTGCGCGCCAGCTCGCGAATCCCGAGATATCCGAACTTGAACAGGCTCCGTGCTTCTTCGAGCGCTTGCTGCGCGTCGTGCCAAGACTCCTGCACGTTCTTGGGTTGGATGCCCTTCCAGGTATCGTAGAACTCACGGAGGATGCGGTGGTCTTCGGACGAGGGCTCTTTGGGATCTTCGAAGTCGACGTGGTCAACGCCCAACGCATCGAAGACCAACACCGATTGATAGGCGGCGATCGAGCGTCCGCTCTCGCTGACGATGGTTGGGGGCCGTACGCTGGCCTTCTCGCAGGCCTCCTGGATGCCTGCCACGACGTCGTATGCGTATTCCTTGAGGTCGTAGTTCATCGAGCCGCGGAAGTCGGTCTTCGAGCCGTCGTAGTCGACCGCCAAGCCGCCACCGACATCGAGGTAGGTCATCTCGCAGCCCATCTTCATCAGCTCGACGTAGATTTGTCCGGCTTCGCGCATGGCGTTCTTCACCGGGATGATGCTCGAGACCTGGCTTCCGAGATGGAAGTGAAGGAGCGTCAAACAATCAAGCATGTCGCGCTTTTGGAGCTCGTCTACGACGCGAACGATCTCCGACATCGTCAGGCCGAACTTCGCACGGTCGCCCGCCGAATCCGCCCAACGCCCCATTCCTTTGCTGCTGAGCTTAGCGCGCACCCCGAGACAGGGCCGAATGCCGAGCTTCTCGGACGCGCGGAACGCCAGATCGAGCTCCTCGATGCGTTCGAGCACCACGACGACCGTGTTGTCAAACCGCTGCGCCACGAGAGCCGTCTCCAGATACGCGAGGTCTTTGTATCCGTTGCAAATGATGAAGCCGTCTTCATCTTCCATCGCAGCGAGCGTGATCAACAGCTCGGGCTTCGAGCCCGCTTCCAACCCGAAGCGCCAAGGCCTTCCGGACTCGACGATCTCATCGACGAGGTGCCGCTGCTGATTGACCTTGACGGGAAAGACGCCTCGATACTCCCCTTTGTATCCGTACTCGCGGATCGCACTCTCGAAGCACTGGTTCAACAGTCGTATGCGATCCTGAAGGATGTTCGGGAATCGGATCAACAACGGCAGGTCGAGCCCACGTTCCGCCAGCTGCTTCGTGAGCTCGTAGAGATCGATCGCCTTGTCCTCGGTCGGGTCGGGCCGCACCTCGACGTGACCGCCTTCGTTGATGCGGAAGTACGGTTCTCCCCAGCCTTTGATCTGGTAGAGCTTCGCACTCTTCTTCACGCTCCACTCGCGGGGCTCGCCGTTTCGATCCATCAGGCCCCTGGGTTAGCACATCGGATGGGCTGGCGGTCGGCCCGGCGCCGTTGCTCCTGTCGCCGGGCCGTGGTAGCCGAACGCGCGAAGGGGAAGATCCATGAAGAGCCGCCTGGTGCTTGCGCTTGTTCTTGTTCTCTGTTTGCAGGGGTTTACATGTGACAAAAATGGGTCACAGCCCGGTGCCGCGCTCGAGCAGGCCGCCGGGGAGACTCCCCAAGAAGCCCCCGCCGAATCCAAGGTCGTGGCCGCGCCCGCTGTGGCGCCCGCTCCCGACGGCACGGCCAGCTACGAGGACCTTCTCGCGCTGCTGCATCTCGCGGACGTCTATGACCCTGCAGGAGGCCTGTTCGTCGACTTCGGGACCGCCGCCCGCCTCAAGTACACCCTCGGGAACTGGAACAGTGGTTGGCAGGGTGCGAGCCGCGAAGGCGACGCGCGCGTGTCGACCTTTGGCAAGACGGCGCGCCTGTATCTACCCGCTGCGTCGAAGCAGGCGATGCAACTCCGCTTCCGGGCCAAGCCTTATGCGACCGGAGCACTCATCGTGTACGTCAACGGCAAGACCGTCGGCGAGACACGCGTCTCGCAGGGAGAGGGCTTTCGTGAGATCGTGATTCCGATTTCCGAAGCCGACATGAGTTCTGGCGAGAACTCGATCATGCTCCGCGCGACGAAGACCGCTCAGGTTCGCGGAAAAGCGCGGTCGTTCGCAATCGACTGGTTGATCTTCGAGCCGTCCCCTGCCGCAGGCACGACCGCGCCTCGGCGTGTCGCGGTCGAGCAAGTTGCGGCAGGAGGTGTAGGCAGGCGCGCGATCGTCTTGGTGCCCGGGGCGCAGGTCGATTGGTTCGTCGAAGTGCCGGAAGATGGCACGCTGGTTTTCGGCTCCGGCCTCAGCTCTCAGAGCGCCGGCACCTTGGAGT
>CAXMRM010000277.1:0-10422 GCA_964196015.1 uncultured Myxococcota bacterium
CTGAGGACGGCCTCGCCGCGGCACACGCGAACTACTCGTGGGACAGTCACGCGATTCGTTACGTACAAGAGATCAGGAAGGTCGTGAAGGGAACTCAGCACGTTCCTGTGCATCGACCCCGCAGCAAGCTCGCCGGAATCGACCGGCTGCTCGTCACTGACGTCGACGACACACTCACCGGCGACGACGAAGCCTTGGCGACGCTCGTTCAACGACTCGAAACCACCGATGCGAAAGTCGGGTTCGGTATCGCTACCGGCCGCGATCTGAAGGAATCGCTGGCGTTGATGGAGGGGCTCGAGGTGAGGGTGCCCGACGTTCTCATCACCGCGGCGGGGACCGAGCTCCACTACGGCAGGCGGCTGCTGCCCGACCGCTCGTGGGAGCGGCAGATCCGCTACCGTTGGGACCGCGACGCGGTCGACCGTGTCGTGAGCACGATTCCCGGCGTGACTCGGGTGCCCGCATCGGATACCAAGTACCGTGTTCGCTACCGGCTCGAGCCGAACCACGCTCCGACCCTCCGTGAGATCCGCCGGCGCGTTCGCCAGGAGGGTCTCCGGGTGACGACCATCTTGGACCACGAAGTCTACCTCGACGTGATCCCGGTCCGCGCGTCGCCAGGACTTGCGATTCGGTTTTTCTGCTTCAAATGGAACCTAGAGCCGCAGCGGCTGCTCGTGGCCGGCGATTCGGGGAACGACTGGGACATGCTTTCAGGAGATACGTTGGGCGTCGTGGTGAGCAATCACACGCCGGAGCTCGAACGACTACGTGGACAGCCACGCGTATATTTCGCAAAAAGCCCACACGCTCGCGGGATCCTCGAGGGGATCGATTACTATGATTTCTTAGGGGACATTCGGGTCCCACCAGAGGACAACGAATGATTCAGAACCTCGAAGATCTGCTCCAGACCTATCGCGAGCCGATCTACCTGCTGTTCAGGCGACTGACGGCGATGGACCGGACGTTCCTCCTGTGGTCCGACTTGGTGCACGACTACGAGCAGTTCTGCGACACCGAGGTCGGCGCACCGCTGCTCGAAACCGAGTTGACCGCGATCATGCGGCATTCGCAGGAGGCCGTGGTCGACGCACCCTTCATCACCCTTGCGGTTCGGGCACGCGTCGGGCGTTGGCACTTCGTGCAGGTGCACACCGAGGAGATGCGCTGTCGGGAGCTCTCGGTGGCGGAGTTCTTGGACATCAAGGAACGCCTTGCGGCAGGTATCCCCCATGGCGATCGATACGTGCTGGAGGTCGACCTGAGCCCGTTCGAGCGAGGCTTCCCGAAGCTCAAAGACTCGCGGAACATCGGACGCGGCGTCGAGTTCCTCAATCGGCATTTGTCGGGAAGACTGTTCATGGATGGCGGGCGCGGCCAGAAGCTACTGTTCGACTTCCTTCAGGTCCACCAGGTTCGCGGGCAACAGCTGATGTTGAACGGGATGCTGCGAGACGTCGAAGAGCTCCGCGACGCCTTGGACAAAGCGACGACGTTGCTCGAAGGGCATACGAAGGAGGGTCCGGACCTCACGCGTGAGCTTCGACGACTCGGATTCGAGCCCGGCTGGGGGCGTACGCCAACGCGCATTTGCGAGACGATGGGGTTCTTGCTCGACATCCTCGAAGCCCCGTCGCCTGGGAACCTCGAGAATTTCCTCGCGCGCATGCCGATGATTTTCTCGATCGCGATTGTCTCGCCGCACGGGTATTTCGGGCAGTCCAACGTTCTCGGCAAGCCAGATACCGGGGGACAAATCGTCTATATCCTCGACCAGGTCCGCGCCCTAGAGCGCGAGATGCGGGCATCGATCCACGAGCAAGGCCTCGACATCGAGCCTCAAATCGTGGTCCTCACTCGGTTGATCCCGGAGGCAGACGGCACGACCTGTGACCAACGCATCGAACCGATCCTCGGGACCGAGAACGCGCGCATCCTACGTGTGCCGTTTCGCACGTACGACACCGGCGAGGTCATCCCACAGTGGATCTCCCGGTTCGAGGTGTGGCCTTACCTCGAGCGCTATGCCATCGACGCGGAGCGAGAGCTTCTCGCGGAGCTCGGCGGCGTGCGTCCTGATTTTGTCATTGGGAATTACTCCGATGGCAATCTCGTCGCGAGCATCTTGGCACATCGACTCCAGGTCACGCAGTGCAACATCGCCCATGCGCTCGAGAAAACGAAGTACCTATTGTCGGACCTGCATTGGCAGGATCACGAAGCCGAGCATCACTTTGCGGCGCAATACACGGCCGACTTGATGGCAATGAACACGGCGGACTTCATCATCACCAGCACCTATCAAGAGATCGCGGGCACGGCGGAGAGCGTCGGTCAGTACGAAAGCTACGGCTCGTTTACGCTGCCGCGGCTGTACCGCGTCATCTCCGGGATCGACTGCTTCGACCCGAAGTTCAACATCGTCTCGCCTGGCGCCGACTCGCGCATTTTCTTCCCGTACTTCGATGAGACGCGCCGTCCCGAAGAGCTCCGCAAGGAGATCGAAACGATGGTCTACGGCTCACCCCGCTGCGCCTACCGAGGGTTGTTGGCCGAGCGGGACAAGCCTCTGCTGTTTGCGATGTCACGCCTGGACCGCATCAAGAACATGGCCGGCCTCGTCGAGTGGTACGCGCAGAACGAGGAGCTTCGCAAGGTCGCGAACCTACTCATCGTCGGCGGTCGGCTTCGCGTCGAGGAGTCCAACGACCGCGACGAGCGCGAGCAAATCGAGCGCACGCATTGGCTCTTCGACGAGCATAGGCTCGAAGGCCAGGTGCGCTGGGTCGAGATGCAAACCGACAAGACCAAGGTCGGAGAGTTCTATCGATTCGTCGCCGATCAGCGAGGAGCATTCGTCCAGCCCGCGTTGTTCGAGGCGTTCGGGCTCACGGTCGTCGAGTCGATGAGCACCGGCTTGCCGACGTTTGCGACTCGGTATGGCGGCCCCCTCGAGATCATCGAAGACGGCGTGTCGGGCTTTCACATCGACCCCAACCAAGGCGGGGAAACCACCCAGAAGATGCTCGACTTTTTCCGCGCCTGCGAAAAGGACCCGGCTGCCTGGGACAGCATCTCCAGGGCGGCCATCCAACGCGTCGAAGAGCGCTACAATTGGGAGCTTTACGCCTCGAAACTACTCAAGTTGTCGCGCATCTACGGCTTTTGGCGCTACATCTCCTCGCTCGAGCGCGACGAGACCCGGCGGTATCTAGAGATGTTTTACGGGTTGCTACTCCGACCGCTGTCCAAGCGAGTGCTGGACCAACACCAGCACTAGAACCGACGTTGTCACTGGTATACGGGCATGGCGTAGCAGATCTGCGCGCCCAACCACGCCGCGCCAGATTTCCTGGCCGAGCAGATCACGAGCGGTGCCAATGTCAGTGAGACGGTTTAGTCAAGCTCGAGCGCCACGCTGACGATGAACTGGTAGTCGTTCTTCTTGGGCACGGTGCCGTCAGCGCGGGGTGGCGGGTTTTCCGTGCGGTAGAACTTGAACGTCGTTTCGAGGTCGAAGATATCTGTGATCTCTACGCTGAAGTTCGCGCTTCCCGAGTGGTTGGTCAGGCCGATCTGAGTGTAGACCACGTTGCTGCGCCACTCGAGCTCGAGCTCCACGTCGTCGGTGAAATCGAAGTCGGCATAGGTGCGGAAGCTGATGAAACCATCGTTTTGTGGGTTTTTCACTCCGGCGGCTGAGCTCAAGAAACGAGTGAATTGATACCCCAGCGCTCCGCCGATATCCCACTCCACCTTTTTCGTGTCGAAGATGTGAACACCGGCGCCTACACCGGGTGTGGCGCGAAACTTGAAGTTCATGAACCGGTCGTTGAGAAACTCCGAGGTCGCCGGGACGACGAAGAAACGCTTGGAGATGAAGAGCTTGGTCTCCGCGATTCCCAGGTTCCGGTTGACGGTCTGCTCCTTGTTCGCGTAACCGAAGGTCCCGTCGTAGCTGAGCTGGGTGCGCGTGCGCTGGTCAGCTCGTCTCAGATCCCAGTGCGCGTTCATCTGACCCTGGTTGGTGTTGCCCGCACTTCCCGAGAACCCCACCGAAAGCCGGGTGGACCAAAAATTCCGCTCCCTGATCTCTCCACGGATGATGGAGAGAAGCTCGCTACGTGGATACCGCTCCACCCCTTCAGCGGTCTCGATGAGCACCGTGTCTTTGGTGACGACAGCCCTGCCCACGACATCGAGCTTGTCTTCGAATACGTAGGTATTGACCTGAGGCGAGTGGACCTGCACGACCTTATCCCAGGTGAAAGTCAGAACGTCGAGCTTGTCGCTGTCGAACTCGATGTCGCCGTCGCGCAGCCATTTCAGCTTGCCCTTGAGCCATTCGCCAGAGGTGAGTCGAAGCCAGTCGTGAACGTCGCCAAACTGGATGGTGAACTCTAGTGGAAGACCCTCTTCGGTGTCCTGCTCCACCTGCTCCATCGCCTTTTCGACCTCGGCCACGCCTTCGCTTGCCTCGACCGCCTCAGTCGGCACGCCTTCATCGGTGACGTCTGCCGGATCGGTGGGCGCGTCTTGGGTCGGAGCTGCCTCCGGCGGTGCCGGTTGATCGGCGCGAGATTCTTCGGCGCCCGCGTCCTGCGCGAGCCCGGAGGACTGCCGCCCGAACACGCCCCAGATCACCGCGAAGACGATGACGCCCTTCCCTGTGGTCCGTCGCCTGATCACATCAGGATGGGTTTATAGGCGGCTGGCCCGAGTACCAAAAAAGAAGCGCGCTGGCCTAGCCTTTCGGCGCCGGGATAGCGGGCTGCGCTTTCCAGCGGCCGTCCGTACTGAACGCTGACCAGGCCCATCTCACCCAACCCACCAGCCGGAAGGCGAGCCACAGTGACCAGGCGAGCATCAGTAAGCGCCAGCCCCAAATGCTGAGACTCAGGATAGCTGTCTGCGGCAAGTCGTTGCTGCTGCGGTCGATGTACCACTCGAGGCTGCCGCCATGGCTGCCTGCCCCGGCGACCTGCATGTCGGGATGAACCAGGAGGCCGTTGTGCACCGCGGCGTAGAAACACAACAGCGCCACGAAACTTAGACTAGCGAGCAATACCTGGCGCACGTTGAAGGCGCGACGGTCGAGGCCGGATGCTTGGCTGCGCTGTTGCAGTGCGAAGAACCATGCCACGACAGGCACGGCGACCCATACGGGCAAAGTGACGAAACCGAGACTCAAGAGCAGCCAGTCCCACATGCGTAGCGGACTTTGCGGCACGCGTGACAGTAGCAACGCGACGAGCAGGGCGAGCAAGAGGTACGGCCAGAACAAAACTACCGCGCCCCATGCAGGGCCTTGGGTCCATAAGAGCCAGCGATCATCAGGAACCTTCACACGCACGCGCGCGTTGACCACCGGCGCGCCCAAGCCGATTTGAGGCGTCTTGAACCAAGTCTCGAGACCGCCCTCTTGCTGAAACGCGATCTCCACTTGCTGCACACCGGGTCGGAGGGTGGTCCGTAGTGCATTGTCCTGCATCTGAAGCGAGCGCTGGCTGCCGTCGACCGTCACGCTTTGCAGTTCGGTGCCCTCGGGGAGAGTCCACGCATGCACTCCGCCGCTGCTGCTGCGCACGGTGGCCGTGAGCTTGGACTGCGTGCGCCGCAGGCCGGGACGCGCCTCGAGTGTGAGCGAATCGATCGTTAGCACGCTTCCTTGGGCGGCGGGGGGACGGTCAAACATCAACTGGAGTTTCTCTCCGGGCCAGGGACGAAACAGTGGTTGCCAAATGCCGCTCTGGAAGTGCGTGATTGGAGGCAGCCCCGCGTGCTGGCAGCGATAGATCGGCCCGCAGCTGAGCTCCCACACTTCGGACCAACGCACGTTCTGTGGTGCGACCAGCGAAAGCTCGGCGCTCGGTTCGAGACTTGAAGACCAGCTGACCTGCGTCTCGCCTCGTGGAACGGTGATCACGATGTGCCCATTCTCGACAATCGCGTCGGCTTTGGTTACATCCTCGCCGGGCAAGAGCGGCACGCGCACCACGTCGACCGCCGATGAGGGGCTGATGCGTCGCACGGTGGTGTTCACTGTCCAGCGCACGCCGATACCGATCGTCCGCTGTACTTCGAACCACGGTTGCAAGCGCACGGCCTCGGGCTGATCGGTCGCGCCGTCTTGGCCTGCGAGCGTGCGTCGGAGTTGAATCGATGCGTCGGCGCGGCCGTTGTCTCGCAGCCCATCGACTTCCCAGCCTTTCGCGTGGACGGCCAGATGCTTGGGATGGTCGCCGAACGCCAGTGTCAGACTCTCGCCCGGTGGCGCGAAACCCTCGAGCCGCACGCGATGCACGCCTTTTTCGAGGCGTAGGAGGGCGAAGCCGTCGCTTGCGAGCGCGATGGCGCCACGTGGCTTGCCGTCGACGGTGATCACGTTCGGCAACCATGCGCTCGCCGGGCCGGGCATTCGAAACGCGGTGGTCTCCCCCACGTGCACTTCGGCGTCGAAGACGATGCGTGAGCTGCTGGCGTCGATACTTGCTCGCGCAACCGATACGCAATCGGGGGCACATGCTGGCGGTGCAGTCAGGCGTTTGGCAAGCTCGTCGAGCAGAGCTTGCGAAGGTGCCCCTTCGTGGACTGCCTGTTGCGCCGCAGCCGAGCTCAGATCCAAGAGGAGTGCGCCCGCGAGCACGGCGATCAAGATGCCGGTCGCCGCTGCGCTTGGCCGCATCGGAGGCGGCTGCGCGCGGTTCCATCGACGCATCACTCCAAGCGTGAGGAGCACCAAGAGCAGGACGCGCACGATCGATGCCACGAGATTGGCGCGCGGTGAGATCAACCAGAGTTTCACACGATGATCGGCCGGTACTGGGCCGGACCAGTGGAGCTCCCATGAGTCCGACTCCCAATCGGGGATGCCCTCGCCGGTCTGCACGACCGCGTTGGGATCTTGCTGTTGGGTCATTGGCGTTTTGGCTACCTCGGATGAGGCAACCGCTCGGTAGCGCTTGCTCGACTTGCGCGGTGCGGAAGCGTCATCGACGAACTCTTCCTCGAACGCGCCGGAAGCCCCTTCAGCGAGCTCTTCTGGAGCCATTGGGCGTTGCATTTCGGCATTCATCTCGGGACGCACCACGGAGCGTGAGGTAAACCCGCCGAACATTAGGGTGACCAAGAAACCGAGGATGCCGACGGCAGCACCCAATCCCAGCACCGTCCTCCAACCAACGGTTCGCGCCTCGTTCGTGCGATACGCGGCCACAGCAACGACGAGAACCGTCCATCCGGCAAGCCATGGCATGGCGTCCCATCCGCTCAAGGCACCGCCCACATGCGGAAACAATCCGATGCGCAGCTGCGACACGCAGAACGGCACCGCGATCAACACGAGTGCCACGCCCGCGCCCCACCAAAGGGTGGTGAGACCGCGATTCCAGCGCGGGCTCGTGACCACTCGTCGCAACGCCAGTAGCGCGAGGAGCACCACCCAGATAAAAAGCGGCGCGCCGGTCTGATGGTACGTGAGGGCGAGCGCAAGGAGCGCAGTGAGCCCCCACAGGGGACCGAGCAGCCGGAGCGCGGCGATCGCGATGAGCGCCACGAAGAAGATCGCGAATACGTCCCAGCGCGAGAGCCAGGTTTGCGATGTGTCATCGGCGCCCGAAATCGACAGCACGTCCCAGCCCGGCGGCAAGCGCAAACGCGCGGTGAGGCGCTCGATATTCTCCGACCAACCTACCGCCGGGAATGACGAGCGCGCCTCGTCGAGCCGCGACTCGGCCGTCACATTGAGCTCAGCGCTTCGGATCTCGACCCCACGCGGCACGGGAGCGCCTTGCCCTGCGCTCTCGGACCGCACGTCGTTGATCAACTGTCCCTCATTACTCAGCGTTACGCGTCCGAGCGTGCCTTCCTCCATGATCAAGCGATGGCTACGTCGCAGCTGGCCGGTGATGTGGTCACGTACGGAATAACCGGTGCCGTCGACGTCGAGCCACAGCTCACGCACGAGCTGGACCACGTTCGGTTCGGCTTCCGCTTTGGCGCGTCGCGTGGTCTTGAACGAGAGCGACTGTCCCGGAGTCAACGAATACGCGGGCAGGTCGCGCCAGTCAGCAGGCAGCGATGCGCGTGAGGTGTCGACATTGGGAGCGCCCGAGAGCTCGACTTGGCGTAGGCTTTCGTCGGCCAACCATACCCAGGTTTCAAGCGACGGCCACGGCGAGGGCGGCTTGGGCGCGGCGAGCGTTTCGAGATCCCCTTCCGCCTTGGCGATCACGTAGACCTCGTAGGTGCCGGGATGGACTTGCACACTCAGCCGGCGCTGCTTGTCGACGCGCACCGGTAGCTGCGAGGTGACCGCGATGGGAACGGTGCCAGAGAGCAGCACATCCTTGAAATTGAGCTCACGCGCAGGGCCCGAAACGTGAAGCACCAGTCGCGTTGTGACCTGCATTGGAATCGCATCGGCGATCATCCGGTGCACCTCGACTTCGAGGCCTTCCACCGTCGTGACGACTTCTTCTTGTGCCCCGAGCCACACTTCGCCGCCTTCTTCGCGCCGCGGGTTGCGCACGCGTTTGCCTTTGATCTGCAGTTGCACGATCGCCGTCTGATTCGGCACAGGCAGCAACTCGGGGGCCGTGCCCCAACTGAGGTCGCCAGTAACGACGTGCTCACCGGCTTGCAATTGTACTACCGGTTGCTCGCCTTCCTGGAGCACGACCACCGGCTTGCCGTCGACGCGCACCTCCTGCGGCCACAGTGTCGGGCTGCCAGGAAGCTGAACCTCGCCATCGCGGTCGAGAAGAAAACGTTGCTCGAAGCGCGCGCCCTCGTCGTGCACGATCAAGGTCAATGGGCCTGGCCAGCTGCAGATGGCCGCACCGCCGACCGTCGTACAAAGATGGTCGGGCTCGGCGTGCAACACCCAGGGCACCCATGGCTTGAGGCTGTCCGGAACCTCAGCAGGTTTCAGCGGCTGCGCGGTGGCACTCGTCGCCAAGAGCGCCGGCACCAGAAGAGCGAAGACTGAGGGCAGAGCGTTACGAAGACGCATAAGGATTCCTCTCGAGATGAAGCTATCGCAGAGTCACAAGCTCAGGCGAGAAACCCGCCGAGACCCGGCGTGATTCCCTTAGGCTCGTTCAATGGACGCGCGAAGGGATGCTTTGGATCTGGCGATCGGGAAAAAGGAGAATCCCAGTCTCGGGATCACCCGTTTTCGGGCGCACAACACTTGGGTCAGCGGTGCCCACAGCCACACTTCGGTGCAGGGCTTTTACGCGGCGGGCGGCGAGGACAAATCGCGCGAGCGGCCCTTCATCCTGGACTCGGACGAGCCACCGCTTCTCGGCGGGGAGAACCGCGGGGCGAACGCAGTCGAGATCGCGCTCACGGCCTTGGCCGCATGCCTCTCCGGAACCCTCGTCAACTACGGCGCCATGATGGGCATGCATCCAAACTCCGCCCTGCATCGATGCTACAAGCGCCGCGCTCACGAGCCCTGGGTGCTGGCTTGCTCTTCCCACGAGCTCAGTGCGTCATGCCTCTCGCGAATCTACGCGAGTCGCATGCGGTGCGAACAGGCCTTTCGAGATGGGAAGAATCTTCGCTTCGGGCTCGGGCTCGGCCATGTCTCAGTCCGTCAGACCGAGCGCCTGCACGTCTTGTTTCTCTTGGTCGCTCTGGCCTTGTGGGCTGCGTCCTTGCTCGGATGTCTCGGTGAGCAAGCAGGAGCGGCCAAGCCACTGCAGGCCAACACAGTCGCAACCCGAAGAGCCTTTTCCGTGACCGTACTCGGACTCCTCATCCTCGAACACCAGATCCCCATCCCGATCTCCAACAGACGGCTCAAGCAAGCCCAATCCCTCTTTCGCCAACAGCATCAGCGACTTTTCATCAGATGACTTTATGGGGATCCATCAGACCACGGTGAGGTTGTTCTCGGGTCGCGTCTAGATGCACATCTCGACGGCGCGTTGCGCACAGTCCGCGATCACGTTGGAGTTGGAGAGACAGTTTCCACAGTCGATGCGGTTTCCACCTAGGGTGTAGTAACAACTGCCAGTGCCTTGATCGATGCAGAAGTCGAGTGTTTTTCCGTTGGGGCAGGGGATGATCGAGCCGACGCTTGAATCATCGGTGGCGCAGATGACGTTCCCGCCACCGCCTCCGCCACCGGGGCTGCCTGTGTTGGTCACGCCCACGCCTGTCGTGATCGGGTTCGACACCCCGCCATTCTCCCCGGAGATGCAGGTGTAGAGATCGAAAATGCCGGAGTCGACGTTCGCCGGAATGTTAACCGGGATCTGAATCGTCCCCGTGGTCGCCGTACTTGGAGTGCTAATCACAAAGTAGTCGTCCGCACCGATCACCTGCACATAACAGTCCACATAGCCCGTGGGAGAATCGTAACTCACATCGATAACGGCCTGCCCTCCATTGCTCGTCTCCAGATCT
>CAXMRM010000278.1:0-5166 GCA_964196015.1 uncultured Myxococcota bacterium
AAGGCACTCACGGCGCGCGGCAGCCTCTAGTACTTGGCGCTTAGTACTTGGTGCTTCGTGGGCCATCGCCGTGAAACGCGAGTTGTCCGCAGGCGGCCGCAACATCATCTCCCCGCGTCTTGCGGATGAACACCGAGAGCCCACTCCGCGTGAGCTGCTCCTGGAAACGCTTGACGTGACTCGAGTCGGGCGCGCGCAGATCGGACGCGGAGATCGGGTTCATCGGGATGAGATTCACCTTCACGGGGATGCCACGGAGAAGCTCGATCATCCCGTTCGCATCCCTGACCGAGTCGTTCACGCCTTCGATCAACGTGTACTCGATGGTGATGCGCTGACGCTTCGACATGGGATAGCGTCGCAACGCGTCGGTCAGCTCGCGAAGCCCGTGCTTACGGTTGACGGGCATGAGCTTGCTTCGGTCGTCGTCGCGCACGGCATGAAGGGAGATGGCTAGCTGCACCTGACCATCGAAGTCTTGGCCAAGGCGGTCGATTTGCTTGACGAGGCCGCTCGTGGACACCGTGACGCGCCGCTTGGAAAGGTCGAGGCCGTCGGGGTGTGTCAGCAGCACGAGCGAGCGCGCGACCGCATCGTAGTTGTGAAGCGGCTCGCCCATTCCCATGAAGACCACGTTGCGGATGCGTTGCTCAGGGCCGAGCTCGCGACGGCCGAGGAGCACCTGCGCGACGATTTCGGCGTCGCTCATCTGGCGCTTCAAGCCCGCAACGCCCGAAGCGCAAAACACGCAGCCCATCGCGCAACCGACCTGGCTCGAGATGCATTGCGTGACGACGCGCTCATCGCCGATCTGCGGGATCAGCACCGTCTCGACCATCTCGCCGTCAGGCATGCCCACCAGGAACTTCTTGGTTCGGTCGGCCGACTCGTGCGCGGAGACGATGTGGATCGGCCAGCCCACGCCCTCTTCTTTCATACGCTCTCGGAGGCCCTTCGGAAGATTGCTCATCTCGTCCGGGTCGAGGACGCCTCGGCGATGGATCCAATCGAAGATTTGTTTGCCCCGATACGCGGGCTCACCCCAGGCGACGACGCGCTCCTCCCATTCGGCGGGCAATCGCGCGATGGGATGCGACGGGGCCGTCAAGGTATCGGATGGAAGCTTCACGACCCTTATCGGTGGCAGAGTTTCGGCCCTCCCGCAACGACACGGGGCTCGACCCTCGTTGACAACCGAGGCAGGCGACGCAGGTTGGGCACATGGATCGTCCTGGAACTGCAGCAGTTCTGTCTTTCGTCGTCCCTGGCCTCGGGCAGTTCTACAACGGGAAGGTCTTGCGCGGGATCATCTGGCTAATCGTCACGCCCGGGCTGTGGATCGGCAGCGGCGGCTTCCTAGGCTGGGTGTGTCACCTGGTTTCGTCATACATGGCATACCAGTGGGCGCGGGATAACCCCCCCGTGGAGGATTGACTCACTGGTGGCCCGGTCGCCAGCTCGAGGCTCCTCCGGGCCCGAGTGTCCAATCTTTAACCCCTGAGTTGTTGACTTTGGCGGGACTGTTACCCTGTGGTTGGGGGGTTGTGCAGTGATTCGAATGCTTTTCTCTGTGGCGTTTGTCGCCGTATTTGTGCTCGGCTGCGAGTCGGGCGGGCCTGAGGAAGGGACCGTCCGCTCGGCGGATGATCTTCCGAGCATCTGCGGCGAGGCAGGAGCTCCAGAGGGATGTGGCGACACCTGTGTCAGCGACTCCGCGTGTGCGACGGGGACCTTCTGCAAAAATGACGTCTGCATTGCCGTGTGCACACCCGAAGGCGGGCAGTGCGGCACCGCGGGCGACTGCATCTCGAACGGACGCTGCGTGCCAGTGTTCGCCGATGGCGGAGTGATCACCTCCGACGGATCCGTGTGCGGCGAACTCGAGGTCGCGACCGACCGGGTCATCCCCAATATCATGATCATCGTCGATCGAAGCGGCAGCATGCGGCAAGACTTCGAAGGCGACTGCCCGTTCACCGGCAATGGTTGTCCCAACTCCGGCACGCCCAACCCGGACTTCGGTGAGGCACGATGGGATTCGGTCGAGGATGCGTTGGTCGGAACCAACGGTCTCGTCCGTAGGCTGGACTCGATCGCGCGGTTTGGGTTGACGTTGTACTGGAAGCCCGGTGAAGATCCGCCCTCGATGTCTGACGGCGAGATGTGCGCGAGCACGGACGGCGCCGCAATCACGCAAACTCTCGACAACGCCGATTCGATTGCCGCTAGCTTCAGCACCAACGCTCCGAGCGGCTACACGCCAACGGCCGAGGCGGTCGAAGCCGTGACCGATGCGCTCATCGCAACGCCGCCGCCTGAAGGGCCGACGGTGTACTTGCTCGCGACGGACGGACTACCAAACGGCTGCGACCAAAATGGTGAGAACGTGGACCGCAACAACAGCGTCGACGCGGTGGCGCGCGCGTTTGGCCTCGGTATCGAGACGTTCGTGCTGGGCGTTAACTTCAACGATAACCACCTGCAAGATCTTGCCAACGCGGGCCAGGGCGTCGGCTCGGGCGCTACGCTTTGGACCGCGGACAGCGTCTCGGAGCTGCAGAGTGCCCTCGAGCAAATCGTCCTCCGAAACATCCCGTGCACGGTGAGCCTCACGGACGGCATCATCGACATCTCGAAGGCCTGCCAAGGCAAGGTTCGGCTGAACGACGAAGTGCTCACCTGCGACGATAGCGAGCGTGGTTGGCGGGCTGTCGACGGCAGCACCATCGAGCTGACCGGCTCGGCGTGTCAAGACTGGCGCGGAGGAGACGCGGAGCTCGAAGCGCTCTTCCCGTGCGACGTCGTCGTGGTGCAGTAGCGGGCCGCATGAGGACGTTCGCTTCCATCGCCGTGCTGTTAGCTGTCAGCGGATGTGCAAGCGCCACATCGGACACCAAGCCAACCTTGCAAGCGACAAACAACACGCCGGCGCAGAACAAGGAAATCGCGCGCTACCTGATTCGCGCCGAATACTCCCAATGGGATGGCGAGCGCCAGTTTCAATGCCTCGACAATCTGTGGCAAGCGGAAAGCCATTGGAAGCATCGCGCACGGAACAAGCGCACGGGCGCATGCGGTATCCCGCAGTCTCACCCCTGTAACAAGATGTCCGATTGGGGAAAGGCCTACGGCGTCGACTACCGGCGAAACCCCTGGCCGCAAATCGCCTGGGGCTTGCAATACGTCGAGAAGCGCTATGGGACTCCGTGCGCCGCCTGGAAACGCTTCCAACGCGGCGGCGGCTACTAACCGCGAGGAGCCCTGGCCTCGTCGGCGATGCGCGGCATCGACTTTACGGGGCTACTTCTTCAGGATTTCTTGGACTCGGTTCAGGAGGGCCCGAGAGTACATCCGCCCGACGAGTGACTCGCGTGCTGTAAATTGAACCTCCTCCCACTGGCGCTGGGCTCGGAAGAGGTTGATGACCTTGAGTCGCTTCGCGAGCGTCTCAGCCGCCTCATCGTCGATCTCTCGCCCTTCCTTGCGCAGCATATCCTCAGTCTCGCCGGAAACCTCATCAAGGTAGTCTCGAGCTTCTTTGGGGAGCGTCGCCAAATGCTCCTTCCTGATGACGAAGGCACCGGTAACGATGCCACCCGCCTGCTTGGCCATGGTCTTGAGCTTCGTATGCCACTGGAAGGCCAGCACTCCGACGGAGGACGCGATCACCGTGTCGATGATGCCCGTCTGCAGCCCGGAGTACACCTCGGGCAAGTTGAGCAACACACCGTTCGCCCCCGCGGCCTTGATGAACGCCCTCATGGTCGCCGAGTGGCGCCAGACCCAGGGCCGCACTTTCTGCAAGTCAGAAGGCGCGTAGATCTTGCTGGTGGAGAAAATTCGAGTCTTGCCCGCATCGCCCCAGGCGACGAGCTTGTACCCTGCCTTGTCGAACAGGGCTTCGAGCTGCGGTGCGAGATCTTCGCGCACTGCATCGAGCTCGCCGTAGCTGCGGATCAGCCCGGGCGCCTCCATGACGAGCACCTGTCGAACGAGCGCGGACAGGCCCGTCGACGTGATCAACGCCCCGTCGAGTTGCCCAACGCGCATCTTGCGAACGACGGAGATCTCGTCCCCGGCGATACCGCCATAGTACATCTTCATATTCACTTGGCCGTTGGTCCGCTCCCTCATCCCGACCTTGAGCTTCTGATAGATGTCGCCGAGCGGAGATTGCCGCGGAGCCAAGGTCGCGATTCGCAACTGGTGCGTGGCCTCCGCGCGGGCTTCGTTGGTGAACGAGTCACCGCTGATGAGGAGGCCGAGAACCAACACTAGGAGGGCGTTGCGCATGGAGCATCTAACCACGGATGACCACGGCCTTCAATGCCGGAATCGGCAAAGGCCCGCGTGGTCGTAACTCAACGCGCAAGGGGCAGATCGTCGACACTGAGGGCCTGGCAGCTAGGCAAGCGCTTGTCGTGTAGGACGAATGCATCGCTCCAATCCGTCGTCATCCGATCGAGCAGGGAGTTGTTGCCCATCCTCATGACCTCTGCGCCTAGAACCGCGATCCGCTCGCTTTGCTCGCGAAAGAGCGATAGCCACAGGACCCATTGCTCACGGGGAAACACGTCCGCAACGTGAGAAAGTTTCCCCCGACCATTTTCGAGCCATTCATCGAGAAAACGCGTCCCGAAGTCGCACGCGCGTATCATCATGAAGCCGCAGTTGGGTGGGCGCAGGCTGCGCGCCGAGACGACCCCGCGCACACTGAGTGGCACCGGGATGCCGAACCGCCGCGTGCAGTCCTCCGATATCAAGAAATCCTTACCCGGATGAGCGAGAACGAGATCTGCTAGCGTTCGCTCCGGCTTGTTGACTACGGTGTCGGCGTCCACGACGACCAGCCAGTCAGCTTTCATGCCGCGCATGTGGCGGCGCATCAACTCGATCTTCGACCAGATCAGGTGCATGTCGTGGAGCACGGCTTCTCGCCAGCACATGAACTCATAGCCATGGCAATCGCAGTAAGCCTGCCAGTTCGCTCGTGTCGCCGCCGCGTAGTATTCGATATGAGGGGTCGCCAGCATGGCGACGTCGAATGATATCTTCGCTTGCACCAGGCTAAACCGAGACGCCAAGACCTCTCAGCGCTTCGTTCAGCGAGACCTTCTTGTCGGTGCTCGCCTTCCGCTTGCCGATGATCAGGGCGACCGGGATTTG
>CAXMRM010000279.1:0-9454 GCA_964196015.1 uncultured Myxococcota bacterium
AGAACGAGCGATCGTAGTCCACTTGCGGGCGGTCGGAATAGCCTCGGCCGAACTGGTCGTAGCGCAGGACCCGGAAGCCTGCCCCGCGCAGCGCGGGCACCTGGGCGTCCCAGGCGAAGAACGGGATCGTGCCGCCGTGGATCAACACGATGAGCGGGCCGTCTATGGGGCCGCTCCGCTCGTAGTGGGTTATGCCGCCCGGCAGCGCGGCGTAGGCGCCGCCTGATGCTTTTCGCGTCGGCGCGTCGAGGGTTCGGGCTTCACGATTGAGAGCAAGGTAAGGCCCGAGGATCGCGAGCAGCACGACCGCGAACAGGCCCAGCCAAAGATGGCGATGATGCATGCCCATGGTTCTAGCACTTGGTGGTATGGTCCGCGCCATGCTGGCTCGGCTTGGCGAGGTTTTCAGCCGGTGGGCCGAACGGTGGGTTCCGGATCCGTTTGTGCTGGCGCTAGCGCTGACGTTGATCACGCTTCTCGGCGGGTTCGCGCTTTCCGGGTCTGTGGGCGCGGTCCTTCAGGGATGGTACGGCGGCTTTTCGAGCACACCGCTGCTCGCTTTTGCGTTGCAGATGTGCCTGATCCTCGTGACCGGTCAGGCCCTGGCTTCGAGTCCGCCGGTTCAACGGCTCGTCCGTGCGGTCGCGCGCTGGCCTAAGCGGACCCCGGCGGCCGCCGGCTTGGTAGCGCTCATCGCATGCATGACCGGGCTCATCCAGTGGGGCCTCGGCGCCGTAGTCGCCGCGTTCGTGGTTCGCGAAATTGCCCATAGCGCCGCCGAGGACGGGAGGCCGATGGACGTTCCCCTGCTCGGCGCCGCCGCGTACACGGGACTTGCGGTGTGGCACGGTGGGCTCAGCGGCTCTGCTCCGTTGAAGGCGGCCGAGTCGGCACAGTTCACGCAGGGCGCAACGCAAGCGATCCCTGTGAGCGAAACCCTCTTCTCCTCGCTCAATGTCGTCGTCAGCGGCGGCTTGCTCATTTTGTTGCCACTGATGTGCGTTGCGCTTGCGCCAAAGGACCCCGCCGTCCCGCAGAGGGCTTCCACGCAAGGCGCGGCATCGCGAGGAACGAAGCGCTCGTTGCTGGGTCTCTGCGTCGGAGGCGCGGCAGTGCTGCTCGTCGTCTTCAGTTGGTTCCGCGGTGAGGTCGCGTTCGACCTCAACTCGGTGAACCTCTTCTTCCTCGCGTTGGCTCTGGCCGCGCATGGCTCGATCCGCGGCTTCCTCGATTCAGTGTCCGAAGGCGCTCGCGGTGCAGGCGCGATCATCGTTCAGTTCCCCCTCTACTTCGGCATCCTGGGCGTCATGCAGGCGAGCGGTATGATCGAGCGTCTCTCCTCCGCGATGGCTTCCGTCGCCTCCACCACGACCTTTCCACTGCTGACCTTCCTCAGCGCGGGCCTGGTGAACTTCTTCGTGCCGTCTGGCGGAGGTCAATGGGCCCTCCAAAGCGATGTCCTGCTAACCACGGCGGCCACGCTCGATCTGGGTCCGGAGCGCACCGTCATGGCCTTCGCTTACGGCGACGAATGGACCAACTTGCTGCAGCCCTTCTGGGCGCTGCCGCTCCTCGCGATCACCGGCCTCAAAGCCCGCCAAATAGCGGGCTACACCGCGATCCTCGCAATCGGAATGGGCCTGTACGTCGGCGCGGTCTTGTTGCTGTTCGGCTAGAACCCCGGAGCGACGCGGTATGCCGCTTCGGTGTTGTCGGCGATCTGGTCGAGCGTCACCCCGTCGGCTACCTCGACTAGCGTCATCCCGCCGTCGCCGGCCTTGTCGATCTCGAACACACCGAGGTCGGTGATCAGCAAGTCGACCACCCGAGTGCCTGTCAGGGGGAGGGTGCAGCCCTTCAACAGCTTGGGCTTGCCCTTAGCCGTGTGCTCCATGACGACGACGACCCGTTTCACGCCTGCGACCAGGTCCATGGCGCCGCCCATCCCTTTGACCATCTTGCCGGGAATCATCCAGTTCGCGAGGTCGCCGTTCTCGGCGACTTGCATTGCGCCGAGAATCGAAAGATTGATGTGACCACCGCGAATCATCGCGAAGGAATCCGCGCTCGAAAAGAAGCTCGTCGTCGGGAGCTCGGTCACCGTCTGCTTGCCGGCGTTGATCAGGTCGGCGTCCTCGTCGCCCTCGTAGGGGAAGGGGCCCATCCCGAGCATGCCGTTTTCGCTCTGCAGCTGAACGCTCATGCCCTCGGGGATGTGGTTGGAAACGAGCGTCGGAATGCCGATGCCGAGGTTCACGTAGAAGCCGTCGCGCAGCTCTTTTGCCGCGCGTGCCGCCATTTGGTCACGGGTCCAAGCCATCGTATTCTCCTCAGGCCTCACGCGGACGCGTGGTTCGTTGCTCGATGTGCTTCGAGGCGTTCGGGTAGTGAATGATGCGGTCGACGAAGATCCCTTGCGTCATGATCTGATCCGGGTCCAGCTCGCCCGGTTCGACGAGATGTTCGACCTCGACGACCGTGACCTCCGCTGCGGTAGCCATCATGGGATTGAAGTTTCGAGCGGTCTTTCGGTAAATGAGGTTACCTTCGGTGTCGCCCTTCCAGGCGTGAACGATCGCCACGTCAGCAAAGAGCCCACGCTCCATCACATGCTGTGCACCGTCGAACTCGCGAACCTCTTTCCCCTCGGCGACCGTCGTCCCGACGCCTGTCTTGGTGAAGAAGGCCGGAATGCCTGCGCCGCCGGCGCGAATCCGCTCGGCCAACGTCCCCTGCGGCGTGAACTCCACGACGATGTCGCCGTTGAGGTACTGTTGCGCGAACAGTTTGTTTTCGCCGACGTACGAGGAAACCATTTTGCTGATCTGGCGTGTCTCCAACATTACGCCGAGGCCGATTCCATCGACGCCCGCATTGTTCGAGATGACCGTCAGGTCTTTCACGCCCGACTTCGCAACGGCTGCGATCAGCGCTTCGGGAATTCCGCACAACCCAAAACCGCCAGACATCAACGTCATGCCGTCGCTCAGCAATCCCTCGAGGGCCGCCGACGCGTCAGGATACAGCTTGTTGACCATGGCTCGTCTTTACCTCCCGCTCCGTCATGTGACAATCCTCGACCCTAGTTGAAGCCCAGCATCTCCCTGGCTTCCGTGGGCGACGCGACCTCGCGGCCTGCGTTGCGAGCACACCGGGCGAGCGCGTCGATCAACTGCCCGTTCCCGGTCGTTTTATCACCATTCGGCAAGTAAAACGTGTCCTCGACGCCCGTCCTGAGCATGCCGCCAAGCTCGGCTGCGCGCTGGTGGGTCTCCCAGATCTCTTCGCGACCGATGAGCGTGGCTTGCCAATGCGCGTCGCCGCTCTTGTACTTCATGAGGAGCTCGAGCAACTCGGGATCGCAGGGCATGCCCGAGGCGACGCCCATCACGAAGTTATAGTGCATCTCCTTGGCCATCCCGGCTCGAAGGTAGAGACCGACCGAGCGCACGATGCCCACGTCGAAGCACTCCATCTCTGCGGTGGTGTGGGTCTCCGCCATCGCATCCAGCATCTTCTGCACCTTGTCGACGCCATTGAGGAACACCATCGGGGGCCACGCCCAGCTGTTGTCCTTTTTGAGCTTGAGGTAGTTGAGGCTGCCCGCGTTGCATGCTGCGATCTCCGGCTTGATGCGGTGAAGGCAGGCAACCGGCCCTGAGATGTCCTCGTCGATCACGCCCGTGGTCTGATTGATGATCACGCCCGGGCACGCCGCGCGAATCGCATCGCTCGCCGCTGCCGCCACTTCAGGATCCCAGGACGGGAAGTGCCCCATGCCGGGCTCCTGGCGGCGGAAATGAATGTGCATCATCGACGCGCCGGCGTTGTAGGCATCGCGGGCCGACGACGCCATCTCTTCCGGAGTGACCGGGACGGGGTGCTGCTTCGGGTTGGTGAGCACGCCGTTCAGCGCGCAGGTGATGATCGCCTTGTCCATCTGCGTTCTCCACGTTCGAGGGCTTCTGCGGCTTCCTAGGTTAGGTTTACGTATACGTCAAGCAAAGTCAGGTCGCGTAAATCATCTATTGATACGACAAGGTCGCGCAGACGAGTGCGAATTCACCCACCGGGCGCTCAGAACCACTCTGGCTCGGCCTTGATGTACGAGTCTTCGTTGGTCCGGCAGAGGTTGGCAAGGTGGGGGATTCGGGGGATCTCGGTGCGGATCCAATACTGAGTCGCCGCGTCGGTCGCTCGTTTGCGCTCTTGTGAAATGGGCGCGGTAGGGGCTGCCGCGGCCATGTTGAGCCATTGCCAACCGATGACGAGGGTGGCGAACATGTCGAGGTAGTCCCAGCTGTGGCCCAGCATGGCGTCCGCGTCGCCTGCCATCCCGCGCTGACCTAGCTCCATGGTCGTGGCGCCAACGGTGGCGACCGCTTCTTCGAGCGCGGCGCAAAGTTCCGGGTCGCAGCCTGCTTCCCTCGCTCGTCCGATGGTGCTGCCAATCTCTTCCGCTAGCGCGCCCAGCGGAGCCCCGCCTTTGGCCATCACCTTTCGGCCGAGCAGGTCCATGCTCTGAATCCCATTGGTGCCTTCGTGGAGCGTGTTGAGCTTCTGGTCGCGCATGTAGGCTTCGGGCAGGTACTCGCTCGTGTAGCCGTAGCCGCCGTGGATTTGGATGGCGAGCGCGTTGGCCTCGAACCCGCGCTCCGCGGGGAACGTCTTGGCGACCGGGGTGAGCAGGTCGAGGAGCAACTGCGCGCGCTCACGCTCCTGGTCCGAGACACCGTGCTCCGCGATGTCCGCATACCGCGAAACGGTTCCGAGTAGCGCAAAGCTTCCTTCGATAATAGCCTTCTGCCGAAGGAGCATTCGGCGAACGTCGGCGTGTGCGATGATGGAAACAGGCTCGCCTCCCCTCGTGCCGAGCTTCCGGCCCTGCTTGCGGTCGAGCGCATAGGCGCGTGATTCGTGATACGCAACCGATGCGGTCGCGGCGGCGTTGACACCGATCATGATGCGCGCCTCGTTCATCATTTGGAACATGTAGCGAAGGCCCTGGTTCGGCTCGCCGACCAGCCAGCCACGGCAGTCGCCCTCATCCCCAAACTCGAGCGCCAGGCTCGGGATCCCCTTCCAGCCGATCTTGTGGATCAGCCCGGCGACGGTGACATCGTTCGAGATCAGGCTTCCGGCTTCTTCACGGAGTCTCGGCACGGCAAAGAGCGAGATCCCCTTGGTTCCGTCCGGCGCGCCGTCGATTCGTGCCAGCGTGAGATTCACGACGTTTTCGGTGATGCCGTGGTCTGCGCCGGAGATGAAGATCTTGCTCCCCTTGATCAGATAGTAGCCATCGTCCGTCGGAGCGGCGGAGGTCGTGATCTCGCCGAGGCTGCTTCCGGCCTGCGGCTCGGTGAGAGCCATCGTGCCTGTCCACTCGCCTGCATACATCTTCGTCATGAACCGTTCTTTGAGCTCGTCGGTCCCGAACGCTTCGATCAGATGCGCGGCGCCGAGCGTGAGCCCGACGAAGCCGTAGGCGCTGAGGTTCGCTGCCATGAGGTACGCGCTTGCCATTGTGTGCACGAGCATTGGCATCTGCTGGCCGCCGACCGACTCCGGACGCGTTGCCGTGAGAACCCCGAGGTCGACCATCTGCTCGAAAAGGCGGGGCAAGGCGGGATGGGTATGGACTCGGCCATCGCGAAACACCGGGGGCTCCTCGTCCATCGGCCGGTAAGTCGGTAAAAGGTCTTGCCGTGCGAATCTCCGGACGCTGTCGATGTACAGGTCGAACGTCTCCTTCGAGTGCTGCTGATAGGCCCCGAGCGCGCAGAGGGACTCGGCGTCGAGAACGGAGTAGAGGAGGAAATCGACGAGGCCGTCGTCGATCAAGGGATTGCTCTGTGTTGCCATCTGCTTGGTCTACCTCAGCCCGACGAACCGTAGCACCAGATCTGCCTACTTCTCGCGTGATTTGTCTCGATGCATGGGGTATCACCGCGATCTATGGATTTCGAGCATTCAGAGCGGGCGCGAAACGTGATGGCGCAGGCGGAGCGTTTCGTACGCGAGCGCGTCGTGCCCCATGAGCAGACCTATCTCGACCAGCTGGTCGGCAGCAACGACTGGCGCGAGTGGAAGATTCCTCCGATCCTCGAGGAGCTCAAGGCCGAGGCCAAGGAGCTTGGGCTTTGGAATCTCTTCTTGCCTGACGAGAAGTACGGGGCCGGTCTCGATAACCGTGACTACGCGCCCGTCGCCGAGATCACGGGTCGGAGCTTCCTGGCGCCGGAGGTGTTCAACTGCAGCGCCCCCGACACCGGCAACGCCGAGGTCCTGGTGAAGTACGGTTCCGACGCGCAGAAGAAGCAGTGGCTCGAGCCGCTGCTCGCCGGAGAGATCCGTTCCGGCTTCGCGATGACCGAACCGGCCGTTGCGTCGAGCGACGCAACCAACATGCAGGCCACCTGTGAAGTCGTCGGCGACGAGGTCGTGCTCAACGGTCAGAAGTGGTGGACCAGTGGCGCAGGCGATCCACGTTGCGGCTTTTTCATCTTCATGGGCGTCACCGATCCAAAGGCGGGGCGACACGAACGGCATTCGATGGTGCTCGTGCCCAGCGACGCGCCGGGCGTGAAGATCTTGCGCATGTTGCCGGTGTTCGGTCATCTGGACGAGCCTCACGGCCATGCCGAGGTGCTCTTCGAGAACGTGCGCCTTCCGGTGAGCAGCATCATCGCAGGACCCGGCCGGGGCTTTGAAATCGCGCAGGGCCGTCTGGGCCCGGGGCGCATTCATCACTGCATGCGTGCAGTCGGTGCGGCGGAGCGAGCCCTAGAGCGCCTGTGCCAGCGTGCGGTGCACCGCGTGGCGTTCGGAAAGCCGCTCTCGAACCTCGGCGGCAACCGTGACATCATCGCCAACTCCCGCATGGCGATCGATCAAGCCCGTCTCTTGACGATGAAGGCCGCCTGGGCGCTCGACACGCTCGGTACCTTTGGCGCTCTGGTGGACATTTCCGCGATCAAGGTCATCGCCCCGAACGTGCTGCAGTCGGTCGTCGACGCGGCGATCCAAATCCACGGTGGCGAAGGTATGGCAGACCTCGAACTCACCCGTCTGCTCGCCATGGCGCGCGCGCTTCGCATCGCGGACGGCCCGGATGAAGTGCACCGCGGCATGGTCGCACGGCTAGAGCTCAAGAAATACGCGTAGCGTCAGCGGAAGAGGATGCCTAGATACGGCGTGACCCATTGTTCTCGTCCGAAGAAGAAGTTGCCGCTCCCCGACAGTGAGTACTTGATACCGAGGTCGATGTAGGTTCCGTGCGACACGCGGAAGGCCAGCCCCAGCTTGGCGGTCATGCCGGGCGTGAACCGGAAGACGGCGACTCGCCTGCAGTAGTAGACGCCGCACTGGATATCGGTAGCCTTCACGCGCCACCAATTCGCATCGAACGTGATTCCGATGTACGGCAGTAGCGGCGAGTTGTTCGGCACCTGCACCCGAACCTCCGGAGCAAAGTAGAGACGGGTCATCGGGCTGCGACCTTGGCCGGTGAACCCGGGGATGCTGTTGAAATTGATCGGTGTCCACATCGCGCCGAGCCCAAGGCCGAACACCGCATAGCCGATATCAAGGCCACCAAAGCCGTAGAGGTCGGCACCGGGCCGCACCACGTCGCTGTCGGCATCCAACCAAACGGGAACGCCGAGGTTGAATGCTCCCTGATAGCCGCGCTGCATGGACCGCTGTTCGGTTGAAGGAGGCGGGTATTGTTCGACCGGACGACTCGAGTATGACGTGGTCGGGTCTGGCTCGGCCGACCAAGCCCCCTGTGCCGACGCGACCGATGTGGAGAGCAGGAGCGCCAGCGCCCCTGCGACTAAGCAAGTGTTCGTGTTCATGATGTTTGGTTCATCCAACGGGTGAGCTTTCTGACCAGCGCCCGCGGGCTGAACCGAACACTGAACGCAGCCAGCCAATTCATCAAGCCCTCGATGGCGACGACTTTGCCCTTCATCATCGAACGGTAGGCATGCCTGGCTACCTTGTCCGCCGGCGCTGCGCCGAGCTTGAACAAGATGCTGGTTGCGTTACCGGCGGTGTCCCCAAAGTTGGTTGCCGTCGCGCCCGGGCAATGTGCAGTCACCGTGACGCCTGCATCCCTGACTTCTTCGGCAATCCCTTCGGAAAACATGAGCACGAACGCCTTGGTCGCGTAGTAGATGGCCATGTCGGGCCCGGGCTGAAAGCCGGCGGTGGACGCGATGTTCAAGACCCTTCCTTTCTTGCGCGCGAGCATGCCTTGCAGCGCCAAGTGGGTGAGGGCGACGAGCGCATCGACATTGACCTGGATCATGTCCATCTGTGGCTGCAGCGCACCCTCGGCGAATGCACCACTGGTTCCAAAGCCCGCGTTGTTGACTAGATAGTCGAGCTGGAGACCCTTGCTCTCGAGTGATGCGAAGATGGCGGCCGGCGCGGCGGGATCCGTCAGGTCCGCAGGCACGACGTGGACTGTGATGCCATGCGCGCCCTCGAGCTCCTGCCCTAGACTCCGAAGCTTGTCCTCGCTTCGTGCGACCAGCACCAGGTTACGACCATCCGCCGCAAAAATCTTCGCGAGCTCTTTGCCGATGCCCATCGACGCACCGGTGATTAAGGCGACTTCTCTCCCACTCATGCGAGACTCCTTGCCCGTTCGCTTCCCTACGTGAGCTTCAGTCGCTCCCGTGACATGGTATCTTGCACAGTCCCCGTTCTGATCAAGAAAGGCTGGAGGAACCAGAATGCCACAGTCACGACATCCCGACTGGGAGCCGATCACCGCCTACGTCGCGGATATGTCGTACTTCAGCGGCAAGATGGAGGCGTACCTTCGGTACAAGGAGATTCCTTTCGAGCGACGGGTCGTCGACATGAAGATCCTGCGGGACGAGATCCTGCCCGCAACCGGACTGATGAAGGTCCCGGTGCTCCGCCTGGCCAACGGGCAGTGGCTCAAAGACACGACGCCAATGATCGACTGGTTCGAGTCTCACTATCCGGAGCCGCCGGTCATCCCGAAGGACCGCGTCCTGCGCTTCATGTCGAAGCTCGTCGAGGACTACGTCGACGAATGGTGTTGGCGAGCAGCGATGTATTGGCGTTGGCAACCCATAGAGTCCCGCAAGTTGCTCATGAGGCGCATTGGTCACGAGGTCTTGGCGGATTTCCCCGCGCCGAAGTGGCTCGCCGGCTGGTACTTCGGACGCCGCCAAATGGCGACCTATCTCGAGGGCGATGGCCTGAGCGCGGCAACCGAACCGCACATCAAACAACATTACCTGGACCTCCTCGACGCCATGAACGCGCTCCTCGAGGAACAGCCCTACTTGCTTGGCAGTCATCCAACTCTCGTCGACATCGGCTTGTTTGGTCCGATGTTTCGTCACTACGCCCAGGATCCGACTCCGGGCCGAGTGATGGAAGAGCGCGCGCCTGCGGTCTACGCCTGGGTTGG
>CAXMRM010000280.1:0-5497 GCA_964196015.1 uncultured Myxococcota bacterium
AGATCGGTGACGTGCCGGTGGCCCTGACGGGAGGGGTTTTCCAAAACGCTCGCCTTGTCGCTGGAATCAGCGAGAAATTGTCGAGTAAAATCCAACTGTTGCGCCATGGTGAAGTTCCGCCCGGGGATGGCGGAATCGCCCTCGGTCAGGCCTTGATCGCCGACGCGTTTCTGGGAGACAAAGGTTGATACCCCAAGGAGCTTTCCCATGTGCTTAGGTGTCCCAGGCAAGGTGATCGAAGTCGACCGCGAGATGCAAATCGCGACCGTCGACTTTTGGGGCGTGAGGAAGCAAGTTCGCCTCGAGGTCTGCGACGCGCCGGTGGATCCGGGTGACTTCATCTTGAACCACGTCGGGTTTGCGATTCGCCGGATCCCGCCCGAGGAGGCGGCGGAGACCTTGGCATTGTATGACGAGCTCCTTCGGCTCGCGGACGAGCAGGACCTCATGACCGCCGATGTTCGCGCCGAGATCAACGCTGCGCCGGACGCCGCTCCGTCGCCGCGGGGAGCACGCGATGAATCCGAGTGACGCATTCGCCCAGCTGAAGTTCCGAGATCCGGCACGCGCGCGTGGACTTCGCGACGCGCTCGATGCTCTCGTGCGACAGGCCGACCACGCGCCGGTTTCGGTCATGCACGTATGCGGAAGTCACGAGCAGGCGATCGCAAAGTTTGGGCTGCGGGCTGCGTTCCCCCAGGATTTACAGGTGATCATGGGCCCTGGTTGCCCGGTTTGCGTCACCGATGTGCCGGAGGTGGACGAAGCGGTGGCGCTCGCGAAGCAGGGCGTTCGCATCGCTACCTACGGCGACATGCTCCGGGTTCCGGGCACCTCGCAGTCGCTTGCGGATGCGAAAGCACAGGGCGCGAACGTCGATGTGGTGTATAGCGTCACCCAAGCCGTAGAGATCGCGCGCGCGCACGACGAAGAGATCGTCTTCTTCGCCTCGGGCTTCGAAACGACGGCGGTCGCCACGGCGGCGGTGCTGGTCGATGATCCACCGGATAATTTCTCTGTGCTGTCGGCGCACAAGTACATCCCGCCCGTGATGGAGATCGTCGCGGAGATGCCGGAAACGAAAATCGAAGGCTTTCTCGCGGCGGGACACGCGGCAACGATTACCGGCTCGGCGGTGTTCGAGAAGTTCGTCGAGCGTCACCGGCTGCCGGTAGTCATCGCGGGCTTCGAGCCACTCGATGTGATGGCGGGCCTGGTGAAGCTCCTCGAGGTAATCAATAGCGGCGAACCTAGGGTAGAAAACGCCTTTCCACGCTGCGTTACGCGCGAGGGTAACGTCCAGGCCCAGAAACTTCTGTGGAGAGTCTTCCGGGCCACGGGTGGACGTTGGCGAGGCATCGCGCACGTGCCCAACGGGAACCTGCGTTTGCGTGACGAGTTCGCGCAGTACGACACGCGAAGGCGCTTCACCATCGATGCCTCTGCGCTTTGGGGTTATGCGCCGCCCAAGCTGGTGCAGCAGTGCCAGTGCGGCGACATCATGGCCGGGATCACATCGCCGTCCGAATGCCAACTCTTTGGCAAAGAGTGCACGCCTGACAAGCCGGTCGGCGCATGCATGGTGAGCGCAGAAGGTACGTGCCGGATCTGGCATCAGTACGGTGGACGGCCGGACCTCCGCTCGATCAAGCGAGGCGCCGCATGACCCGCAATGCCCGCTTGGTCGACGAACGGATCACGCTCAAGTACGGCACGGGCGGCGGTGCAATGCGCGCACTGATCGAGCAGGTGTTCGCCAAGGGCTTGGGCGACGTCGGAGACGACGGCATCGGCCTGCAGGCGATGGACGACGGCGCGGCGATCCGCATCGGAGACCAGTACTTGGTGGTCACGACCGACTCGCACGTCGTGCAACCGATCGAGTTCCCAGGGGGTGATATAGGGCGCCTTGCGGTCGCTGGAACCGTCAATGATCTCGCGATGATGGGAGCGACTGAGCCACTGGCTTTGACCTGCGCGGCGATCATCGAGGACGGTTTTGCGCGCGATACACTGGAGCGGATTTGGGAGTCGATCCGCGCGACATGTGTAGAGGCCGGAACGACGATCGTGACGGGGGACACCAAGGTGATGGGGCATGGCGAGATCGATGGCTTGGTGCTGAACACGACGGGGATAGGGCTCACGAAGCGCTTGGTGTCCGATGCGGGACTTCGACCGGGCGACAAGATCTTGGTGACGGGAACGATGGGTGATCACGGGTTGGCGATCATGGCAACGCGCAACGAGCTTGCTTTGGAGACCACGCTCGAATCCGACGTCGCGCCGATACACACGCTCGTGCGACGCGCGCTCGAGGTTGGAGGGGAGGGCGTGGTCGCCCTCAAGGATCCGACGCGCGGCGGCTTGTCGAGCGCGCTGCACGAGATGGCCGAGAAGAGCGGCGTTGGGATCATCATCGATGAGACGGCCGTACCGCTCCGCGACGAGGTCCGTGCAGTCGGCGAGCTCCTCGGGATCGACCCGCTGGTGTCGGCCAACGAAGGCAAGGCGGTCTTTGGGCTGCGAGCCGAAAGCGCAGACGGAGTACTCGACGCGATCCGTTCCCATCCGCTGGGCAGAAACGCCGCAATTGTCGGCGAATGCATCGCAGAACGGCCAGGGTTCGTGGTGCTCGATACCGGGTTCGGGAGGCGGTTGCTGGCCGAAGCTGAGGGCGAGCTCCTCCCGAGGATTTGCTGAGCGATGGGCGCGATGAAACACATCCGAATCGAGCGAGAAGGCGCCGTGGGCATCCTGACGATCGCACGCCGCGAGCGGCTCAACTCGCTCGACGTGCAGACGGCCCAAGACTTCCGCAGAGCGGGGCTCCAGCTAGCCCGTGATCGCGACGTGCGCGCCGTGTTGATCCGAGGCGAGGGGGGCGTGTTCTGCAGTGGCGCCGACCTTAAATACATCCGCGACGGCGGCGACCGGGACGACCTCGCTTACTTGCAACCTGAGACACGCAAGCCGGATGAAGGTTACGGAGAGATCTTCAAACAGATCCTCGAGTACATCCACAGCACGATCTCGGAGATCCGGAGAGCGCCGAAACCGTTCATCGCGGCGGTCGACGGTCCGGCCGCGGCAGGTGGTTTTGGAATCGCGATGAGCTGCGACCTCGTCGTTGCTTCGGAGCGCGCTTGGTTCGAGTGGGCATACTTCAAGACCGGGCTCACCGGCGCGGAAAGCTCGACGTTCTTTCTGCCTCGCTTGCTAGGCCTTCGAAAGGCGCTCGAGCTGGTGCTCCTGAACCCGCGCTTGACGGCGCGAGAGGCGCTAGAGTGGGGGCTTATTAACCGAGTTATTCCAAATGGTTCACTTGATTCGGAGGCCTTGAAAATCGCGTCTGAGCTCGCGGAATTGCCCACAGCCGCGGTTGGCGTAGCCAAGAACCTCCTCAACCAGGCCGCGGGTATGGATCGCCTCGACGTTCACCTCGACGCCGAGCTCACCGAGCTGGCGCGCATCGCCGACGGCCCGAACTTCGCCGAAGGCCTCGCGGCCTTCTTCGAGAAACGCTCACCGGAGTTCGAAAGCGATTAGCGGCATGCACGAATACTCCATCGTTGCTTCGTTGATCGACCGCGTGCAGCAAGAGGCTACCGCGCACGGCAGCTCTCGTGTGCATCGCTTGCACGTGAAGATCGGCGAGCTGGCCGGTGTCGAAATCGAGTTGTTGAAAACAGCGTTCGACACGTTTCGTGAACGAACGATTTGTGACGGTGCGGAGCTCGCGATCGACACGGTCGCTCCGGCCTGGGCGTGCCCCTCATGCGACCGTGTTGTCGCGCGTGGTGCGATCTTGCGATGCGACGCCTGTGGGCGGCCGGCTCGCATGATTCAAGGAGACGAGATCATCTTGCAACGGATCGAAATGGAGGCCCCCAATGTGTGAGACCTGCGGATGCGGTGACCCGGAAATCGTGCCCATCGAAGTGCAAGAGCGAATCCTCTCCAACAATGACGCCCAAGCAGGGCATAATCGCAGTCATTTCCAAGGTTTAGGCGTATTGGCAATCAATCTGATGGGCTCGCCGGGAGCGGGAAAGACCGCGGTTCTCGAGGCCACCGCCAAGGCAGCGGGCAAGCACCTCAAGCTCGGAGCGGTCAGCGGTGACCTCGCGACCGACCGCGACGCCGATCGCTTGAATGCTTCGGGCATCGTCTCGGCGACCATCACGACGGGGTCGGCCTGTCACCTCGACGCGCGTCTCGTGCATCGCGCCTTGCACAAGTTCCCGTCGAACGACCGTGACATCTTCTTCATCGAGAACGTCGGCAACTTGGTCTGCCCCGCGATCTATGATCTCGGCCAGGCAGCGAATGTCGTCGCGCTCTCGGTGACCGAGGGCGAGGACAAGCCGCTCAAGTACCCCGTGATTTTCCAAAAAGCGGATCTGGTCTTGCTCACGAAAATCGACTTGATTCCGCATCTGGACTTCGACGTCGCAGCGGTGGAGGACGCGGTCGCGCGCGTGATGCCCGAAGCCAACTTGTTGAAGGTGTCGGCGAAGACGGGGGAAGGCATCGACGCCTGGTTGCAGTGGCTCGAGAAGCTGCGCCCAGCGCCGATCGAGGCACGCCATCACGAGCATCATCATGAACACCACTAGCCTCTTCGTGTCCCTTGCCGTCGGCGCTATCACCGTAGGATCATTGCATTCTTTGGCGCCGGACGACTGGGTGCCCATCGCCGCCGTCGCCAGGGCGCGCAACTGGTCGAGGGGGCGAACGGCACGGGTGGCGTTCATCTGCGGACTCGGCCACGTGACGGTCTCCGTGTTGCTCGGGCTGCTCGCGCTGATGTTCGGTGCGCAGCTTTTTCATTCGATCGGCGAACGCATGGTGTCGGTCGCAGGGTTACTGTTGATCGGCTTCGGCGTAGCGTACGCGGTCTGGGGTTTCCGTGGTGCGTTCGCGCATCGACTGCATGGGCATCATCACCATCACTACGATCACGTGCACGACGCGTCAGGCGCATCGACCTGGTCGTTGTTCTTGATCTACTGCGCGGACCCGTGCGTCGCCGTCATCCCCATCCTGTTCGCCGCCGCGCCGCTATCGGTCGCCGAGACAGTCTCGATCGTGGTGGCGTACGAGGTTGCGACGGTCGGCGCGATGGTCACACTGGTCGCCTTGGCGCACTCCGGCGCGGAACTGTTCAAAGGGAAGTGGATCGCGCGCCACGGCGACAGCACGGCTGGCGTGCTCATCGTCGCGACAGGCATCATGGTGGCTATTCTCGACTGGTAAGCAGCGCGAGTGGACAATCGGTAACGGAACTCTATACACGAAGGATATGTACATGAAATTCAAGCACAATTTGCAGCGAACGGTCTCCGCGGCGCTTCTGACGATCGGGCTTGCCGGTTGCACGCAGGTCGATGGCGGCAATCTCGGCGTGGTGATGAAGTGGGGCGAGATCCAAGACGTTGCGCTCCAGGAAGGCATCCACTTTCGGACGCCTGTGAAGACTCAGATCGTCAACATC
>CAXMRM010000281.1:0-5625 GCA_964196015.1 uncultured Myxococcota bacterium
AAGTTCCGCAGCTCCCGGACGTTGCCTGGGTATGTATACGCTTCCAATAATCGCATCGCCCCGGGCGTGATCTCCTTGCCGGGTCTGTCGTGCATCTCGCACGCCAGCGCTAGGAAGTGTTCCGCCAGCAGCGGAACATCCGCGATACGCTCTGCGAGCGCCGGCACCGTCAAGGGCACCACGTTGAGCCGGTCGAACAAGTCCGCCCGAAATCTACCCGCTTCGATTTCCGCTTCGAGTGACTTGTTCGTCGCAGCGACGACCCGCACGTCGACCTTGATGGTCGACCCCGCGCCGACCCGCTCGACCTCGCCTTCTTGCAGCACCCGTAAGAGCTTCGCCTGCATCTGCGGCGGCATGTCGCCGACCTCGTCGAGGAAGAGAGTCCCGCCGTGCGCCCGCTCGAATTTGCCGCGCCGCTGCTTCGTAGCTCCTGTGAATGCGCCCGCCTCGTGCCCGAAGAGCTCGCTCTCGATCAGCCCCTCGGGAACCGCGGCGCAGTTGAGCTTCTCGAGCGGTCCGCTGGCCCGGGCGGAGCCGGCATGAATCGCTGCGGCGACCAGCTCCTTACCTGTGCCTCGCTCTCCGAGGATCAATACCTGCGCATTCGAGCGCGCAGCCAACGCGATTTGCTCGCGGAGCCTGGTCAGGGAGGGGCTCTGCCCGAGCAAGGATTCGCTGGCTCCGTACCGCCGTCGGAGCTCACGGTTTTCCTGCTGAAGCTCCCGGAGCTCGAGGCTCCGCTTCACCGAAAGCAGCAGGCGGTCGCTGCCGATCGGCTTCTCGATGAAATCGTCGGCCCCGCGCCTCGTCGCCTCCATCGCGACTTCGATCGTCGCGTGCCCACTCATCATGATGACGGGGGTCGTGATCTCCAGTTTGCGCAGCTCGTCGAGCATCGCGAGCCCATCCATCCCCGGGAGCTGCACGTCGAGCAGAATCGCGTCGAAAGTCTCCTTGGCGAGTTTGTCGAGCGCGATCTCGGCGCTGCCTGCGACCTCGACGCGATAGCCTTCGAGGCCGAGGGCACGCGAAACGGAGGTTAGGATGTTTCGTTCGTCGTCGACGACGAGAATCGTCGCGCCCTGCATACAGCTACGCTAGCACACCAAGCTCAGCGCTCAGGTGCCGGTCTCGTCGCCGCGCTTTGTGACGGGAATCGACCGGACATAGGTCGTGGATACGCGCTGATTGGCTCGGAGCCAAGGTGTGAGCACCGCTGGCGATTCGGGGCGCGCGTAGAGGTAACCCTGCGCGACGTCGCAGCCGTGTTCTCGCATGTACGAGAGCTGCGCTTCGGTTTCGACACCCTCGGCGATCACCTCGAGTCCCAGGTTCTGCCCGAGGCCGATGATCATCTTCGAGATCGGCCCGCCGCGGTCGGTCGCCGCAACGCTTTGAACGAAGTTCTTGTCAATCTTCAGCGCGTTCAGAGGAAATTCGTGCAGATAGCTGAGGGACGAGTAACCGGTGCCGAAGTCGTCGATCGCGATCCGCACCCCGGCGTCGCGAATCTCGCGAAGAAGTGCACTCGCTTGTGCCGGGTCGGACATCAGGCAGCTCTCGGTGAGCTCCAGCTCCAGGAACTCCGGTGGGATTTTGGTTTCCTTGAGCGCGTATCGGACCTTGTCGATCAGCATCGGATCCTCGAACTGTTGCGCCGACACGTTCACGGCGATGCGCATCGGCTCCAAGTCCATTGCGTGCCACTTCCGAACCTGCTCACAGGCGGTCTGCAAGACCCACTCGCCGACCTCGTTGATCAGTCCGAACTCCTCGAGGCCCCCGATGAAGTGATACGGGGTTAGAAGCCCTTGCGTTGGGCTCATCCAGCGCAGGAGCGCTTCGACTCCGATCACCATTCCGGTTCGAAGGCAGATCTGTGGCTGGTAGACTAGCTCGAACTCATTTCTTTCGACCGCGCGGCGCAGGGCCCGTTGCAGCGCGTGCCGCGACTGCGCTTCTTCCTGCATGGCGTCGGCAAAGAACCGATACCGGCCGCGCCCCGATGACTTCGCCTGATACATCGCGAGGTCGGCCGCCCGGAGGAGTTCCGATAGATCGTTCCCGTTTTCCGGGTACATCGCGATGCCAACGCTGGTCGAGGTCTTGATCTCGTGCCCATCGATGGTGGTGAGCTCGTTCAGGTTGCCGATGATTCGCTCGATGACCGGCAGAACTTCCTTGGCCTCGCTCACGCCTTCGAGGATCACGGCGAATTCGTCACCCCCGAGCCGCGCGACCGTGTCTTGGTCGCGAACGCTTGCTCGGATCCTTTGGGCCGCCTCAATCAGCAGCTTGTCGCCGATCTCGTGGCCTAGCATGTCGTTGATTTCTTTGAAGCGATCCATGTCGAGGATCAGCGTCGCTACCCCAGCACCGGAGCGCAGCGCGCGAGCCAGAGCATGGTCGACGCGCTCGCGAAGCAGCGTCCGGTTTGGCAGAGAGGTGAGCTGGTCGAAGTGCGCGAGGCGCACCAGCTCGAGCTCGGTCCGCTTTCGCTCAATCGCGTAGCGGATGACGCGGTGCAGGTTCGCACCGTCGATGTGGCCCTTGACCAGATAGTCCTGTGCGCCCGCCTTGACCGACCGTAGTGAGATCGCCTCGTCCTCCCACGCGCTGACGATGACCAGCGGGATGTCGGGATACGAGGTCTGCAGGCTCGTAACCGTTTGCGTTCCCCGCGAGTCCGGGAGATTGAGGTCCGCAAGAATCACGTCCGGGGTGAAGTCTCCGGCCGACAACACGGCGTCGGTCAGGGTGCGCACATGCGTGACGCGATAGTACGAAGACGTCACCCGCCGCAGCAACCTCCGGATCAGCTGCGCGTCGATCAGACTGTCCTCCACGAAAAGGACGTCCCGGACTTCGTGCTCTCCCTCGCCCTTATCGAGCATCCACCACCATCACTAGCTAAAAATGCTGTTCACAACGCCTTATTACAGTGCTATGGTTTTGTAGGGGCGTCAAGGGTGATCCCAGCCCCCGGAATGACCGTGCCGCTGAGCAACGCGCAAATATCGGGGATTTCAGAAACGAGACGGATCCGTGTCTTGATCGCGTCCGGGAACCCGGAGCGGATCATGCTCGTCCGCGAGAGCCTTCGCGCATGGCCTGAGACCGTCATCTCCCGCGTGGCCGTGACCCGCGAGGAGGCAATCACGGAGTTCGAGGGTCATGCACCTCAGCTCGTCTGCTGGGACCGCGGCCTTGGCGCGGAGCTTGCGGCGACAGCGCGCGGGGTCTGCACGATTCTGCTCGGTGACGAGTCTTGCACGCTGCCCGAGGAGCAGCCGCGGGAAATGGCGCTTCCCGAGGCGTACGTCGCGGGTCTCCGGCGGTCGATCAACCGTGAGTACGAGTTGCGCCGCTTGTTGGTGCAGTTGCGGGAAGCCAGCACCATTGAGCTGCAGCCCGCGTTGGGGCGGAGCGTGCGTCCTAGCATTCCGCCTTCGATGCTCGGACCCCGTGTGTCCGAGGACCGTCTTCGAACCGTTGGCCGGCTCGCCGCCGGCCTCGCCCACGAAGTGAACAACCCGCTCACCTTCGTCCTCGCGAACCTCGAAAGCCTACGCGAATCGCATCAAGCGATTCGTCGTTTCATCCGGTCGCTCCGGGTCGATCTGGCTACGCGGGAAGCGATCACACCTCAGTCGTTCGAGCAGCTTGCAGCCGGCGCGAACCTGCAGGAACTGATCGATGACGCCGCCGACATGCTCATTGACTGTTACAAAGGGACGCACCGAATACAGGATATCGCACGTAGCCTCGGGACCTTCTCGCGCGCCGATGACAACCAGGCTGAGATGGTCGATATCACCCGCATCGTCGACGACGCCTGTGCGATGGTTTTCAACCAGATTCGTTACCGCGCGCGTCTGGTGAAGCGCTTCGAGCCGATCCCAATGCTCACGGCTTTCCCGGGGCGCATCGCGCAGGCGCTGGTCAACATGCTGACCAACGCGGCGGAGGCCATCGATGGCGGTGGGTACGATAAGCACAGCATCGTCGTCTCGACGCGCGTGGAAGGTGACCAGGTGATCGTCGGGGTCAGCGACACTGGTGCCGGGGTCGACCAGGACGACCGAGACCGTATCTTCACGCCGGGTTTCACCACCAAAGCGCACGAGGGTGGCCTCGGCCTGGGCCTCACCGCCTGTAAGCGCGTGGCCAACGAGCATGGCGGGAGGCTCGAGGTTCACCATCTTCCGCACGGCGGAACCCGCTTCGAGCTCGTCCTCCCGATCGATACCGGGTTAACTGCCATCGAGCAGTCTCGGGACAGCCACCCCATCTCGGTGGCTCCGCTCAAACGCTCGCGACTCTTGATCGTCGACGACGACGCGATGGTGCTTTCTGCTCTTCGCAGGCGCCTGCATCGCCGGCACGACACCGTTACGGTGCTCGGCGGGGTCGAAGCTCTTGCGCGACTCTCCGAAGATCCGTGCTTCGACTCGATCGTCTGCGATCTGATGATGCCGGAAGTCGACGGGAAGTCCTTCTACGACGCCATCAAGAGGGACCAGCCGCAGCTCGCCGACCGCATCGTGTTCATGAGCGGTGGCGCGTTCACGCCTCGCCTCCGCAAGTTCGCCGCGTCGGTGTCCAACCCCGTGTTGCAGAAGCCCGTGAGCCGCGAAGACATCGAGTCGACGCTCTCGGCGCACAGCGACGACGAATGACGGTCAGTCGTTCCTGAGCCCGAGTTCTTTCATCTTGTTCTGCAGGCTCTTGCGCGAGATCTTGAGAAGTCGTGCGGTGTGCGTGACGTTACCGCCCGTTTGATCGAGAGCGCGACCGATGAACTCGCGTTCGAGCTTGAGCGTCGCCTCTTTCACCACTTCCTTGAGCCCGGTTTCGCCGGGAGTTGCGCCGATGCCTGCAACGAGGCTCGGCTCTACCTCTCCATCCGCCTCGCGAACCTCTGCCGGCAGGTGCTGTGCGCCAACCTCGCCGTCTTCGGCGAAGATCATGCATCGCTCGACCACGTTCTCGAGCTCTCTGATGTTTCCTGGCCAACCGTAGGGGAACAACTCCTTCATCGCAGCGTCTTCGAAACCCGTCACCGCGCGGTCGAGCTTGGTGTTGAACTTTTGGACGAAGTGTTCGAGCAGCAGCGGGATGTCGCTCGGACGGTCACGTAGAGGCGGCAGGTGCACATGGACGACGTTCAGGCGATAGTAGAGGTCCTCGCGAAATCCGCCGTCGGCGATGCTCGTCTTGAGGTCACGGTTCGTGGCCGCGACGAGGCGGATGTCGATGGTGATCGTCTTGATGCCGCCCACTCGCTCGAACTCTTGCTCTTGCAGCGCGCGGAGCAGCTTCACCTGCATACTGACCGGAATCTCCGCGATCTCATCGAGAAACAATGTGCCGCCGTCCGCTAGCTCGAAGCGTCCCGGCTTGCTCGTAACCGCGCCGGTGAACGCACCCCTCTCGTATCCAAAGAGCTCGCTTTCGAGCAGATCGGGCGGGATCGCGGCACAGTTGACGCTGACGAACGGCTTGTTCTTGCGGGAGCTGTTCTCATGGAGTGCGCGCGCGATCAGTTCCTTGCCCGTCCCGCTTTCGCCCGTGATGAGGACCGTGCTGGGCGTGTCCGCGACCTTCTCGATGACGTCGTAG
>CAXMRM010000282.1:0-8219 GCA_964196015.1 uncultured Myxococcota bacterium
GACGTCCTCGACGTATTGCGCGGCGCTGACGATCGACTGGTCTCCCGTCCACACGTAGTGCGAGTAGAACTCGTCTAGCAGGAGCGCGCAGTTCAAATCTCTTGCCGTCTCTACCCAACTGGCCAGCATGTCTCCCTGCACGACTTTGCCCGTCGGGTTGCACGGGTTGCTCGCCAGAATCGCGCTCAAGCCGCGACCGAGGATTTCCTCTTCGAGCTCTTCGCGGGTGAACTCGTACCCATGCTTTGGGTCGAGCAAGATCGGGATCGGCAAGAACCGTCGGAATACGTCGAGCAGCTCTTCGTAGGCGGTATAGTCTGGCAGAAAGTGCCCGAGGTGAATGGGCCCGATCGCCGCGCATGCGCGCATGACCGCGACGCGTCCGCCGCCTGCGATGCAGATGTTTTCCGCTGAATACTGCGATTTCATGCCACGGCGGAACAGCTTGTTGTAGAGCCCGGCAACCGCTTCGCGCAGCTCCCACACACCGGCAACCGGGGCGTAGTCGAGGTCGCCCGGGTGTACTTCGACGTTGGTCATGCGATCTGGCGCGCCGGGAAGTTGTCCGGTGTCCGGCTGGCCTTGCCCGAGGTTGCACCAGCCCGGCGCATCGAGGCTGAAACCACGCTTCTGTGCCTCGACCGTGACGTAGATGACGCCGGTACGCGGGACGGCTCGAAATGCAGCGACCTCCGCGACGTCGTTCATCGGACTGGACTTGGGCTGGCTCATGAGCTGCGGCACTCTAGCAGAAGTCTCGAAATGGGATAACCTTGGTCGGATGGATGTCCTGCGCATCGAGGAGCTGATGGTCGACTGCGTGGTCGGGGTGTACCCGCACGAGCGCAACGCCTCGCAGCCGCTCCGCGTCGACGTCGAGATGCGCCTGCAAACCGAGACGTCCGCGGTCAAAGAGAGCCTGCGATCCACGATCGACTACGCAGCCACCGCGTCGCAGCTGGTGTTCCTCTTGCGTAGCTGCCGCTTCCGCCTCCTCGAAACCGCTGCGCACGTGCTGGCTCGGCACATCCTCGCGCCCCCAGCGCCCGACGAGCGCCGAGCTCAGGTCGACTCCGCTGTCGTCCGTCTCACCAAGCCCGGTGCGCTTCGGGGCTTCGCGATTCCTTCGCTCGAGATCGAGCGCAGCGCCTCATGGTGCAACTTCGAGGTCGAGAACAAGCCATTCGGGACCGTCGACGTGATCTACGAGACCAAGGGTGCCGGCATTTACCGGCTGAACGTCGCCCCGGGCAAGAGCATCCCGCTTCACGTGCATCAGCAGATGCGGGAGTCCGAGATGGTGTTGAGCGATGGGCTCTTGTGTCAGGGGCAGCCCTGCGCGCCCGGGACGGTGCATCGTTGGCCGAGGGGCGCCGCGCACACGTACGCGAACCCAACCGACAGGCACCAGACAATCCTCTGCGTCGACTCGCCGCGCTTCATGCCTGAGGACGAAGTCGAGGTTTCCGGAGCGCCGGCCGACGTTCCGACTGATCCACCATGGGGCCCCATCACGGGCTTGGGTTGATATGACGGTTTCTGAGGGTACGGTGATCGTTACCGGCGCGACCCGCGGGATCGGACGCGCCACCGTCGAAGCGATCCTGCGTCGTGGCGGGAACGTCGTAGCCATCGCCCGCGACGTGAAGGCCTTGAGCGCGCTCGAAGCGTCCGCGGCGACTCGTATCCGGGCGGTGGCTGCGGACCTTGCCGACGTGGCTCGTATCGCTGACGCGTCCAAACGAGCCATCGATGCGTTCGGGCACGTCGATGGATTGGTGAACTGCGCCGGAATCGCTCGCTACGAGCCGGTTGGCGCCATCGGCCTCGATTCGATCGAGGCTCAGCTTCGGGTCAATCTCATTGCGCCGCTGCTGTTGTCGCAGGCGGTCGCGGAGCATCTTCGCGGCCGGGGAGGGGCGATCGTCAACGTATCGAGCACGTTGTCCGAGCACGTTGCTGAGACCACGATGGTCTACGCGGCAACCAAGGCCGCTCTCAACACGCTGACGAAGGGCCTCGCCCTCGAGCTTGCGCCAGCCGGCGTGCGGGTGAACGCCGTGCTGCCGGGTGGGGTGGCGACGGATATGCTGCGCACCCCGCGCCTGCGCCCGGGCGAGTCCCTCACGGCGGCGGAGCTCGACAAGCGCGTTGCATCTCAGCTTGCCGCACTGGCCGCTTTGCACCCGCTTGGCCGCCTCGGAACACCCGAGGAAGTCGCTGCGGTCATCATCAACGTGCTCGACCAAACTTGGCAAACGGGAAGCCTGGTTACCATCGATGGGGGCCTGTCGGTCGCCTAGGCTTGAAGCGCCAGGTGTTTTCACACACACTCCGCCGAACGTGGCTCGAACCCAGAAGGTCGTACTCGATACGGAGGCCATCCAACGGAGCATTCGACGCATCGCTGTTGCGATTCTGGAAGCGACGTCGGGCATCGAAGACCTAACCCTCGTCGGCATCCGTCGCGGTGGGGTCGCGCTATCGAAGCGCATCGCCGACGAGATCGCGAAGGTCGAAGGCAGGCCGCCGCCGGTGGGGGCGGTCGACATCTCACTTTACCGCGACGATGCGGCAACAGCGCTCCCCAATCCCAAAATCGGGCCGAGTGATATCCCGTTCGATGTGAGTGGCCGTCACGTCGTACTCATCGACGATGTCCTTCACACGGGGCGCACGGTCCGGGCCGCCATCGAATGCCTGCAAGACCACGGGCGCCCGGCGCGGATTTGGCTTGCGGTGCTTTGCGACCGCGGAGGCCGCGAGCTTCCCATCGCCGCGGATTTCGTCGGCCGTACCATCGAGATGCATCCGGGCGGACGCCTCGACGTGTGGGTCGACGCAGTCGGGCCGGATCGCGCGGTGCTCACGGAGGTGGGGTGATGGCAGCGTTCCCTCACCGCAGTCTTCTCGACATCGATGGCCTCACGCGCGTCGACGTCGAGCGCATCCTCGACACGGCAGAGGCGTTTCTCCAGGTCTCCCGCCGGCCGGTGCGCAAGGTACCGACCCTTCGTGGCAAGACGGTCATCAACCTCTTCTACGAGGCCTCCACACGAACTCGGACATCCTTCGAGCTCGCAGGCAAGCGCCTGAGCGCTGATGTCATCAATATGAACGTGTCCGCGTCGAGCATGAATAAGGG
Source organism: uncultured Myxococcota bacterium (assembly GCA_964196015.1). Lineage (GTDB taxonomy): Bacteria > Myxococcota_A > Polyangia > Polyangiales > Houyiibacteriaceae > SG8-38. The sequence continues at coordinate 3,146 of CAXMRM010000282.1, forward strand.
CGAGACCTTGCAGGACACCTGCCGGACGCTCGAGGCGATGCATCCCGACGTCGTCGTCATTCGACACAGCACTTCGGGAGCGCCGAGTTATGTCGCCTCCAAGATTGGCTGCAGCGTCATCAACGCGGGTGACGGGATGCACGCGCATCCGACTCAAGCGCTGCTCGATGCGTTCACCATTCGACATGAGAAGGGAACGCTCGGCAATCTGGTCATCACCATCGTCGGCGACATCGCGCACTCGCGCGTCGCGCGGTCCAACGCGCATCTGCTGAAGCTGTTCGGCTCCGAGGTTCGGGTCGTCGGCCCGCGCACGTTGCTTCCCCGAGCGGTCGACTCCCTCGGCGTGCGGGTGTTCGACCAGCTCGACGAAGCACTCGAAGGTGCCGACGTCGTGATGGTCCTTCGAGTTCAGCAAGAGCGTCTCGCGGGCACGCTCCTGCCGAGCCTTCGCGAATACTCGCGCACCTTTGGTATCGGCCTGCGGGCCATGCAGCAGGCAAAGCCGGATGCCATCGTCATGCATCCTGGGCCGCTGAACCGAGGCATCGAGATCGAAAGCATAATTGCCGACGGAGAACACAGCGTCATTCTCGAGCAGGTGGAAGCCGGCCTCGCCGTACGCATGGCGCTCCTCTATCTCTTAGCCGGCGAAACAGCCGAGTCGCCGGCCCTGGGCGAGGCCTATTGACGGGCGTTCGGACAGGCCTGGACCGCATTGCCGACGCTGACTCGGACGCGGTTCGCCTGGTCGCGGGTCGAAAGGTGGGGTTGCTGGCGCATGCGGCCAGCGTCGATCGTACGCTCCGCTCGGCGGCTTCGGTCCTGCAGCAGGCAGGCGCTCGCCTCTCTGCGCTCTTCGGTCCCGAGCACGGGTTCGCGGGTGCCGCGCAAGACATGGTCGGCGTCGGGACGGACGCTACGACCGAGGTTCCCGTCTATTCGCTCTACGGAGACGACGCAGAGGCATTGACCCCGAAGGCGGAGTCGTTGCGGGGCTTAGACGCCGTCGTCATCGATCTGCAGGACGTCGGGTCGCGCTACTACACCTACGTGTGGACCGCCGCGCTCACGATGAAAGTCGCAGCGGCGGTCGGGACCGACGTCGTGATCCTCGATAGGCCCAACCCGCTCGGAGGCGCGCGCGTCGAAGGCGCTCCACAGCGCGAAGGTTATCTCTCGTTCGTGGGGTTGTATCCGGTCGCCGTGCGGCACGGGCTCACGATCGCGGAGCTCATGCAGTGGGTCTGCGACCGGGAGCACATCGACCGGGATGCCTTGCACGTGGTTTCCATGGACGGTTGGACACGCTCGATGGAGTGGAAGGACACCGGTCTTCCCTGGGTGATGCCCTCGCCCAATATGCCAACCCCCGACACCGCGGTGGTGTATCCAGGCGGGTGCCTGGTCGAGGGCACGAAGCTCTCGGAAGGGCGAGGGACCACGAGGCCATTCGAGTTCTGGGGCGCACCCGGTCTGGATGTCGGCCCGCTCTTGGACCTCGATCTGCACGGGGTCATGCTCCGGCCGGTCGAGTTCACACCGACATTTCAGAAGCACGCCGGTCGAAACTGCTCCGGGGTGCAGGTCCATGTGACTGACCCCTGGGTCTTTCGGCCCCACGAAACTTACCTCCGAATGCTCGCGGCCGTGCTCCCTGTGGTGTCGGCCGAAGAGCGCTGGCGGACCGAAGTGTACGAGTTCGTGTCCGACCGCCCCGCGATCGACCTTCTCACGGGTGGTCCGGAGTTTCGCACCGCGGTCGACGAGGGCGCATCGCTCGACGACGTGCTCGCAGAAGAAGCACGCGGCGCAGCCAAGTTCGACTCCGAGCGCCGTGCAGCGTGGCTTTACGAGAAATGACGAAAGCCGGTTCGGTCAACGACGATCGCTTGGCCGAATTCATCGACGACCCGAACGCCGGAGCCTTCGCTGATTCTCCCGATCTTCGTTCCTAGCGCGGCGGCATCAGAGGAGTCCCGTGCGGTGAACATAAGCTCGTAGTCTTCGCCGCCGGTGAGCGCGAGCACGACCGGGTCGAGATCGAGTGCTTTGCAGGTCGCTGCGTAACCAGGCGCGGTCGGAATCGTGTCGGAGTGCAACGTCGCGCCGACGCCCGAAGCGGTGCACATGTGTTGCAAGTCCTGGAGACAGCCATCGGAGACATCGACCGCTGCGGTCGCGAGGTCGGCAAGCACCTTCGTCATGTGGCCATTCATCGGTGGCCGTTTCCAGCGCTCGACGAAGCTTGCGGCGTGATCGAGATCCAGCGTGCCGGCCTGCAGGACCGCGAGTCCTAGCGCGGCGGAGCCCAGCGTCCCCGTCACGTAGACCGAGTCGCCAGGCCGTGCGCCATCGCGGGTGAGCGGCCCGGCGATGGGCAAGCCAAACACAGTCGTCGTCACCGACAACGATCCGCCCTTGCTCAGGTTGCCGCCGATGACCCGCGCTCCCGTGCTCCGCGCGGATTCGGCCAGGCCTTCGATTAGCTCGCGGAAGTCTTCGTCCGGGAACTCCGCAGGGACAATGAGGGCGACCACGGAGGCGCTCGGCATGGCGGCCATCGCCCAAACGTCGCTCACGGCCGCGACCATCGCGCGGTACCCCAGGTCGCGGCACGAAATCAGGTCACGTCGGAAGTGGACATCTTCGACCTGCGTGTCGACCGTGACAATGGTTGGCCGGTTGCCGAAGTCGATCACGGCGGCGTCGTCCCCGATGCCGACCAGTACCTTCTTCGAGCCGCCGTCGAGGTCGAAACGGGTTTTCAGCCATTCGATCTTGGCGAACTCATCACGCATTGTCGTCGTTGGCAGGAAGCTTCACGGTGAAGAGTGTGCCTTCGCCGAGGGTGCTGGTCACCTCGATCTTTCCGCCATGGCCGTCGACGAGCTGTTTGACGATCGACAGACCCAGGCCGGCGCCGCCATGGGCTCGCGTCGTGCCAGCGTCGATCTGATAGAAAGCGTCGAAAATCCTGGAGAGGTTCTCTTCGGGGATGCCCAGGCCGGTGTCGCGCACCGTCAGAACTACTGCGGGTTGGCTCGCCGCGAACAAGGCGGCGCCCAGGCCCGAGGGCCCCCCAGCTTCGAGCTCGCCCGGTTGCGCACCGAGGACGACCTCGCCGCCTTCGTGGGTGAACTTCAAGGCATTGTCGGCGAGGTTGAGCAGGATCTGCCGGAGCCGAACAGGGTCTCCCCAAATCTTGGGCGTGCCTTCGGCCACTTTGATGTCGAGCGCAACGTTGCGCCGGTTGGCGCTCGGCACGATCGTCGATCCCACGTCGGAGAGCAGGGCACGCGCGTCTACCGCTTCGTTGTGGAGCTCCAGGCTTTCCGCTTCGAGGCGGCCCAGGTCGAGTAGGCTGCTGATCAACCCCAGTAGCTGGTCGGCTTTGCCGCGAATCGTCTTCAGGAACTCCGCTTGCCCGTCGCTGAGCGTGCCGGCGGCCCCGCTTTCGAGCATCTCGGCGTAACCGATGATCGACGTGAGCGGGGTTCGGAGTTCGTGGCTCACGGTGGCCAAGAAGGTGGATTTGAGCTGATCGAGCTGTTTCAGCTCCTCGTAGGAAGTATTTAGCGCTTCGTTCTTTTCCGCGAGCTCTCGGTAATTCTCACGCACGCTGGCGACTTGCATCGTCGATGCGAGTTGCGCGCGGTGACCCGAGAACACGAGCAGCTCGAGCACGCCCTTGAGGTGAGCGGATAGCTCTTCGGCGATGTCTTCACGCACTCGCGGCATTCGATCGAAGTGTTCACGCGCGGTGGGCACGTCGACCGCCTCATCGACAGAAGCCAGCGAGTCGGGTGCGCCGCGGGTCTCAGCGGGCACGTACGGACCCACGATGAAGCGGCCGAGCGGACGACCCTGATAGGCGAGGGGCACGATTCGATAGACGGCGCCCGTGAAGCAAGGGTGCACGATGCTCCCTCCATTCGGCTCCAAGTCTCTGACGAGGCCAACGGTGTTGGAGCACTCGCGCTCGCCGTTGCGCAGTGTGTTGAGGTAGTTGCAGAGCGGGCGGTCACGATGAATGTCAGCGAGAAGGTCGCCTTCGTGGGAGATCACGCGAACGGGAAGCCCAAACAACGCAAAGAAGGACTTAGACACCGACATGACCGAATCGCGGCTCAGCACGTCTTCGAGGCGAACGACGTCTCCCATCAAGATGTCGGCGGCGTTGGCGTCGTCATGCATCATCTCTCCCGTCGCTTCGGATCATGCCTGAGGTTCGATTCTATCTCGTTCATGAACAGGACCGGGCTGACACCGAATTTCTGTTCGAGCCGGTGCTCCTCCTCGAGCCGACTCCAGGTCTCGCGGATCAAACCGCGAAGCGTCTGCATGACGCCATAGCCCCGCGTCGCAACGGCTTTGTAGATCGGCTCACCGCTTTGGGTTGCGATGGCTTCTAGTTCCTCGTCGGTGCGGACATCTTCCATGTCACGTTTGTTGAACTGAATGACGATAGGAGTCCGCTTCGGGTCGATCCCGTTCTCCTCTAGATTCCGCTTGAGGTTCAGGAACGATTCGCGGTTCGCATCCGCCTCGCTGCGTTGCGAGTCTGCGATGAACGCGATGCCGTCGGTTGCCTGGAGGACCAGTCGCCGCGTCGCGTTGTGCATCACCTGCCCCGGAACCGTGAACAACTTCAAGCGAATCTTGAGACCGCTCCGGGAGCTCACCGTGATCGGGAGCATGTCGAAAAACAGCGTGCGGTCGTTTTGTGTTTCGAGTGTCATCAGCTCGCCGCAGGCGTTCGACGTACCGAGCCAGTGAATCGCCCGCAGGTTGGTCGTCTTCCCGCTGAGCGCCGGTCCGTAGTAGACCAGCTTCACAGTCAGTTCTTTTGCGGCGAAATCTACCTGCATGCCGAGTCGCGGAGCCGTTCACGACCCGGGGGGCTATCCCCGCGTCAAGAGCCAGACCCCCGCCCCCATCAACAACAACATGATAAAGAACGCGGCCCATCTCACCGTCCTTTTGTGCTGGTTGCTGGCTGGCCTGACCTGGGTGTCGCGGAGCTGTTGAGTCGCCAACGCGATTAGGGTGTCGATCTGTTTCGCCGCGTCGT
>CAXMRM010000283.1:0-4397 GCA_964196015.1 uncultured Myxococcota bacterium
AGGGACGCCAGCGACCTGCGATGTCACGCCAGATCAGAAACTGCTCCACGATTGCGACTCCGGCGTAGGCGATGAACACCCAACGATGCGCGGTCATCGGGGGATAGAGGAGCGGGACGAGCCAAATCCCGCAGGCTGCCAATAGGAAGCGAACCCAGGCCGTACCAAAAGCTAGTTTATTGGAATTCATTGCGGACGCACCAGTCTAAGCATTCTACATTAACCCATCAGGATTATATAAGGCTTGACCGCACCCGGCCTGGTTCTACGGAGCGTCCTACGGGCGTCTGCCCCTTTTTCGGGTCATTACGGCAGTTCCTTCGCGTGAGGTTTGAAGCGCATGAGTGGCAAGGCAACGACAGCACGGCTGCAGGAGCTAATCGAGCAACGAATCGTCCTCTTCGACGGTGCGATGGGCACCATGATCCAGCGTGCGGGCCTCGAAGAAGCGGACTTCCGTGGCGATCGGTTTCGCGATCATCCGGGTGACCTGAAGGGCAACAACGACCTGCTCGTTCTCACTCGCCCCGATGTGATCCGCGGCATCCACGAAGAGTACCTCGACGCCGGTGCCGACATCATCGAGACGAACACGTTCAACGCGAACGCCTTCTCACAAGCCGACTACGACCTGCAGGAAGTGGTCTACGACCTCAACGTCGCTGCTGCGCGTCTTGCCAAAGAGGCCACTGCAAGTCGTGCGGACAGGCAGTGCTTCGTCGCGGGCGCCATTGGCCCGCTCAACAAGACCCTGAGCCTCAGCCCGGACGTCGATGATCCTGGCTTCAGGGCGCTCACCTTCGATGAAGCGCGTGAAGCATATGCGGAGCAAGTGCGCGGTTTGATCGACGGCGGCTCCGACCTCCTGTTGGTTGAAACGATCTTCGATACGCTCAACGCCAAGGCCGCGCTCTGTGCGATCGATGACGTCTTTGCCGAGAAGGCCGTCCGTCTTCCCGTCGTGATTTCGGTCACCATCGTGGACAAGAGTGGCCGTACGTTGTCCGGGCAGACCGTGGAGGCGTTCTACATCTCGATCGAGCATGCTCAGCCGCTGGCGGTTGGGATCAACTGCTCGCTAGGCGCTCGGGAGATGCGCCCGTTCCTGAAGGAGCTCGCCGGGATCGCCGACTGCTACGTACATTGCTATCCCAATGCGGGACTTCCCAACGCCTTCGGCGGCTACGATCAAACTCCGCAAGAGATGGCCGAGCTGCTGCGCGGCTTCGCCGCAGACGGGATGATCAACGTCATCGGTGGGTGCTGTGGTACGACTCCGGACCACATCCGGGCGATCGCTGAGGCGGTCCGTGACGTGCCGCCGCGCCCGAAGCCCGAGCGCCAAGCGCACTATCCGCGCTTCAGTGGGCTCGAGCCATTGGTCGTTCGTCCAGAGACCAACTTCCTCATGGTTGGTGAGCGAACCAACGTGACCGGGTCGGCCAAGTTCCAAAAGCTAATCACCGGAGGCGACTACCCGGAAGCGGTCTCCGTCGCGCTTCAGCAAGTACGCAGCGGCGCGAACATCATCGACATCAACATGGACGAGGGCATGCTCGAGTCCGAGCAAGCGATGACCAGGTTTCTGAATCTCATCGGTGCCGAGCCCGAGATCTCACGCGTTCCGATCATGATCGATAGCTCCAAGTGGAGCGTGCTCCAAGCGGGTCTGAAGTGTGTGCAGGGCAAAGGCCTCGTCAACTCGATCAGCTTGAAAGAGGGCGAAGCCGAGTTCCTCGACAAGGCTCGGTATGTGCGCCGCTATGGCGCCGCTGCGGTCGTGATGGCCTTCGACGAAGAAGGGCAGGCCGACACGACCGAACGGAAGGTCGAGATCTGCGCCCGGGCGTATCGGATACTCGTCGAAGAGGCGGGCTTTGCGCCGACTGACATCGTGTTCGACCCCAACGTCTTCGCGGTGGCCACCGGGATCGAGGAGCACAACGAGTACGCGATCAATTTCATCGAGGCGAGGAAGCAGATCAAGGAGCGTTGCCCGGGAGCGTTGATCAGCGGCGGCGTGAGCAACCTCAGCTTCTCGTTCCGTGGCAACGCCCGAGTGCGCGAAGCCATGCACTCGGCTTTCCTCTACCACGCGATCGCCGCCGGAATGGACATGGGCATCGTCAACGCGGGCCAGCTCGAGGTCTACGAGCAGGTTCCCAAAGACGTCCTCGAGCACGTCGAGGACGTTATCTTCAACCGTCGAGCCGACGCCACCGAGCGGCTCGTCACGTTGGCCGAGACGGTCAAGGGCAAGGGAAAGACGCAGAAGTACGACCTGAGCTGGCGCGAGGCGTCGGTCGAGCAGCGGTTGTCCTACGCATTGGTCAACGGAGTCGTCGAGTTCGTCATCGAAGACACCGAGGAGGCCCGGCTGAAGTACCCGCGCCCGCTCGATGTAATCGAAGGCCCGCTGATGGACGGCATGGCCGTCGTGGGCGACCTTTTCGGTGCCGGCAAAATGTTCCTTCCGCAGGTCGTGAAGAGCGCGCGGGTCATGAAGAAGGCCGTCGCGCATCTCGAGCCGTTCATGGAAGACGACAAGGCCGATGGCTCCGTTCAGGAGAAGGTGCTGCTCGCGACCGTGAAGGGGGACGTGCATGACATCGGCAAGAACATCGTTGGCGTCGTGCTTGGCTGCAACAACTACGGGGTCGTCGACCTGGGAGTCATGGTGCCGGCCGATAAGATCCTCGATGCCGCCGTAGCCGAAGGCTGCGACATCGTGGGGCTGAGCGGACTCATCACGCCCTCGCTCGATGAGATGGTGTACGTCGCGTCTGAGATGAAGCGCCGGGGCATGGACCTTCCTCTGCTGATCGGAGGTGCTACCACCAGTCGCGCGCACACTGCCGTCAAGGTCGCGCCCGCGTACGATGGCAGCACGGTGTACGTGCTCGACGCTTCGCGCGTCGTCAACGTCGTGTCCGACCTGTTGAGCCCCCAACGCCGCGGACAGTTCGACGCGAAGAACCGAAGCGAGCAGGAGAAGTCCCGGAAGCTGTTCGAACACAGGCAGAACCGAGAACTGATTTCCCTCGGCATCGCGCGGGAAAACGGGGCGCCGATCGAGTGGCGAAGCCAAGACGTGCCCTTGCCGGCGTTCCAGGGGCGACGAGTCATCGATGACGTCAGCCTCGAGGAGATCGACCGTTACATCGACTGGACTTTCTTCTTCTCCGCGTGGGAGCTCAAAGGCAAGTTCCCGAAGATATTCGATCACGAGCGCTACGGCGCTGCCGCGCGCGAACTGTACGATCACGGCCGCGCGTTGCTCGACCGCATCATTTCGGAGAAGCTCCTCACGCCTCGCGGCGTCTACGGATTTTGGCCCGCCAACCAGGACGGCGACGACATCGTCGTTTGGCGCGATGAGGCACGCGGTCATGAGCACCTGCGGTTTCATATGTTGCGCCAACAGGCAACGAAGCCGAACGAGCAACCGTACTTTTGTCTGTCTGACTTCGTGGCGCCAACGAGCAGCGGCCTCGCGGACCACATCGGCGCATTTGCGGTTTCCACCGGCATCGGTGCCGAAGAGCTCTGCCGAAGGTTCGAGCAAGACCACGACGACTACAACTCCATCATGGTCAAAGCGCTCGCGGACCGATTGGCCGAAGCGTTCGCCGAGCTCATGCACGAGCGCGCGCGCCGGGAGTGGGGGTGCGAGCCCGCAGAGGGCTTTAGCAGCGACGAGCTGGTCGCCGAGAAGTATCGTGGCATCCGGCCCGCGTTCGGCTACCCCGCATGCCCCGACCACACGGAAAAAAGCACCTTGTGGAACTTGCTGGGTGCGGACGAGGTGGGCATCTCCCTCACGGAGCATTTCGCGATGAGCCCGGCCGCGAGCGTTAGCGGAATCTATCTGAGTCACCCCAAGGCCCGCTATTTTGCCGTGGGTCCCATCGATCGCGACCAGGTCGAGGATTACGCCCGCCGAAAGAAGATGACCGTTACAGAGGCCGAGCGCTGGCTACAGCCGAACCTCGGCTACCAGCGAGGCGGTTGATGCGGAGGTCGCGGCTCCGAGATCTGCTTCCAGTCACCGTTCGCGTTTTCGATCCGGAGGCGGTGACCACCAAGAGTCACCGCGAGACGGATCCGCGCGGCGTGGGTCTGAGCGTTCAGGACGTGGAGGCGATTTGGGACGCGGTCGTGACCTTCTACAAGATGGGCCTTCATCCGGCCATCGCTTTGTGTATTCGGCGCAGGGGCGAGATCATCCTCGATCGCGCGATCGGTCACGCTCGCGGAAACAGCCCTCAGGACCCGGAGGGCACGCCTCTGATGAAGGCGACACCTGACACGTTGTACAACTTCTTTTCGGGCTCGAAGGCAGTCACCGCCATGCTGATTCACCTCTTGGAGGAAGAGGGCAAGCTGCATGTCGACGA
>CAXMRM010000284.1:0-24685 GCA_964196015.1 uncultured Myxococcota bacterium
CGAGCGGCCGCCCACGTTGCTGGAGGTCTACGGCGCGCTCGACGGGAGCGCGCTCGTCAACATCGAGCTGAAAGTGTACGATCCACCGTGCCTGACAGACACGACCGGTCCGCAAGAGTTGGTTCCACTTGCCCTCGACGAAGTGACCCGAATCGGGGCTGAAGCGCGAACCTTGTTCTCATCGTTCGATGAGACGGCCGCCGCGCTCGTGAAGACCCAGCGGCCCGGGTACTACTCTGCCCTCTTGTCCACTGTGACAGGAGCGGAAGAAGTAGAGAAGGCGCTGCTGCTCAACCAAGACGCCATCCATCCGTTCTTCCCGGTTTCCGCAGAGACGGTTCAAAGCGCGCTCGATCAAGGCCTGCAGGTCAACGTATGGACCGTGGACGACCCCGGCTTGATGCAGGAGCAGATCGACAAGGGTTCCACAGCGATCATCACCAACGAGCCAGCAATACTAGCTGACCTGTTGGCTGACATCCCGGCGTCCTAGAGGCCTGCCCGATACTCCGTTTCGGCCCAAAGGCGAGCCGCAACTCGCGCGTCCTCAGCGTCCTTGCTGGGCTCGGCGGGCCTGCACTCCTCGTAGTAGAGGCCACCACGCAGCCGCAGACGCGTCGCACAGTGAATCTGGGTTTGGGCGCCTTCTTCGGGCGTCTTGAGGAAGAAGGCTTCGACAGGCGACAGTGCGTTGCGGACCTTCTCGACGAACCCCGTCCCCTCGAGCCCCTTGTGGGCCACGTGAGTGAAGACCGACCCCGGGTGAAGACAGTACGCCTGCAGCTGGAACTTCTCCGCATAACGGCGCTGCAGCTCGGTAGTCATGTGCATGAGCGCAAGTTTGGAGTTGCCATAGGCCGTCCAGGAATTGTATGGCCTCGTGGCTTCGAACAGGTCGTCGTTCGACCCCTTCACGTGCAGCTGCGAAACGACGTTGACGATGCGGGCATCGCCGGTCGCCTGACCCGTCTTCTCGAGCAGCGGAAGCAAGAGACGCGTGAGATGCGCGGTACCGAGATAGTTGGTGCGCCACTGAATTTCGAAGCCATCTTCGCTGAGGTGCGGCTCTTTCCAACGAGACAGCAAGTCCAAGTGGACACCGGCGTTGTTGATCAGCACGTCGAGCCTGTCACCGTGGGCGTCGACGAACCATCGCACAAAACTAGCGACCGAATCACTGCACGAAAGGTCGAGCGCGTGCGCGGCGATTCGATTGCGCGCATCTGCGTGCTGCAACCGCGCTCGAAGCGCCTCCGCTGCAGCGTCGGGATTCGAGCGGGTCGTGACCACGACCGAGGCTCCCCATGATGCGAGCGCTCGGGACGTCTCGAAGCCGAGGGAGCCCGCAGTGGCCCCGGTGACGATGATCGTCTTGCCCGTGAGGTCGACCGCTTCAGCGTATGCCGCGCTCACGAAGTGCTTCCGGAGGAAGTCGTAAAGGCCCCCGCGAGAGGCGTGTTGGATCGGCTTTTGCCAAGGTCCGTGCACGAACGCTCACTTAGCACACGAGGCTTGGCCAAGGCGCCGCCTCTTCGATCTCGAGTGCGAGCTCGAGAAGCGTTCGTTCGTCACCGATCGGCGATGCGAACTGCACACCGAGAGGCAACCCCGCCTGGCTTTGGCCTAGTGGAAGCGAGATGGCCGGCCCACCCGCAACGTTCTGGATCGGCGTGAACGGGATGAAGCACTTCAAGCGCTCCAGCGAAGTCTCGAAGGGCACCTCGGGGCCGATGTAACCGTGCTCCGGCGGCGGCATGGTCACGGTCGGGTTCATGAGGACGTCGTAGTCCTCGAAGCCGCGGGCGTACCGATGCGCAAACTTCCTCAGACGCCAAACGGCCATGGGAACCCTGCGCACGTTCTCCTTGAAGTAGCCCGCGAGCCCCTCGGTGAAGTCCTCGACCTGCGTCCTGTCGAAGTCGGGGTGTATGAGCCGTGTGCCAAACCGAGTGATCACGAAGGCCATCGTGGCCCACAGCAAAAAGAAGTCCTCATGGAAAACCTCGTCGAATGGAGGCGTTACTCGTTCGACCGAATGACCGAGGCTCTCGCAAAGCTGAGCGGCGTCGGAAACGGCTGCAACGCACTCCGGATGCGCGGGGGCGCCCTCACCGAGCTCGGTGAAGAAACCGATTCGCAAACGCCTACCTGGGTGTGTCACCAAACCGATCTCGGGCAGCTTCGGATTGCGATAGTACTGCTCCGCTGCGTGAAAGAAGACCGCAGTGTCGCGGACGGAGCGGCTCAGCATCCCTTGGTGAAGGATCTTCACAGGGAGAAGCTCCGAGCCTTCGATCTCCGCGACTCGAGCGCGCGACGGCTTCAGCCCCACCAGCCCGCAACAAGACGCTGGAATCCGAATCGACCCTCCCCCGTCGTTTGCGTGCGCCATAGGCACGACCCCCGCCGCGACCAGCGCAGCAGAGCCGCCTGAAGACCCACCCGGAGAAAACCCCAGCTTCCACGGATTGTGGGTCGGCCCATAGACCAGCGCTTCGGTGGTTGCGGTAAGACCGAACTCGGGCGTGGTGGTCTTTCCGAGGTTGATCAGACCGAGCGACAGAAACTGCTTGGCAAAGGGCGAGCTCTTTTCGGCCGGCTGTCTCGGAAGTCCCCGCGAGCCGAACAACACGGGGGACCCGGCGACGGCGTCAATGTCCTTGATGAATGTCGGCACCCCGGCAAAGACTCCCGAGTGAGGTCGCTCCGCCTCCTCGCGTGCGGAGTCAAAAAGAGGCGTCGCAATGGCATTGAGCAAAGGGTTGACCTGTTGCGCACGGGCGATCGCCGCTTCGACCGCCTCGCGCGCTTCGATCTGTCCGGTATCGATCAAGCGTGCGATCTCCACCGCATCGGCGGTGCCGAGGACATCGTCACAGACCGCGCTCGCAGCGTTGGTTTCGGTCTCTGGAGCCATTGGCTACCAGTCGATGATCGCGGCGCCCCAAGTGAAGCCTGAGCCGAACGCAACGGTCGCGATCTTCATGCCGCGCTCGAGCCTTCCCTGCCCCTGCGCTTCGGCGAGCATGATGGGAATGGTGGCGGCGGTGGTGTTTCCGTAGCGCTGGATGTTGTGGAAGAGCTTCTCTTCAGGCAGCCCGAGTTGCTTGGCCACGTATTGGTTGATTCTCAGATTGGCCTGGTGAAAGAAAAACAAATCGACGTCATCTAGCGTGAGGTTTTGCTTCTGAAATTCCTTCATCAGCGCGCCGATCATGCGTTCTATCGCATGCTTGAAGACGAGCCGCCCTTGCATCTTCGCCCACAGATGATCGGGCTCGACCTGGCCAACGCCCTCCGGGTTGAGGGGAATGAAGGGACGTTTGCTGATGTCCCAAATTTTCTGAGAGAGCGCGTCGGCATGACGCCCATCGGCTCCCAGGTGCCAGCTGCGAACGCCGCGGTCTTCGTCCGTCGCGCTGACGATTACGGCACCCGCACCGTCACCGAACAGTGAGGCTACGTTGCGCCCGCTCGTAGAGAGGTCGAGCGCCGCCGAGTGGACTTCCGCTCCAACCACCACGATGTTGTCGATGGCGCCGCACTGCACCATCGACGTCGCAGTAGCGAGCCCGTAGAGAAACCCGGAGCATTGGTTTCGAACGTCCAGACAACCGACGAAGTGTTTCACGTCGTCGTCGGTCAGTCCGAGCTTGGCCTGGAGGTAGACTCCCGAGCCTGGAAAGCTGTGGTCCGGGGAAAGGGTGGCGAAGATGATCATGCCGATGTCGGTCTTCGAGAGACCGGCACGTTCGAGTGCCATCTCCACGGCAGGAACGGCCAAGTCCGAGGTTCCAACGCCGTCCGCCGCAAAGCGGCGCTCCTCGATGCCCGTGCGCTGCACGATCCAGTCGTCGGTGGTGTCGATCCCATAGCGCGTGGCTAGCTCTTGGTTGGTAACGACGTCCTCAGGGACGTAAAAGCCAGTTCCGGATATGTACGCGTTCGGCAAAGGTCCTCCAGGAGTGTCGAGCTTGCCGAGTATGGCACCAAACGGCCACGCGTCAGCGGAGAATTCCGGGGGGGGGGGTCGACTACACGAGGTACGTCTGACACGATTCGTGCTTCCTCGCGAGAGACTGAGCCATGAAGAGCTTCGAAAACAGAGTGGCTGCCATCACGGGTGCGGGCTCCGGGATTGGTCGCGAGCTCGCAATCGAGCTCGGGCGGCAAAAGTGCCACTTGGCCCTGTCCGATGTGAATGAAGAGGGCTTGGAAGAGACCGCTGAGCAGGCGCGCGCCTCGGGCGTTCGTGTGACCTCGCACAGAGTCGATGTTGCGGAGCGAGAAGCCGTGTACGCATGGGCGGACCAGGTGGTGACCGATCACGGCAAGGTCAATCTGATCTTCAACAACGCAGGCGTCGCGCTCGCCAGCACGGTCGAAGGCATGAGCTACGGAGACTTCGAGTGGTTGATGGACGTCAATTTTTGGGGTGTAGTCTATGGCACGAAAGCATTCCTCCCCCATCTCAGGACCTCGGGTGAGGGGCACGTCGTCAACATCTCGAGCATATTCGGCCTTGCCGGCATCCCGAGCCAGAGCGCCTACAACGCTGCCAAGTTCGCTGTGCGCGGCTTCACCGAGTCGCTGCGCCAGGAGTTGGACATGTTGAAGTGTGGCGTGAGCGCGACGAGCGTTCACCCCGGCGGCATCAAGACCGCAATCGCCCGATCGTCGCGCATCGACAGCAGCATCCGTGACCTCGGAGTCAGCGATGTAAACACCGGAGAGAAGTTCGAGAAGGCCTTCATCACGGGCGCCGACAAGGCAGCCCGCGTGATCCTCGATGGGGTCCGGCGCAACAACCGACGGGTCCTGATTGGACCGGACGCCCATGTGTTCGACTGGATGGTGCGGCTTTTCCCCTCCAGCTACCAGCGCATCGCCGTAGCGTACTCGAAGCTCACCACAAAATAGGCCCGTCGGTCCCGCAGTGAAGCTCAAATACATCCCCAACATGATCTGCGTCGGGCGCATCATCTTGGTTGCGCCGATCGTCTGGTGCTTGTTCGAGGGCCGTTATCCGCTCGCCTTGGGCCTGATTCTGATCGCAGGGCTCTCCGATGCCTTGGACGGTTACTTGGCGAGGAGGTTCGCCTGGCGCACGCGCCTCGGGGGTTTGCTCGACCCGGCGGCTGACAAGCTACTGATGGTAAGCGTGTTCGTAACCCTAACCTCGATCGGCTTGGTTCCGATTTGGTTCACGGCAATCGTGGTGGGAAGGGACGTCGTGATCATCAGCGGCACGATCGTCTACCAGCTGCGCGTAGCGCCCGTTCACGGCGAGCCAACCGGCGCAAGCAAGCTGAACACCGTGTTCCAGATTCTGTTCGTCCTGCTGACCATCACGCACGCCTGGCTGGGCTGGCCGCCGGTGGTCTGGTTGCAACTACTCAGTGCCGCAATCCTGATGACGATTGGAATCAGCACCGTGCAGTATGTGACGACCGGGTTCAGGCGCGCGCGCGAAGCCAAGCACCCGGGCTGACAACGGCACTGGCATGTCCCAAGGGCCGAGCTCGAACTGGTGGACGAAGATCTCGGATTCCGCGGCCACCTCAGAACTCCACGACGCTGCGGATCGACTTGCCCTCGTGCATCAAATCGAAGGCGGTGTTGATCTCATCGAGCGGCATCTTATGGGTGATCAAATCGTCGATGTTGATCTTACCGTCCATGTACCAATCGACAATCTTTGGCACGTCAGTGCGGCCCTTCGCGCCTCCAAATGCCGTGCCGCGCCAAACACGGCCGGTCACGAGTTGGAAGGGACGTGTAGCGATCTCCTGGCCGGCTCCGGCAACACCGATGATGACGCTCTCGCCCCACCCTTTGTGGCAACACTCGAGCGCTTGGCGCATCAGCTCGACGTTGCCGATGCATTCAAAGGTGTAGTCCGCCCCACCACCGGTGAGGTCGACTAGGTACGCAACCAAGTCCCCTTCGACTTCGTTGGGATTGACGAAGTGGGTCATGCCGAACTTTTCGGCCAGCTCACGTCGCGCAGGGTTGATGTCGACGCCAATGATCTTGTCCGCGCCGACCATGCGGGCTCCCTGCACCACGTTGAGGCCGATGCCGCCGAGCCCGAAGACGACGACGTTCGCGCCCGCTTCGACTTTGGCGGTGTTGATGACGGCGCCGATTCCCGTCGTCACGCCACAGCCGATGTAACAAACCTTATCGAACGGCGCGTCCTCGCGGATCTTCGCCAAGGCGATCTCCGGCACAACGGTGTATTGCGCGAAAGTCGACGTGCCCATGTAGTGAAAAATCGTTTCGTTCCCGAGCGAGAAGCGGCTGGTTTCATCGGGCATCAACCCGCGCCCCTGCGTCGAGCGCACCGCCTGGCAAAGATTGGTCTTCCCCGACGTGCAGTATTCGCAGTTGCGACACTCGGGGACGTAGAGAGGAATCACGTGATCGCCGGGCTTCAGCGACTTCACGCCCGGCCCGACCTCGACCACCACCCCGGCACCCTCGTGGCCCAATACCGACGGAAAGATGCCTTCCGGATCCGCGCCCGACAAGGTGTACGAGTCGGTGTGGCAGATGCCCGTCGCCTTGATCTCGACGAGCACCTCGCCCGCCCGGGGCCCCTCGAGCCGTACGGTCTCGATGGATAGTGGTTTTCCGGCTTCGTGTGCGACCGCAGCGCGAACTTCCATGGTGTTTCTCCCTCTAGGCTATGAGCATCGTTGCGCCGCCTCGAAGCGACCCTTCATCTTGCCCATCCACAGGCTCATCAGCGCCGGCTTTGGCAGACCGAGCGATCGCATCTCGTCGGCGATCGGATGCGCGCCAAGCTCGATCTCCGCGCCACCCATCTGAACTCCGAGGCCCTTAGCGCTAGACACGAACCGGGTTTCGTGGAGAACGCCGTCGATGTAGCTGTACGTGCAAAGCCTCTTCTCCGGGAAGTCGCGCTGTCCGCCGATGGGCAGGCTCAGCTTCAGCACGTTCTGCCCGTCCTTGTTCCAGATGCACCGGGCGCGGTCCCCACTGGTGTCGAAATCGATCTCGTCGACGGTCTTGGGAAACCCCCAGATGATCTGGCCGGCGTCACACGCAATCGACTGGTTGACGGGAAGATGGACGATGTGGGTAGGAAGGAGCCCCCGCATCATGTCCATCGCCGCTCCGGCATAGGGGACACCTTTCCGGTCGCCGCGCCTGCGGACGAAGAACGCAATGGACACCTCGTTGTAATCCCCGAGGTCGTTGTCGCGGTAGTCGATGCACGCGATGCTCAACAGCCCGCGGCCGGGGAGGATCTCCGCGATCTCGAGCTCGGGTCCGGGCAGGAGCCCCTGGGCAACACGAGAGCTCACGAGCCAAGTCGCGGTGGCGGAGCAAGCGTCGCGGACGATGCAGGGCATGTTCACGGTTCGGCCTTGAATGACGTACGCGCCGGGGCGCCGCTGACTCGGAGCTGCTTCCATTGCAGCGTAGTATATGGAAGGCTTCCGCACTTCGCCAAGCCAGCCGTGCTAGAAGCCTAGCGCTATGAACGACAGCCCAGGGAGAGTTGCCGTCGTCACGGGCGCGAGCCGCGGCGTCGGAAAAGGAATCGCCATCGCACTCGGCGCAGCAGGCGCCACCGTGTACGTAACTGGCCGAAGCAGCGAAGGCGGCAAAGACCATCCGCTCGGTGGAACGGTGCAAGGCACCGCGGAAGCGGTCACGGAGGCCGGCGGCAAGGGCATTGCCGTCATGTGCGACCACTCCGACGACGAGCAGGTGCGACAGTTGTTCGAACGCGTCGGCGACGAGCAACAACGCCTCGACATCCTGGTCAACAACGCAACCGCTGTCCCGAGAGAGCTTGCGAAGCCCGGCCCGTTCTGGGAGAAATCCCTCGACCTTCTCCGCATCCTCGACGTGGGTCAGCGCTCACACTACGTCGCAAGCTATTTTGCGGCTCCATTGCTCGTGCGTACCGGAGGAGGGCTCGTCGTGTTCACATCGAGCTACGGGGCTCGCTGCTACATGCACGGCCCGGCCTACGGCGCGGGCAAAGCCGGTGTCGACAAGATGGCGATGGACATGGCCGTTGACCTTCGCGATCACGATGTCGCGTCGATGAGCCTCTGGCTCGGCTTCGTTCGCACGGAACGTAACGAGCCCCTGTTCCAGCACCACGACGCCATGAAGGGCCCGTACGGAAAGTTTCTCGCAAACGCCGAAAGCCCCGACTTCATCGGACGCGTCATCGAGGCGCTGCACCGCGACCCGAAGCGAATGGAGCGCTCGGGCCACGTGCTGATCGTCGCGGAGCTAGCTGAGGAATTCGGTATCTGCGAAGCCGATGGACGGCAGCCGAAGTCGAACAGAGACGTCCTGGGTGCGCCGCCCGAGCCGAGCCCCGTCGTGGTCCGCTAAGCAACGCACGAGAACAAGTAAAGCATCTCCGTCGCGATCTGAAGACAGCGCTCGTCGTAGGCCGCTGTCTCTCGCGATGTCCCGTCGGCAATCTTAGGGTCTTCGTACCGAATTGGCGCGCGAAGGGCGGCGCCCAAGACGACCGGACATGCCTCATCCGCCTCGGAGCACGTCATGACGGCCGCGAAGCCCGCAGTGGGATTGAAGGGATCATCGTAGGTCTTGGAGAAGCATTCGATGAGCGCGCCACCCTCATCAAGAGTCACGAGATAGTGGGGATTGGAACCACCCAGGGTCTCGATGGTGAAGCCTGCCCTCTGCAACGCGGCCACCGCGCGAGGATTGAACGCCGTCGCCTCGGTGCCGCCCGAATACGCGCGCACCCCGTCAACGCCGAAGTGCGCAGCGGCTGCGGCCGCCCAAAGCTGCCCCATCTGGCTACGCCGGGAATTGTGTGTACAAATGAAGGTGAGCTCGGGAGCCTCTCCGGCCCGGCGCCTCGACGAAACGAACGTGGCAACGTCTTCGAGCAGGCGCTTCCGTTCCTCCGGAATCGCCTCAATACGCAGAAGGGCGCGGTCGATGGAGCGTTCGAGCTCGGGGTGCATCCGCTGCTTGCGTACCCCCATCGAGGCTGCCAGGCGACGTTTTTCTCCGATTTCCTAACGATGAACCTGATATCGTCGCGCGTCCCAACCCCCGGAGGCGCCATGTATCTCGTGACCGGAGCTAGCGGCTTCATCGGAAAGCATTTGCTCGACGCGCTCGTGCGTCGTGGACAGCCCATCTATTGTCTCGTCCGCCCGTCGTCTGTAGACCGCTTCCAGGAGCTCATCGAAGAGCGCTGGTCTTCGGCACGTTCACTGATCGTCGTGCTGCCAGGCGACGTGGGATCTCCCCATTGCGGCTTGTCCGCGGACAAGATCAACGCGCTCGGCAACTCGGTGCAGCACATGTTCCACCTCGCAGCGCTCTACGACATGAAAGCGGGGCTCGCGGAGAGCGAGGCCGCGAACGTGAACGGAACCCGAAACGCTTGCCGGCTCGCCGAAGCCCTTGAGGCGACGCTGCACTACGCGAGCTCCACCGCAGTTGCCGGAGACTACAAGGGCTACTTTCGGGAGGACATGTTCGACGAGGGGCAGAAGCACAAGAGCCCCTACTTCTTGACGAAGTTTCTCGCCGAAAAACTCGTACGGGAAGAATGCCAGACCCCGTATCGCATCTACCGCCCTGGCGCCGTCGTCGGTTCCTCCGTCGATGGCGAGGCCGACAAGATCGACGGCATCTACTACGCGTTCAAATCGATCCAGCGGCTACGCCGCCTGGTACCGCAGTGGTTCCCCCTGGTCGGCTTCGAAGGCTCGGAGCTGCACGTGGTTCCGGTCGACTACGTCGCACGCGCCATGGACGCGATCGCGCACGTCGAACAAGTCCGCGGCAACACGTTCCACCTCACCGACCCGAAGCCGAAAACCTTTGGTGACGCGGTCAACCTCATCTGTCGGGCGGCGCATGCGCCCCGCTTTGAAGCACGAATCGACCCGCGGGTGCTCAAGCTGGTGCCGCCCGGTCTCGCCGCCCTATTGGGCGCGATGCCTGCGGTGAAGACCGCGCGTCGCGAGCTGTTGGGAGAGATTGGCATCCCGGAAGCGGTTCTGCCGTACGTCAACTGGCGGTCATCGTTTGATACGCGCGAGACCGAGGCCGCACTCGCTAGAACCGATATCCAGTGCCCTCCACTCGAGGAGTATGCCTGGAAGATTTGGGACTATTGGGAGCGCCACATGGATCCCGATCTGTTCCAAGATCGCACGTTGCGCGGCCAAATTGGAGGCAAGGTCGCCATGGTGACGGGGGCGTCCAGCGGGATCGGGGAGGCGTTGGCCATCCGCTTGGCCGAGGCGGGCGCGAAAGTACTGCTGGTAGCGCGTTCTCGGGAAAAGCTCGAAGAAGTCCAGCAGGCGATCGACCGTTGCGGCGGGGAATCTTTTATCCACACCTGCGACCTGTCGAACCCGGAGGATGCGGACCGACTCGTGCGCGAGGTACTGGATGCCCACGGACACGTCGATCTGCTCGTGAACAACGCCGGACGCTCGATACGTCGAGGGGTTTCGCACTCGTACGACCGCTATCACGACTATGAGCGCACGATGTCGCTCAACTACTTCGGATCACTCAAGCTGATTTTGGGACTCTTGCCGGCAATGCGTAAGCGTAAGGGTGGCCAGATCGTCAACATCTCCAGCATCGGGGTGCAGACCAACGCGCCGAGGTTCAGCGCGTACGTGGCGAGCAAGGCGGCGCTCGATGCGTTCAGCCGGTCGATCGCAAGCGAGATCGTCGCAGACGGCGTGTGCATCACCACGATCTACATGCCGCTGGTGAAGACACCCATGATCGCCCCGACCAAGATTTACGAAGCGTTTCCGACCAGGTCCCCCGAGCAAGCCGTCGACATGATCATCGACGGGATCATCAACCGAAAAAAGCGCGTTGCCACCCGACTTGGTGTGTTCGGAGAGGTGAGCTACGCGCTCGTGCCGAAACTCATCGACCGCGTGCTCAACACAGGATACCGCCTCTTCCCCGATTCGCCGCGCAAGGGCAAGGACGACAAGCACGTGCCTCCGGGGCCCGAGGCAGTCGCGTTCGCACACATTCTGCGCGGGATTCATTGGTAGAACACGCCATCTTCCGCGCAGCGTCAGCGCAAACTGAGCGCTCGCCGGCGCCTGAACAGCAGCGCAAACAAGGAGAGTAGGCCGAGCCCGGCGCTTGTGTCGCCGCTCCAGCCACGCGACCGTGTCCGCTGTGGCCCCGATGCGGTCGAGTCGGCACGCTCGTCCATATCTACATGTTCCATGATGGGCTCAGGCCGCTGCGGCCATGAATGCTGCTCGAATCATGGTTGCGCCCCGTTCAACTGATGGGACCGATCGGATCTGCGTTTGCGCTCGCTTTGAGTGCAGACGCGAGGGTCTCCAGACTCGGAACACCGCGCATGGATCCGTCCGGCTGTGTGTACAGGCGGCAGCAAGCTCCGCCTCTTTGCTCCGTCTCCGCGACATCGATTCCGTCCACGAGGATGGTTGGCGAACCGTACCCTCGAACGTGAAGGGGGCTATCGGCGGCGTCGCCTTGCCATTCCTCCCAGCGGGGCACGATCTTCGTCTCTGCAAACGCGCGAAGAAGTTGCGCTCTCGCGCCAGCGACGTTGGGACAATCGCTGTCGTAGACGAGCTCAACCGTTGGCATGGCCGTCTGCCGCCGTCTCCGTCTCGGCCTTGAACCAGGCAAGCGCCCGGTCGAGCCCGTTGGCCAAGCGGCGGCCCACGATCTCGCATACGAAAGGCCAGCGGCTGGTCATGCGCACCTCCCAGGACAGCTCGACGCCGCCCTCGGTCGGTGAGAGCCGGACACTGCCGAGATGGTCCACCGGGAGGCCTTTCGTGATCCGGTAGTCATAGCGGAGCGGCGGCTCGTAGTGGACGACCTCCTCGAGGAGGGTGAGCCCGTTGGTCTTCACCTGGCGGACGGCCCCCACGCCATTGCGCGGCGTGCCTTCCCGGACGAGCCGGCACGACGTGATGCCGGGCCAGTCACTCATGGCGTCATGATCCACGAGGCGCTCAAACATGAGCTCGATCGGCGCCTGGATATGGATTTTCTTCGATACGTGGGCCTGGCCCATGGTTGTCTCCTAGAACGAATCGCGAGTCTAGCAGCAGCCCGCTCTCTTCGCTCCCTCAATTGCGCAGCCCAAACGACGATCTGGACGCCACGAAATACGCCTGTGACGCCACCGGTTGGACCGTCCGTTAGCGACGCTTCGTCCACGCAATTCAAGGTCAAATTACGCGCAAAACTTTCGCGAGCGTGTTGCGACGACGGTGGTAGGGGATCGCCATGAGGAGGCGATCATGAACAGCTTATCGATACGAACACTTGGTCTGACAGTTATCGCTGGCGTCTTCGCGGCATCGGCTGCTTGCTCGGACGGAACGCAGGACGCGGGCACCCAAGAGGTGGCTCTGGTCAACGTAACACCCCGCGGTGGCGGCATGACCGTGGATCCCAACACTCGGATCGAGATCGAGTTCGACAGTCGCATGGCAAACGGAACGGAGCAGTTCTGCGCCGTGCACATGGGAGAGCTTGATGGCGCGGAGGTTGCTGGCCGCTGGGAGTGGTCGCAGGACCGTCATGTGCTGACGTTCACGCCAGATCAGCCGCTCGGCACGAGCATGCGGCACACGCTGCACGTGGGTGGTGGCATCACCGATGCTGATGGCCACGGCATGAACTTCGAACAGCACGGCTTCGACATGGGAGGCGAGTGGGCTGATGAGGCCATGTTCGGCTCCGGGGGCATGATGGGCAGTCATCCCCACATGGGCGAAGGATGGCAGCACTACAACGGCACCTACGGCATGGCCTTCCCGTTCTCGACGGCGCCGTAGCGGCGCGGTGCTGCGAAGCTGGATAGTCGCTCTGATCTCTTTCATCGTTGTCCGTCGCACTCCGATTCCGGTACCGTAGCGTTTCCTCAATCGCACGGCAGGGAATGGCTGTTGTGTAACCATTTCGGTGACTCCAGTGACCCAAGCGGTCATTTCCCGCGATCCGGCGCGGATATCAATGCCCCGCTTTGCGAGGGCCCCTAAGCTTGCCTCGTTGGCATTGCTCTTGCTTCACTATTGATGTCATGAACCAACACCCACTGGGACCAGCGACTAAACGCCTTTCTCACTTGCTTGCGCTCGGATGCGCGTCAGTCCTTGCGTTCAGCCTGAACGCGGCCGTGGCCCGCGCCGATTCAGAAGTGCATGCCACGGGCACCGAGCAATTCGACCGGCAGATGCAGCCCATCGTGGACAGCTACCTGAAGATCTGGAACGCGCTGTCCTCCGACTCCCTCGAGGATGTAGGCGCCGCGGTGAACAGCATCGCCAAACATGCGGCCAAGCTCGACTCGAGCAGCGTTACCGGAGAGCACGCGACGCACTACGAAAATATCCCGACGAACCTCCGAAAGGCGGCGCAAACCCTGAGCCAGGCCAAAGCGCTCGACGAAGCAAGAGCGTCATTCAAAAAGCTCTCGATGCCGATGGCCATGTGGGTGACGATGTCCAAGCCCCAGTATCTCGACGTCGTCTATTGTTCCATGGCCAAGGGCAGCTGGGTGCAAAAGCATGGAGCCGTGCGCAATCCGTATCTTGGAGCTGAAATGCTCGACTGCGGTGACATCGTAGGCGGACAGAGCCAGGCTCGCTGATCGGCGCGACCCGCGCGCGAGCCACGTCAGGCGTGCGGGATACCCTCCGCGACTCTTTCTCATCCGGAAACGCTGGAGGCGATCAAGACTTCGCTGCAAATGCTGAAGGCACATTGCACTTCTTTGTGGCTCACGCTCCAGCGATTGCCGAGGAATGACTCGAGGCGAAGCGGGCGGCAGCCTCCGACGAGCTGCGGACGCACTGCATGGACCGCTGCCCAAATACGGCTCGTGACGCGCGACAGCGAGGTCTCACCGAACGTCAAGCTCACCAGGCACAGTTGCCCATCTTCGACCAGCAGCCGTTGCGCCTCGTCGAGAACCTCACCGATATCCTCTTCACCTAGGAGATCCAACACGTATGCGGACAGGAAGCGATCGCAGCACCCCTGCTCGAGTGGCAATCGAGGTGCCCCCTGCGTCAGGTGCACCTGGGCACGGCCTGCCCAGGGTTGGAGACGCCCCTTCGCCAGCTCTACCATCGTTTCGCTCACGTCGAAGCCTACATACGTAGCGTGCGAGGGCAGCACATCGCGCAGCAATCGTTCAGCCAGACGCCCTGTACCGCAGCCGAGCTCGACAACGGCGTTGGACGTCTCGAATCCGGCACTGGCAACGAGCGTGTCGAGTGCAGGGTCCTCATAGAAGCCCTGGCGATCTTGTTTGGACCCGAACTCGTCGTAGAAAGTGCGAGCCTCCTGATGGGACAGAACGCGGCTCATTGCCGTTCTAGTAGCACAGTTGCCCTCGATACGGATCACATCTCCAGGCGGCGTAGACGCAGGGCGTTCGCAATCACCGACACGGAGCTGAAGCTCATGGCTGCCGCCGCGATGACGGGGCTCAGGAGAAGGCCAAAGACCGGGTAGAGAACCCCGGCAGCGACTGGCACTCCCAGGCTGTTGTAGACGAATGCAAAAAACAGATTCTGCTTGATGTTGGCCATCGTCGCCCGGCTGAGCTTGCGCGCGCGGATGATCCCGCGCAGGTCGCCCTTTACCAACGTCACCCCCGCGCTTTCCATCGCGACGTCCGTGCCCGTGCCCATGGCGATGCCCACGTGAGCCTGCGCCAAGGCCGGTGCGTCGTTGATGCCGTCCCCGGCCATGGCCACCACGTGGCCGAGGTCCTGCAAGCGCTTGACCACGGAGGCCTTTTCGTCGGGCAGAACTTCGGCAATTACGTCGTCGATCGACAGGGTCGCGGCGACCGCATCGGCCGTCTTGCGATTGTCGCCCGTGAGCATGACGATGCGGACTCCCTCCGCGTGAAGCGCAGCGATCGCAGCCGGGGTGCCTTCCTTGATGGGATCGGCGACCCCTAGGATGCCGGCGACGTGGCCATCGATGACGACGAACATGACAGTCTGCCCGCCGGCGCGAAGCACGTCGGCGCGATCTACCAGCGCGCCCGCAGACGCCCCCAGCCCTTCGAGTAACTTGCGATTGCCGAGCGCTACCTCGTGCCCCTCAACGCTGCCGGTCACACCTTGTCCGGTAATGGACTGGAACGAATCGGATGGCGATATGGAAGCCCCGCGCTCGACGGCGCCAGCTACGATAGCTTCAGCCAGCGGATGTTCGCTTCCGCGTTCCAGGCTTGCCGCAGCGCTGAGCAGCCGGGCCACATCAAAGCCAGAGCCGGCCTCCACGGTGACCAGCTCCGGTCTGCCCGCCGTCAGCGTTCCCGTCTTGTCGACGACGATCGTGTCCACCTTCCTCATCACTTCAATCGCCTCGGCGTCTTTGAAGAGGACACCGACGCTGGCACCCTTCCCCATCGCGACCATGATGGACATCGGCGTGGCGAGACCCAGCGCACAGGGGCATGCAATGATGAGAACCGCAACAGCATTGATGAGCGCATGCGCCATGCGCGGCTCGGGACCGATCAAACTCCAGACGGCGAACGTCACGATCGCGACCCCGATTACGATAGGGACGAAATAGCCGGACGCCACATCGGCAAGCTTCTGGATCGGCGCGCGGCTGCGCTGTGCTTCGGCGACCATGGTAACGATCCGCGCAAGAAGCGTGTCGGAACCAACCTTTTCGGCCCGTATGACCACCATACCGGTTCCGTTGATGGTGGCCCCGATGACCTGGTCACCCTCGTGCTTTTCGGCCGGCATGGGCTCGCCCGTCACCATGGACTCATCAATCGCGCTCGCGCCTTCAAGAACGACCCCGTCTACGGGGACCTTCTCCCCCGGGCGTACGCGCAGTCGATCCCCCACGTGGACGTGCTCCAACGGAATCTCCTCGTCGCTTCCGTCATCGTGAACACGCCGCGCCGTCTTAGCCGCGAGCCCCAGCAACTTCTGGATGGCCGCGCCCGTCTGGCTGCGCGCACGAAGCTCGAGAACCTGGCCCAGTAAGATGAGGGTGACGATCATGCCCGCTGCCTCGAAATACACGGCGACCTCGCCGCCAGTGCCTCGAAACGATGCGGGAAAGATGTGCGGAGCAAGTGCCGCGACGACGCTGTAGCCATATGCGACGCCGACTCCGAGTCCGATGAGCGTGAACATGTTGAGGCTCTTGTTCTTGAGCGATTGGGCGAAGCGAACGTAAAATGGCCATGCGGCCCAGAGGCATACCGGCGTGGCAAGCGCGAGCTCCAAAAGGGTGCGCGCTTTCGGAGAAAGCATCCGCGAGATCGGCTCACCAGGAAGGAGGTCGCCCATTGCAACGATCACCAATGGAATCGTAAACGCGGCCGCCAGCCAAAAGCGGCGCATCATATCAGTGAGCTCGGGATTCGGCTTATCGTCATCCACAACGATGTCGCGCGGCTCGAGCGCCATGCCGCAGATCGGGCAGCTTCCGGGCTCGTCCCGTACGATCTCGGGATGCATGGGGCAGGTGTATTCGTTTTTCGTGCTGGGCATTGGTGTCTCCGCATGGGTGTCCCCAGCAAGAGCGGTGCCACCGGGCGAGGCTCGCATTTTGCCTGCAATCGTACCTCTCACGGCCTAGACTGTAACCGGACAGGTTACAAAAGTGTCTCGAGCGGTTATGATCCGGGGCTGGTCTTGGGGTAACACCCTGAAATCCCGTTCAAAATTGAGTTTGCCCGCGATGGCATGACTTGTGCGGTATCGAGGTGGAGCTGCGGCGGCGGAGCCATGATGATGGAGTTGGAAGAACCTCGAATCCAGGGGCCGAGTGAGGTGCCAGGCAAACCGAAGCGAGTCATCGCGCGCCGCTTGGCGTTGAGCTTCGCCTTGGTCTCCGGAGTCGCCATCGTGATGTGCGCTGTGCTCATCGCCCTGATCGCGGAGGTCGCGAGTCTCGTCGCGAACATGCAAGTGGGTGAGACGGCCATTCGAGAGAGCCTGGTGCTCGCTACGGCAGTCCGTGAACAATACATTCACCAGGCGCATTGGATCATCGAGCAAGACCCGCGCCATCTCGAGCACTACAGCGAGTGGGTGCTGCGGGTGCAACGCGGGACAGAGCAGCTGAAGCCCTTGGTGCCCGAAGACGAGAGGTGGCGTGTCGAGCAAGTGTTGCAAGACAGTCGTGCTCTCGATGAAGTCTTCCGAACTCGCCTCATGCCTGCGGTCGAGCTAGGCGACCAGGCCTCCATCGTGGAGCGCCACGAGGAGACCGATCAGTTGGCGGCGCGCGCGACGAAACAGGCGGATTTGATCGCAGGAGTCGTGGAGCAGCGAATGGCAATGGACCACGCTTCCGCCACGCGCGCGGCGAGAATCGGACTGGTGGCCGGCGCGACGGGCATCTTGCTCGTTCTCGTTCTCTCCGTCGTGTTCACGCTTAGGCTACGCCGTGCCGTGCTGAAGCCTCTGGAGGTACTATCGGCCGCCGCGCGCCACTTTGGTTCGGGCGACTTCCAGAGCCGGTTAGGTCCCGTCGGCGAAGGCGAGCTTCGCGCTGTGGCCACGGCGTTCGATCGAATGGCGGAGGAGCTCGAGGCGCGCGAGAAACGGCTGATCGAGAGCGAACGAATGGCTGCCATTGGGCAGCTTGCAGCGGGCGTTGCGCATGAAATTAACAATCCGATCCAGGTGATCCGAGGTTATCTCAAGACCATGGGACCGGAGACATCACCCGCGGTGCTCAGCGAAGAGTTGCAGATCCTCGACGAAGAGGCCGCCGCTTGCCAGCGGATCGCGGAGGATCTCGTTGCGTTCGCTCGAGCGCCTGACCTTCACCGTGACCGTGTCGAGATGCACACCTTGCTCTGTGAATCGGTTCGCCGATTTGGAGAAACGCCGGAAGGCTCCCGTCAGCCGGTCCATCTCACCGTGGAGCCAGGGGAGATCCCTGCTGATCGTGGGCGCCTGCGTCAAGTCATTCGAAACCTGCTCGCCAATGCAGCTCATTTCTCTGAGCCCGAGCAACCCATCGAAGTCACCGGGCGACGACGGGACGGACGGGGATACGAAATCTCGATCTCGGACAGAGGACCGGGGATCGCGCCCGAGGATCGGAGCAAAATTTTCGAGCCCTTCTTTACCAAGCGTGCGGGTGGTTCCGGTCTCGGTCTTTCCGTATGCCTGAGCATCGTGCGCGCTCACGGTGGCACGATCTCCGTGGAGGACAATCCCAGTCACGGGGCGACTTTTCGCGTACGCGTTCCAGGTCCGATCGCGGACAGCCAGGAGGTGTAACGGTGACCTCGTCAGAAAGCAGGCGCCCGATAGTCCTCGTCGTGGACGACAAGAAGAACATGCTCAGCCTCATGAAGAAGGTTCTCGGGCGCGACGCTCGAGTGCTGACTGCGGAGAGAGGCCTCGACGCCCTGAAGATTCTCGAAGCCGAGCCGGTCGACGTGGTGCTCTGCGACCTGCGGATGCCGGACACGGATGGCGTCGAGGTCTTGAAACTGAGCAAACGAGTGAGGCCTCAGGCCGAGTTCATCCTTATGACCGCCTATGCGTCGGTCGGAACCGCCGTCGAAGCGCTCCGTCTCGGCGCGTACGACTATCTCATCAAACCGTTCGATCCCCAGGCCGGCCGGGCGGTGGTACTTCGTGCGATGGGCCGTGCTGCCGCGGCGCTTCCCGATACGAAGGCTGGCAAAGCGAGTGACTTAGTGCTCCCAGACATGTTGGCCCGATCGTCGGCAATGCACGAGCTCAGCGAGCTGGTGAAGCGGGTCGCCGCCAGCGATGCGACCGCCCTGCTCCTTGGCGAGACGGGAACTGGAAAGGAGCGAGTCGCGCGCGCCTTACATCGCTTGAGTGCGCGATCGTCGCAGAGATTCGTGGCCATCAATTGCGCTGCGATTCCGGCGGATCTCCTCGAGAGCGAGTTGTTTGGCTACGTCCAAGGGTCCTTCAGCGGCGCGGCCAGGGATCGACCGGGTTTGTTCGAGGAAGCGCACCAGGGAACGCTCTTCCTCGATGAGATCGGCGAAATGCGTCTCTCCCTTCAGGCCAAGCTGACGCGAGCCCTCGAGGAGCGGGCGATCCG
Organism: uncultured Myxococcota bacterium; assembly: GCA_964196015.1. Taxonomy (GTDB): domain Bacteria; phylum Myxococcota_A; class Polyangia; order Polyangiales; family Houyiibacteriaceae; genus SG8-38. The sequence continues at coordinate 19,108 of CAXMRM010000284.1, forward strand.
TCGCCTGGGCGAGTCCCGGGAGCGACCGGTCGATGTCCGCGTCATCGCGGCAACGCACCGGGACATCGAAGCCATGGTGAAGAACGAGACCTTTCGCGAAGACCTCTGGTACCGGCTCAACGTGGCCCTCGTGCGCATTCCCCCGCTGCGCGAAAGGCGCGATGATATCGAGTTGCTGGCAACTCACTTCCTACGAGAGCTCCCCCCAATGAGAGATCAAAGGTTGTCCGGCTTCACGCCTGCTGCGGTGGAGGCGATGGAGCGGTACGATTGGCCGGGCAACGTGCGACAGCTTCGCGCAGCGGTTGAACGCGCGAGCGTCGTCACCAACGGGGAGAGAATCGACGTTGGAGATCTGCCCCCCGAGGTCGTGAGGACGAGTGGATCACACATTTCGAGCGCGGCGCTAGGCACGCTCAGCTGGGCGGAAGCGCAGCAGCAAGGCCGCAGGGAGAGTGCCCGCCGGTACCTGAAAGAAGTGCTACGCCAACACGATGGGCAAGTCGGCGCTGCGGCAGCTCAGGCAGGTGTGGAACGGGAGAGCTTTTATCGATTGCTCCGACGGTATGGCATCCAGCCAGACGAGCACCGCGGAAGCTCCGACAAAGACGGCAAAGATTAAGCGGGGCTGCTGGCGGCGCTCTGTTGTCTTCGCTTGAGGCTGCGTTCTTCGCCGATGCTGTACAGAACGGGAACGGTGTATAGCGTGACCAGCGCCAGCAGGACTCCACCAACCGATGGCAAGGCCATGGGTATCATCAAATCCGAGCCGCGGCCTGGCGAAGTAACCACGGGTAGGAGCGCCAACAAGGTGGTGGCGGTGGTCATGACGCAGGCCCTGACGCGACGTTGTCCTGCGGTGATCACCAGATCGTGGACCTCACTCACGCTCTTTGGCGACTTGCCGCGGAAGATCTGCATGAGATACGTGCCTACGATGACTCCGTTGTCCGTCGCGATGCCAAATAGCGCAAGGAAGCCCACCCAGACCGCCACGGTCATCCGGGTATCACCGACGTGGAAAAGGTGCCTAAGGTCCACGCCGAACGGTGCCATGTTCATGAACCAGGATTGCCCGTAGGCCCAAATCAAGAGGAACCCGCCGGAGGCTGCAAGTGCAACGCCCGCAAACACCATGAGGGCAGTCGTCGTACGGCGAAACTGCAGGTAGAGCAGGACGAAGATGATGGCCAACGCGAGTGGAACGAGCACCATCAGGCGCTTGGCGCTCCGGATCTGATTCTCGTAGGTGCCGGCAAATCGATAGCTGACTCCCTCCGGAATGACGAGCTCGCCGGACTCGATGCGCCGCTGCAAAACGCGCTGAGCTGCGTGCACACTTTCTACTTCGCCGATGCCTTTCGACGCATCAAAGGTCACGTATGCGTTGAGGAACGTGTCCTCGGAGCGGATCAACTGTGGCCCACGGACGTAACGGATGTCGGCCACCTGCTCGAGCGGGATTTGGCCGCCGTTCGACATCGGCACCAGGACTCGCTTCAGCGATTCAAAGCTATCGCGATCCTCGCGCATATAGCGTACGCGCACCGGGTAACGCTCGCGCCCTTCGACCGTCCTGGTCAGCACGCGCCCGCCGATCGCCACTTGAATGACATCCTGGACGTCCGTGATCGTCAAGCCGTAACGAGAGATGGCTTCCCGGTCTATCGCGATCTCTAGGTATGGCTTGCCCACGATTCGGTCGGCAAGCACCGTATTGCTTTCGATCTCGGGAATCTGTTTCAAGATCCCTTCCACTTTCAACCCAAACGCCTCGAGGGTTTCGAGATCCGGCCCCTTGATCTTCAAACCCACCGCAGATCGCATGCCGGTCTGCAGCATCACGATGCGGGTCTTGATCGGCATCAGCTTAGGCGAGCCCGTGAGGCCTGGATACTCGGCAACTTTGGTGATTTCTGCCCAGATGTCATCGGGGGAACGAATATGGTCGCGCCACTGCCGAAACGGGCGTCCGTCCGCGTCAGGAATGAGCTGGCCGTGCTCGTCACGGGCGAATCGATCCTCTTCCTCGTCGTACCGGAAGGTTCCCACACGGCCTTTATCGTCTAGAACGAATTCGGTGTGGTAGTTGATCACGGTTTCGAACATCGAAATCGGTGCGGGGTCGAGCGGGCTTTCGGCGCGACCGAGCTTGCCCACGACCTGGTACACCTCGGGAATTGCAGCGATCGCCGCATCGGTGCTGCTCAACATCTCCAGCGATTGTCCAAGCGACGCGTGAGGGGTGGTCGTCGGCATGAACAGGAACGCACCTTCGTCAAACGGCGGCATGAAGTCATCCTGAATCCCTGGCGCCACGTTTTGGGCCCATTGGTAGGGAGCGAGACTGCGCGCCCAACTCGGCAACCAGCCAAAGACGGCCGGCACGCCAAGCCAAGCTGTCACACCGAGGAGCACGAACGCGATGTTGCCTGTGATGAACGCCAACTTGTGGCGAAGACTCCACGCGAGAACCGGCCGGTACGTGAATTGGAACAGCCAAAAGACCAGCATCAGAATCGCGACCATGGAAACCACGAACAGCAGGTTTGCCAGCAAGGATCGACCTGGTCCCATCGGCATCCAGTAAGCGGTCAGGCCGACGGTGATGCCAACGAGAGCGACTCCAATTGCGCCGAAACGCGTCCAGGCACGGTACCGCATCGGCATCCACGGAGCCGCGAGCTCGAGGCCGCCCACCGCAATGGCCAGCAGGCCTGCAACCACGGCGCCGATGCCCAGCAACGCGACGCCACAGCCCACGATCACCCAGTCGAAAATCATGCTTCCCTGGAACAGGAGAGCCCAGCGCTTGCCGGGTGCAGCGTCCTCCCGCTGCTTTGTCGACCGCAAAATGAGGTGGGCAAGAGGGGGAAGAAAGATCACCGAGATCAGGAATGCAGCCCCGATTGCGAACGTCTTGGTGTAGGCGAGAGGAGAAAAAAGTCTTCCTTCGGCGGCTGTAAGGCCGAAGATGGGCAAGAAACCGACGACTGTCGTCAGCACCGACGTCATCACGGCCGCAGCGACTTCTCCTGTGGCGCGTGGAACGATGTCAACGCGGGCTGCATCTGGAGGCGCTTCGTCCAGCCGTCGTGCGATGTTCTCGGTGAACACGATGCCCATGTCGACCATCGTGCCAATTGCGATCGCGATGCCAGACAGGGCCATCACGTTGGCGTCGACACCGACGTATTTCATGGCGACGAACGTCGCGAGAACGGCAAGAGGCAAGAGCACCGAGATCAGTAGCGAGGTCCGCAAGTGCCGCATGATGAGCAGCACCACGATGACCGTGATCAGCACCTGCTGAATCAGCGCGAGGGACAAGGTGTCGAGCGTCTCGTGGATGAGCTCCGTGCGGTCGTAGAAGGGCACGATCTTCACTTGCGCGACCGTGCCGTCCTCCATCGTCCGGCGCCCGAGCCCTATGGAGATTTCGTCGATCTTCTGGCGAATGCGCTCGATGACCGCTAGTGGGTTCTCACCAAAGCGGACGACCACCACCCCGCCTACGGCTTCGGCGCCTCCATCGTCGAGAGCACCCCGCCGGCCCGCGGGGCCAAAAGCAACCCGAGCAACATCCCGAACTCGAATCGGAGTGTGCTTTCTGGTGGTGATGACCACTTCCTCGAGATCCGAACGCTCGTGAATGAAGCCGAGGCCGCGAATGATGTATTCGACACGATTGATCTCGATCGTGCGCGCACCCGTGTCGAGATTCGCGTTCTTGACGGCCTTGGCGACCTGGCCAATCGTGACCTTGTGCGCGAGCATGGCCTCTGGATCGACATCGATCTGGTATTCACGGACGTACCCGCCGATCGAGGCGACTTCCGAGACCCCGGGAACCGATTGGAGGGCGTAACGAACGTTCCAGTCCTGGATCGAACGGAGCTCATCCAGGCCAAACGCGGCGGGGACGACGTTCCCGTGTTCGTCCTGCGCCTGCAAGGTATACCAATACACCTGGCCGAGGGCCGTGGCATCGGGACCCAGCGTCGGGGTCGCATCATCGGGTAGGGTGCCCGCCGGAAGCGAAGCGAGCTTCTCGAGCACGCGGGAGCGGGACCAGTAGAAGTCGATGTCGTCTTCGAAGATGACGTAGATGCTGGAAAATCCGAACACCGACGCGCTACGGACGGAGCGCACGCCGGGGATGCCCAGAAGCGCAGTCGTCAAGGGATAGGTGATCTGGTCTTCGAGGTCTCGGGGAGATCTTCCCGGCCAGTTCGTGAATACGATCTGCTGATTCTCGCTGATATCGGGCAACGCATCGACGGGCACCGGGTCCCGAGGAAACCCTCCGAGCGTCCAGTCGAAAGGCGCCGCGGACAGTCCTGCGCTGATCAGCACCCCGAGGAGGATGAACACGACGAGCTTGTTCTCGACGAAGAAGCGTGAAAAGTCTTCCCAGCGCCGTTCCCTCGCGTTTTGTTCATGTGCGGTCAAGCGGCTTGCTCCTTCCCATCGGTGTTAGTGCTGATGGCCGCCGCGGGATGGGGCAGGAAGGGCTTCAGGTGCGAGCGAGGCACCCAGGCGTTCGGACGGCAATACCGTCGCGCGGAAGTCGCCGTGGCGTAGCATCGCCTGACCGTAGTAGGGGTTTGCCAGCGTTTCGTCCGGCTGGACCCACTCCGCCCCCTTTTCATCGAACGCCATGGGACAGAATGCGACTCGAACCGCCGAGTCGAGAGGGTTCCCGAAGAGCCGCAACATCTCCATGATCTGCATGCTGACGTGCTCAAAGGCACTGCGTAGGTCTCCGGCGTCCTTAGACGACGCTCCGTGACGCGAGTGACCAACCAACTGCGACGCAACGGGTTGCCATGCTTCCAACGCCCTCCGAGAACCTTCAGGACTGGCTTGGTTCGCACGCTCCGCAAGACGAGCGAGGCTCTGGCGCGTTGCATCGAGGTCGTCCTGCGCGAGGCTCTTCTGGACGTCGAGGTAAGCCTGCATGACAGGGCGTAGGGCCTCTCGAAATGCTGAGGACACGGGCGGCGCCGGAGGAGGCGCAGAGGAGACATCGTCGGGCATCGTCATCATGCTGCGCCCGCCTCGTAGTTGAAGATCGGCGTCCAGAACGAACGCTCCTTGGACGACCACCCTTTCGCCCTCGTTCAGACCAGCGACAACCGGATACACGGGGCCTGCCCGGGAACCAAGTCGAACCACGCGAAGCTCGTAGGTGGGCCGCGACACCCCGGGCACCTCGACGAACACCACCGAGCGGCGTCCCGTGAACAAAGGCGCAGATTCCGGGATCACCAAAGGAGCAGGCCCCTCGCCTTGGTCGGTCTCGATCAGCGCTTCGGCAAACATGCCCGGACGCAATCGACGGTCATGGTTGTCGACCTCTACACGCACGCGCGCAGTGCGCTGAGTCTCGTCGAGGACAGGATCGATGAAGGCGGTGCGGCCCATTAATGGCTCACCGGCAAGACCTTCGACTTTGACGAGGACTTCCTGGCCCTCGTGGATGTACGGCAAGTCCGTCTCATACGCGGCGATCTGAACCCACACGCGCGAAAGGTCCGCAATGCGAAACAGAGGTGTGCCAGCGGAGACGGACTCC
>CAXMRM010000285.1:0-4156 GCA_964196015.1 uncultured Myxococcota bacterium
GTCGCCCGCCTGCGCGGTCAGTGTGGCCCCAACCCATGCATAGATGTTTTCGTCGTGCTCGCCAAAGACCGCGAGTGATGGATGGCACGCGAAGTTGTAGCCGACCTGTCCGCTGCTGTTGCCGAGCTTGTTCTTCTGAAACAGCAGCGGGGTCTGCACGGCGCCGGCAGCTACGATGACCAGGCCCGCCTTCACACGAACCGGCTTGGCCTTGCCGCTGGCATCGGTGGCGACCGCATTCACGGCCGTGACGCGGCGATCGCGGAGTTCAAACGTTTCCGCTCGTGTGCCACTGAGGATCGTAGCGCCGAGCTCGCTGGCCCAAGGCAAATAGGTCACCAGCATTGACTGCTTGCGATCGGTTTTGCAGCCCGAGATGCAATGCCCGCTGAGCGCGCAGTTCTTGATGTTGCGAGAGATCGGAGCCGCTGCAATGCCAACCTTCTTGGCGCCTTCGATCAGCAGGCGCCCGTTGTAGTTCACCTCGCGTGGCTCGTTCTGGTGAATGGAGAGGTTTCGCTCGACACGTTCGAAGTAAGGCGCCAGCGCCTCGGGGGAGAGATTGTCGAGGCCGTGCTCCTCAGCCCAGTTCTCGAGAACCTGGTCTGGCACGCGGAAACACGCTGCGGCGTTGATGACCGTCGAACCCCCGATGCACTTCCCCTGCAGGATCGCCATGTCGCCCGTCGTGTTCACCTGGTTGCCGCTGTCCTCATACAGAGTTTCGAACGCCGTCGGGGCGTGCTCCTGAAATTCACTGGAGGGGATGTAGGGACCGGCCTCGAGCACGACGACCTTCGCCCCCGAACGGGACAGCTCGTAAGCCACCACTGCGCCAGCCGCGCCCGATCCGATGACGACGACGTCCGCTTCGAGACGGAGGCCTGCGTCCGGCATCTCGTTCGGCTGCGTGACCTTCAATACGGGTAGCCCTTGCACCGTTGATTTTGGTTCTTCCGCCATCGCCGTCACTCGTTCGGGGCTCGTGGCATCACTGCATTGCCAAGGCTTGGCACGCCACCCGCTTCCGAAACCGGGCCCTGGTACCCGATCGCCCGGCCTGCCTCGATGTCCTGCCAGTACCCCAAACACATCAGCTTTTTGAGTACGCCGACGACCCCACGCTGCATCTCGATGCCCTCTTCCCAACGCCGGATGTAACCAAGCCGCCGCTCCGCCGAGAGATGAACGAATCGTGCGAAGTGAAGCCCGATCAAGATCGAGCCGTAGTTGAAGAGTCCGAGGCCGATGCGCACCTCCTCGAGGGTCGGGGCGTCCATGAAGGAAAACGCGCGCTCGATGTTGTCGACAACGGGAACCTCGGAGCGTGGCTTGAGCGAGGTGCCTTCAGTCGGCAAAAACACCTCCGCGAAGCGCTCGAGGAGCTGGCGCTCGTCGGTCGTGAGCGTGACGGAGCCGCTAGGAACGGTTGGCGCATCGCTGCACGCGGGGAGAACCAGGGCGCCGGCGCCGGACAGCAGGCTGAGCTTCGTGAACGTTCTTCGGTAGAGCTTGTATTTCACGTTTTAGCCAGCGTGCGACTATACCCAGTTGAGATGCATTTACCAGAGACAACACGAGTCCGAAAAGCTACGCCGGAGGATTTAGACGCAGTCGTTGATATTCTGGCGGACGCGTTTGAGGCGGATCCCGTGATGAAGTGGGTCACTCACAAGACGAGCTACCCGAGATATGCCTTCAACCTCACGGTTCCGTCGTGTCTAGGACACGAGCGGACCTACATCACGGAGGACGGGTCGGGCGCAGCGTCGTGGTTACCGCCCGGCGTAGAGTTGCAGTCGCCGGTGGGCCCGGGCGTGATTTGGAAGGGGCTGCGGCTTGCGATGAATGGACCGACGATTTGGTTGATGTGGCGTGAGGCCCGGTGATGCTTCAGCGTCAGTGCTGGTCTGCGGTTGCCTCTTTGCGTTCGTCCAGCCCCCGGTAGATCAACTGCTGCGTCGTTTCCGTTACCTGCCGGTGGAGCTCCGCTACGATTTCCTCGTCGTCGGCGGCTTCTGGGCCGTACGGAAGGCGAATCGGCTCTCCGATGATGTAGTGCAGCTCCGTCGGGAATGGGAGCGCTCCCAGGCCCATGTAGATCGGCGTGACGTACTTCTCACCGAGGAACTGGGAGATGAAGCGGCCGACACGGCTCTCTCGGACGCGGTCCTTCGGGACGACCTGAACGTAGAGCTCTTCGTTGCCGATGCCGGCCACCGGGATGATCGGTTTCTGGGCGCGGAGGGCCGTGCGGATGAACCCGCGGCTGCCCTCCCACTGCAACCGGTACGCGTCTTCGGGGGCGCGAAGCGCTTCCTTGGCGCCGCCCGGATAAACCAAAACCAGCTGATCGTCCTGGAGTAGACGGATCGTCGTTTCGGGCTCGCCTTCGATGACGCCGAAGTCTCGGGCAAGGTCGCGGAAGATCGGGGTGGCGAAAATCACGCGGTCGCCGAGGGCCCGAAGCACGCGGCCGGCGTGCTCGTGGATGAGCCCGATCAGCACCGGGAGGTCGAGGCCGAAGTTCCCGTGGTTAGTCACCAAGAGCGCACCTTCCTCTGCCGGGATGTTCTCGGTGCCGTCGATCGTTGGCTGAAACCACTGACGCAGGATCGAAGTTCGTCGGATCATGCGCTCGAAAGCCTGCCGGTCGAACGGCGGCAGGCGGATGTCGGTTGTCTCATCCATATGCATGCGCACGAGTCTCCTATGCGCTACGTTCCGCGCCTCATGCAACCCCCCGAATCAGCTTCCGGGCGTTACGGACCCTACGGCGGACGCTACGTTGCCGAGACCCTCATGCCCGCGCTCGACGAGCTGACGCAGGCCTACCAAGAAGCCCAGCGCGACCCGGCCTTCCAGGCGGAGCTGGATTTGCTCCTCCACCAGTATGCGGGGCGGGCGACGCCCACCTATTTTGCGTCCCGCCTCAGCGAGCAGCTCGGGCCTCGGATTTGGCTCAAGCGCGAGGACCTTTGCCACACCGGGGCCCACAAGGTGAACAACACGCTTGGGCAGATTTTGCTGGCCAAGCGGATGGGCAAGACCCGGGTCATCGCCGAGACGGGTGCGGGTCAACATGGCGTCGCGACTGCGACCACGTGCGCGCTGATGGGGCTGCCATGTGAGGTCTACATGGGCGCGGAGGACGTCCGTCGCCAAGCGCCCAACGTGCGACGGATGGAGCTACTCGGCGCGCAGGTGCACTCGGTTGCTTCGGGGTCTGCGACGTTGAAGGACGCGATGAACGAGGCGCTCCGCGATTGGGTCACCAACGTGCGTACCACGCACTACTGCGTTGGCTCGGTGGCGGGTCCGCATCCCTATCCGATGATCGTGCGGGACTTCCAGGCGGTCATCGGGCAGGAGGCCCGGGCACAGATGCTCGAGCAAGCCGGCAAGCTTCCCGATGCCGTCGTCGCGTGCGTCGGTGGCGGCTCGAACGCGATCGGTATCTTCTCCGCTTTCATCGACGACGAGTCGGTTCGCTTGATCGGTGTCGAAGCCGCGGGTGAGGGGATCGAAACTGGACGCCACGCCGCCCCGCTGTGCGCAGGCGGCGTCGGCGTCTTGCACGGCGCGAAGAGCTACGTGCTTCAAACCCCGGACGGGCAGATTCTCGAAGCGCATTCGATCAGCGCCGGCCTCGACTATCCCGGCGTCGGCCCCGAGCACGCCTGGCTCAAAGACACCGGGCGCGCGACTTACGTGTCGGTCACTGATGACGCGGCGCTCGACGCGTTTCAGCAGCTTTGCCGCACCGAGGGAATCATCCCCGCGCTCGAGACCAGTCATGCATTCGCTTACCTGCCGACGCTTGCCAAGGAGCTTGGTTCCGACGCCGATGTCTTGGTGTGCTTGTCGGGGCGCGGCGACAAAGACCTCGAGACCGTGCTCGAAAAGCTCGAGGAAAGGGGCTGACGCACGTGGGCCGTATTGCTGACGCGTTCGAGAACGCGCGAAAAGAGAACCGCGCCGCGCTGGTGATCTATCTGTGCGCTGGTGACCCCGACGCGAGCACCACCGCCGACCTCGTGGTGGCCGCCGCCGAAGCTGGCGCCGACATGATCGAGCTCGGTGTCCCCTTCAGCGATCCCACCGCCGACGGACCCGCGATTCAGCGAGCTGCCGAGCGATCCCTGCGCGGCGGGAC
>CAXMRM010000286.1:0-5637 GCA_964196015.1 uncultured Myxococcota bacterium
CGCAATGCATCGGCTCATCGCAACGGCCGCGGTGCTCGAGGTCATGCTCGCCGCGTGCAGCGTCCTCGACGGAATACGTGTTACCGTCTTTGCCGCAGACGAATCCCTCTACGGCGCCGACACCGTTGCTGCCGGTCTCACCACAACCGGCAACCGTGACACCGACGGCGCCGACTACTACACAAGCCAACCAAATTCGATTCATTGCTTCTCTCCACGCACTGGGGACAAGGGGTTCTCGCCGTCTCTATAGGCAACTTTGGTGCCAGCGCGCGTGGCGGAAAACCGCCGTTATTTCAGAGGCGAGAGAGTATCCCTGTGTGCCAGCCCGTGCCAGAGCAACGTGCAGACGTTGCAAAAAGTTCAGTTTTGGCTAGCCAAGCGGCGCTCCAGCCGGGCCACCCTTCGTTCGGCCGCGTCCTCTCCTTCGGCCAACATCGTGCCTGCCGCGTGCTCGAGCGCTCGCTCGAGGTCTTTGCGCCGATGCTCGTAGAGCTTTGCGAGCGCGAGCTGGACGACGGCACGGATCTCTTCGTCGTCGGCTGCCTGGAGCGCCTCCAAGAGCGCGCGTTCTTCGTCGTCGACCTCGCCCCCGCGGCGAGCCATCCGCGCGTTGAGCATGTATGCCTCGACGGTGCATGCCGACTCTCCACCGCCTCGCGCGGCCGCATCCGCAAAGGATCGCGCACGCGCGCGATCTCCGGTTCGCTCGGCGAGCTTCGCGTAGGCCAAGTGGTCACGCGGGTCGTCAGCACCGCGCACCTCGTCAAAATGGCTGACGAGCTGGGCAACGAGCGCGGCCAAGGCGATCAAGTCATTCGCGTTGTGCTCGATCACCTTGGCGAGGGGAGACACGTCCCCACCCCCGAGATAGTCGAAGTAGAGCTGAGGGATCAGCGCACCGGAAATGTCATCCTCACGGTACATGCCGAGCACGCGCCGTTCGAGCTCCACCAGCCGCACCGACTTCAGCCGCGACCGCAAGACCCGACGAGCGCAATGCAGCAAGTCGAGATGCGGTGGCAAGACCGGCGCGCGAACACGGTTCAACACGAAACGGTTGCGCAAGAGCGGCCAGTCGAAGGCCTTGCCGTTGAAGGACACCACACAAGAACTCTCTTGCACCCGCTCGCGCAGCCAATGCAGCATCGGCGCCTCGCGACCCAGCTCCGGAAGGAACAACTGCTGAATCCTCATGGATTGGTCCTCGAACCAGCCGATGCCAATTAGGAACGGCACCGTCCCCGTCCCGCCCGCAAGCCCTGTCGTTTCGGTGTCGAGGAACAACGCACGCCGGAAGTCGACGTTCTCGAGCGAAGGGTCCAAGGCGAGCTGTGCCAGCCGCTCGGTCGACACGTGCAGCGCCTCAGCAATGGGTACCCGCCCGTGATGATGATGGGCCTCGAGGTATTCGTCGATCAGATGAAGCTCACCATGGTCGGTATCGCGCCGCTGACCCGGGAGCGCACCGCGAACGCTCGCAACGTCCAGCCGTCGGGGGGTCGTTTGCGCAATCCGCGCGAGACTTCGTTTGATCGACATCGAGCTTCAGTGCGTGGCGCTCACGCCAACCGCATCCAATAAACCAAGCACCAATCGCCTGCGCGCAGCCTCGGGCTCGTCGTCACTGGAAGCATCCGGACCGATGCAGCCGGGGCACCCTTCGGTGCACTCACAGCTCTCGATCAGATTGCGGGCACGACGCAGCAACTCTTCGCGCTCTTCGAATAGCCTCGACGCCAGGCCGATTCCGCCCGCGACCGTGTCGTAAAGGAATATCGTTGGATCGAAGCCGGGGCCTTGGCCCTTGCCGGGCGGCGCCCCGTAAAGCGACTTCGTCGCCACGGGGCTTGCGTCGTCTTTGTTGCGACTGCCGAGGGTGCGACCGAGGTCGCGCGGGTCGATCATCAACCCGACCGCGCCCACCACGTGCATCGCCTTGGAAAGCCCGCGTAGCGCATCGACGACGACCGCCCGCGGCTCGGGTCGGCTCTGCACGAAATCCTCGGGAAACGTAAGCCAAAATGCCGTCGTGTGCTTCTGCATCTCGGGAAGGTGCACCTCGCCGTAGCCGACGTTCTCGTGGGTATGGAACTTGATCTTCTTATAGCCAACGACCTTCTCGATGACGCTCACGTCCCCGAGAGCGGCATCGAGCGAAACCTCGCCAAGCGCGACGGTGGCGCCCTGGTCTTGCTCGAGGACCGTGACCTTGCTGTGCGTCATCGCGGTCGTGTAATAGTCGGGCTTCACGCGTCGCACGAACGCCTTGTGATTGTCGAAATCGAGTCGCTCGACTTGGTACTGCCCACCCTCGTGCTGATAGATCGCCTGCTCGTGCAGCATCGTGTGGGTGCTGCGCCAGTCCATCTCGGCGATCGTGCGGTTCGCCTCGACGTCGATGATGACGAAGTTGTCCCAGCTCGCGCTCCGGAGCGAGACGTTGTTGGCCGGGTAGCTGTCGGAAGCCCAGTGGTAGATCGAACCGGCTGCCGTGGAGGTCGGATGCACGACTCCGTTGTCGGCCAAGTAGTCGAGCGCTTCGCCGAGCGCGTCGTCCGGGACATCGCCGTACACGTCGTCGGGCTCGAAGGGAAGCTCGAAGGCCGCGCACTTGAGGTGCTGAATGAGAATCTCGATGTTGTCGGGATCGATGCGCGCGTGCTCGATGGGTGCCGAGATCAGCTGTCGCGGATGGCGCGCCATGTATTGATCGACAGGATTGCTCGACGACACGAGCACGGCCAACGCCAGATCGCGTCGCCGCCCTGCCCGGCCAAACCGCTGCCAAAGCCCGGCCATCGTCCCCGGATACCCGGCGCAAACCACCGCATCGAGCGCCCCGATGTCGATGCCGAGCTCGAGGGCGTTGGTTGCCACGACGCAACGGATCTCGCCGTCTCGAAGGGCCCCTTCAATGCGCCGGCGGGTCTGCGGCAGATAGCCGCCTCGGTACGCATGAATCGCGGACGGGTCGATCTTGTCGCGCGCCAGTCGGTCGCGGAGGTACTTGAGCATCACCTCGACGCCGTTGCGTGAGTTGCCGAAAACTAGAGTCGGGACTCCGGCGCGCACCAGGTCTTGGGTCAGCCGCACCGCCGTCTTGATGTAGCTCTGCCGCATGCCGAGCTCTGCATTGATGACCGGCGGGTTGTAAACGATGAGTTGCCGAGGCCCGGCGGGTGCGCCGCTTTCGTCGATGAGCTCGACCGGCTCGCCGCAGATCCGCGAAGCGTGTTCACGCGGATTGCCAATCGTTGCGGATGCGAACAGGAATGTGGGCGACGAGCCGTGGAAACGCGCGATGCGTTGCAAGCGGCGGATGACGTTGGCTAGGTGCGACCCGAAGACACCGCGATACGTGTGCAGCTCGTCGACGACGACATACTTCAGATTAGAAAAGAGCCGAGCCCACCCCGTGTGGTGCGGCATGATGCCCGCGTGCAGCATGTCTGGATTGGTGAGCAAGACCCCGGCGCGCTGTCGCGCAGCCCGTCGCGCATCATTGGGAGTGTCGCCATCGTACGTGATCGCCCCGACGCTCAGGTCGGCATCACGCATCAGGGCACGCAACGCCTCTTCCTGATCTCGTGACAGCGCTTTGGTGGGAAAGAGGTAGAGGGCCGTCGCTGTCGGGTCCGAGGCGAGCGCCTGGAGGATCGGAAGGTTGTAGCAAAGGCTCTTCCCCGAGGCGGTCGGGGTCGCGACAACCACGTGCTTGCCCTTTGAAGCGAGCTCGAACGCACGCACCTGATGGCTGTAGAGGTCACGGATGCCGCGTTGATGCAGCGCCTGCGCCACCCCCGACGCGAGAGACGGCGGCATCGGCGCGCTGCTCGCCTCGTGTGGCTCGACCTTGTGACTCCAAGTGACATTCCGCCATGTCCCATCGGACCCCCACTTCTCTATGACCTCGGCCACCCCTCGGGGTCGCGCCCATGGCTTGTCCAGACGCCGAAAAGACCGTTTTTCAGGAGTTGTGTGCCCCCCCACTGTGCTCATGCACAGCACTGTACGGTTGTTTAGTCGGTGGGGTCAAGAATCTCCGGACCCCTTGGGTACACTCGCTTTCGGACCTATTGTCATGATGAATGTGGGCGGGGGCGAGTTCGTCGAGGCCTACACCTACAGGAGGAAGAGAATGAGAATCGTTCCATCGTTATTGATCGCCCTGGCACTACTCTTCGGCGTTTCCGCGGCAACGACGCCAACAGCAAGCGCCGACAGCGGCGATCAGGTGAAGAGCGGGGCCAAGAAGGAAGCCGACGAGGCCAAAGAAAAGGGCAAGACCGAAGCCGAAGCCCGCAAAGACAGACAGAAAGCCAAGGCAGAAGCTCGCAAGGCGGAGCAGAAAGCGAGGGCTGACGCTGCCAAGTCAGCTCGCAAGGAGCGCTTGATCCAACAAGAGGAGAAACGCCACACCGCTCGGCTCAAGGAGATCCACGGGAGGCGCGCCCGCGTGACCGAGTTCCACGAAAAGCAACTCAGGAATATCGATGCGGCAGAGGCCAGAGAAAAGGCACAGTACGAGAAGCGCCTCGAACAGCTCAGCGCTCGATAGGGCGTCTAACAAACGACAGCCGAAAGCCCGTCTCCTCTTGGGAGGCGGGTTTTTTAGGTCTGACCCGGGAGCGGCGCGTTCGGGTCGTAGGGCATTTCCTCGCCAGCCTCCATGCGCTCCTGCATCTCGTACTTCGACGGGCAGCGTGGAATCACCTGGTTTGCGAGGAAGACGCCATCATCGCTGAGCTCGCCCTGCACGGTCACCTGAATGCCCCTGCCGTCACGAAACGTGTCGGGCACGACGCACTGCGGGAAGCGAACGGGCATCTCTTTGCCCTCCTTCTGAAGGACAAAACGCCATTCGCAGGGGTCCTCACGGAACTGAATCGAACCCTCTCGCAGCTCACCTTCGACCCGCAAGCGGCGGCCTTCGAAGGACTCGGGCTCGCTCATCACCTCGTGCACCAACTTCGAGTACACGAAGGGATTGTCGCTGCCTGAAAGCAACCAAGCGGACGCCGCCACGAGCACGAGGAACACGAGGCCGACTTTGACGGCACCCGGAATCCCTCCCTTGCGGGTGGGTTCCGCAGCTGAAGTCGCGTCCTGCTCGTTCGTCATGATCCCAAGTATGGGGCGCGAAGTCGTCGCCCGCCAGGGCGCGCCAATACCGGCACGCCCCGACGCGAGCTACGGCTTACGGCTGCACCTGGAATGCGATGACGAGCGCGTAAATCGCGAGCGATTCGATGAGCGCCAGGCCGAGAATCAGCGGGACGAGGATTTTGCCCGAAGCGTTCGGGTTACGAGCAATGCCCTCGAGGGCTGCAGCCGCTGCGCGACCCTGACCCATGCCGCAGCCGAATGCTGCGATGCCGATGGCCAGACCGGCGGCAAGCGCGCGGCCTGCGATCGCGGTGGCCTCAGCGTCCGACATCGGCGCGTCCTGCGCGAAAGCGGTCGCGGTGAGAGCAAGTGGTGCAGCAAAGCTGACAAGTCGAAGAGCGAATTTCTGCATTTTCCGGAGCCTCCTCAAGCCTCTCTTCCGAGAGGGAAACTTAGTGTTCTTCTTCGTGTTGAATCGAAAGGGTGATGTAAATCACCGACAGCAAACAAAAGACCAAAGTCTGGACG
>CAXMRM010000287.1:0-8075 GCA_964196015.1 uncultured Myxococcota bacterium
GTCGCCGCCTTCGGGTCGCCGACGGAATCCTCGCCCAGTTCTACACCGCGCTCTCCCACCAATACGGTCCATCACCGAGACACTGACCCGAGAAGTAGCGGCTAGAGCACCCGGGGTGGCGGCCTGGTCAGCCCCTTGAGCTCCTCGCGGTCCTTCAACGTCTCGAGGATGATCGTTGCCGTCTCCTCGATCGCGCAGTTCGTGACGTCGACGACCATCCACTCCGGGTTGTCGCGGAAGATGGAGTGGGCGTATTCGAGCTCGGCTTTGATGTGGTCCCGCAGGCCGTAATTCGCGTCTGGCGGCATCCCGAGCTGTTGGAGGCGCTGTCTGCGGATGTCCATCAGTTGTTCGACGTCGACCGTGAGGCCCACGACGCGATAAGCAGGGATATCGCAGAGCTCTTCCGGCGGCTCGACGCCGAGCACGAGCGGAACGTTGGCGACCTTGAGCCCCCGGCCTGCCAAGTACGTCGACAGCGGCGTCTTGCTCGTGCGGCTCACCCCAACCAGTACCAGGTCTGCCTTGCCGAGGTTGCGCGGCTCTTTGCCGTCGTCGCTCTTGACCGCAAATTCGATCGCCTCGACTCGACGAAAGTATTCCGGCGAGAGTGGCATCTCGGCGGATGGAATGTTCACGGGATCGGCGTGCAGGTGGTAACCGATCTGACTGATGAGGGCGCCGATCACGTCGACGTGCCGAACCTTGAGCCTCGCCGCCTGTTCGTTGAAGTGGTCGCGAAGCTCCGGACGGACCAATGTGAACACGACCATCGCCCCTTGGGCGGACGCTTTCTCTAGGATGGCGGTCAGTCCGCGTCGGTCTCGCATACGCCGTTCGAGCTTCAGCCTGACTTTATGGTCTGGGAACTGAAGGAGAGTGGCTCGCGTTACTCGTTCGGCTGTCTCACCCGTCGAGTCGCTGACGACGTAGATGACCTTCGCATCCATCGGGGCATGGCTCAGCCGCGACGGCCCAGCTTGCGCCCATGCATGCGATTGACACGCCGGCGGTTCTTTGCCTTGCGCTTCGCGGTGCGGCGCGCGCTCTTGTTGCGCTTACGAGGCCGGTCGCTGTTGACTGTGTTCAAGTACATGAATTACTCCTAAGACGGGGGTGTAAGCGATGGCTCGAGGGTTCGCAAGCCGTCACCGCTCTCGTCGTGGAACGAGCAGCCAGTAGTCCAAATCCAGTACCACGTCCTTGTGATACACGTCCCTGCCGTCCTTGGAAACCTTCAACGGGAAACCGGCCTCGGTCGGGCGAACGTCTTTTAGCCCCACCAATCGCACGCGAAGCGCGCCGCAGTCGGTCCGGCCGGGCAGGTCCGCTTTGTCGAGGATCTCGCTGTAGGCATAGATCGTATCGCCGGCAAACGCCGGGTTGGCATGCGCTCCGCCATTCCACGCGAGGATACCGAGCACCTTCTCCATCCCGTTGAACGAGAGCGAGCGCACAACGCTGATCACATGACCGCCATACATCAAACGACGACCAAAACGAGTGTCTTTTGTCTGTACCGCGTCGAAGTGAACCTTGGCGGTGTTTTGATACAGCCGCGTCGCCGTCGCGTGCTCGGACTCTTCGATTGTCATCCCGTCGACGTGGTCGATCTTCTCGCCGGCCTCGTAGTCCTCGAAGTAGGCACTGCCGCCTGATGGCCAGTCCTCGTAGCCGCTCAGATCAAGGTTGGAAGCAACGACCAAGTCCGCCGGAACGACCTCCTTGGGCATGGCCGGCCGGTCGGCTGCGCCGGTTGGCGTGGACGGGTCCCGCTTGTGAACCATCACCCAGCGGTAGTATTCGAGCACCGCCTCGTCACGTTGATTGGTCCCTACGGTCTTAACCCACACTACGCCGGTCTTGCCGTTGCTGTTCTCCTTCTTGCCGACGACCTCTGAGACGGACCGCAGAGTGTCGCCCGGGTAGACAGGAACCAAGAACCGCACGCCAGCGTAACCGAGGTTCGCGACCGCGTTGAGCGACACGTCGTTGACGGTTTTGCCGAACACGATGTGGAACACCAAGAGGTCATTGATGGTCTCCCGTGGATGACCCAGCGAGCGCGCAAACTCCGCTGAGCAGTGGAGCGGATAGCGAGATCCGGTGAGCCCGATGTACAGCGCCGCCTCGCCCTCCGTGATGGTTCTAGGCACCGCGTGCACGAGCTCCGCGCCGACTTCGAAATCCTCGAAAAAATTGCCTGGATTCGTCTTCGCCATGTCGTTGCCTCGATTGCGAGGGAGCGACTCTAGCCCGTAACGTCGGTGCTGTCGCGCCGCATACGGGCCCAGGCCCTTGGCGACGAGATCGCTCAAGGGGGGGGTGGTCCCCGAGGGGGTTTAGGTGTTATCTAGGGCCGCGATGGACTCGGACAAAGAGCGTGCGAACATGGTGGAGCAGCAGCTCCGGCGTCGTGGCATCGCCGACAGCCGGGTGCTGGCCGCCATGGGCGAGGTGCCGCGCGAGGCGTTCGTGCCTGACGCACACAAGAGGGATGCGTACGCCGACGGCGCCCTTCCCCTCTCCCACGGGCAGACCATCTCCCAGCCCTTGATGGTTGCGATGTCGGTGGAAGCGCTCCGGCTCGAGGGTGACGAAACGGTCTTGGAAGTCGGAGCGGGTTCCGGTTACCAGGCTGCGGTCCTGTCCAAGCTGGCCAAAAAGGTCTACGCTATCGAGATCATTGCCGGGCTCGTCACCCGCGCGCGCGACGCACTCGACTCGTTGGGGATCGGTAACGTAGAGGTCATCTGCGCCGATGGGCGCAAAGGGTGGCCCGAGGGTGCGCCCTATGATGGCATCGTGGTGGCCGCAGCTGCGGAAGAGGTGCCGCCAGCTTTGATCGAGCAGCTCAAAGAAGGTGGCCGGCTCGTCATTCCGGTCGGCGGCAAGTGGGGCCAATCGCTTCAGACCTCGCGCAAGCGCGGCGACAAGCTCGAAACGGAAGAGCTGTGTCGATGCGTCTTTGTGCCGTTGGTCTACGGCGGCTAGACTCCGGCCGGTGGAGGAGCACGCAATGAGCATGATCATCTTTCGGTACCTTCATTTCTTGGGTATCACATTCTGGATAGGCACCGCCGTGGCCGTGGCGATCGCCGCCTCCGCCCCCACGCCGTGGGAAAGCGGAATCGCACAAGCACTCCGCAAGGTGACGCTTCGAGTGACGACGCCAGCGATGCTCTTCGCGTTTGCGGGCGGTTTCGGAATGCTGATCCCGAGCTTCGCCGAGGTGTACGCGAAGCAAGGTTGGGTGCATGCAAAGCTGACGCTCTTGCTGGCGCTCGCCGCTGCCACCGGCGTACTCACCGGCAAGCTGCGGAAATGGGCGGAGGGCCAAGAGGTCGGAGCGAAGACCTTCGGCCGCCTGGCCTGGCTGATCTCGATCCTCGCGGTCCTCATCGTGACCCTCGCCGTCTTCCAGCCGTTTTAAACCACTCAAGCTGACACCAACGCCGACGCGCGCACGGACACGTGCTGCGCCTACGAGCCCTAGCCGAACCTCTCGATTCGCGGCGGGAGCAAATACGGGTACGACTTGCGCAAGATGTTGCGATAGACCCAGCGGTCGGCACGACGCGCCGCTTGGATGAACGCGTAAGTCTGCGCGTCGCTTTTGTAATGTGCTCGCACTTCCTGTTCGCTGATCTCGGGCGTCAGGCCAAACACCTCGTTGGCGATCGGGATCAAGGGCGGAAAGATGTCCCCGAGACCTTCCTTGATGAGGTTACCGAGAAAATCCAGCGCCTGCCCGCGGGTGGAGTGGTAGTTGTCGAGAATCCCTCGCAACAGAAAGCGATCTACGATGGCGCGCACCGGGGCTGGCAGCGCCCGCGTCTGTTCGGTGAAGTCGAAGCGGTCATTGCCTTTTTCATCCCGAATGAACGGTGTGCCAACGTCGAGATAGCGCAGGCGGCGGCCGTCGATCGCCCAGTTCGACAACTGCCCGTCCGGAGCAAGCGAGGGTGTCACCGAAGCCCGAATGTGCTCGAAGATCCGCCGTACGTACGGAGCGGCTTCCTCCGCGGTCTTGTCTCGCAAGAAATCAGGCCCGAGCGTCCCGGGGGTGAGCAGCGGTTGGACGCAGTAGAGCACGTGGCCATCGGGCCGTTCCAGTATCGGCGTTTCCGTCTCGACCACGTCGATCCCGCAAGCCCCAAGCTGCTCGATGTACGATGCAATGAGGGCTGCGGTACTCTCGGCGGCCTTGCGCGACGAGAACGGCACGAGCCGCTTGCCCGCGAAGTCCCCGCGCGGAGTCGCGAGCTTCACCGCAATGGTGACCTCTCCGTACCCGATGACGTCGAGGTCTTCCGCGTGGCCCGTTCGCACCGCGTCTTCAAGCCGTTGCTCGAACGCCTCAATCTCAGAGGTGGTCACCCGCGCCATCACGCGAAGGCTTTCGTCATACGAGCGATCAGATCTTCCGCCTCCTCGTTCGTGAGGATCAACGGCGGCAAAAACTGCAGCACACGTCGATCATTGGCGGCCGGGAAGCAGAAGACGCCTTGCTGCATGATGCGTAGGAGCCCGCCCAGCGCCTCCGTCTCATTCGAGAAACGCAACCCCATGAAGAGGCCTCTGCGTCGAAGCTCGAACGGAAGCGGGTCGAACGCGACTGCGAATCGTTCAGACAACGCTTCGACATGCTCGAGGAATCCGGGCTCGCCGACGATGTCGAGCACCGCCTGCGCGGCCACACATCCGAGCTCCGCGCCCCCAAAGGTCGAGATGTGCACGAACGGGTTCGCCTCTCCGTCTAGAACCTCATGCAGCTCATGCGTCATCAGCGTTGCGGTGATCGGATAGATCCCTCCGGACAGCCCCTTGCCGGTGATGATCGCGTCTGGAATCACCTCTTCGTGTTGGACTCCCCACCACCGCCCGGTGCGCCCGAGCCCGGTCTGCACCTCGTCGACGAGCAAGAGCGCGCCACGGTCGTCGCAAAGCTTTCGAATCGCAGCGAAGTATCCCGGCTCCGGGATCGGCATGCCCAAGGTAGCGGGTATTGCTTCGAGGAGGACCGCGGCGGTCTGGTTACCGATCGCCGCATCCATCGCGCCGATGTCGTCGAACGGTACTTGCACGAAGCCCGGAAGGTTCGGTCCGAAAGGATCTCGAAAAGAAGCATCGCCGGCCGCCATGGCAAGGCCCGTGTGACCGTGATATCCCCCTTCGACGGAAATGACGTTGGGACGAGAAGTCGCTCCTCGCGCAGCCTTGATCGCGACGTCAACGGCCTCGCCACCGGACACCCCGAACACGACTCGAGGAAGCGCGTCGTCGAGCGTTGCGGACAATCGCGCGGCGAGCTGCGCGCGCTGAGCTGATACGAAATGGTGATTGCCGATGTCTAGCTTGCCAAGCGCCGCGGCAACGGCGCCTGTCACGCGAGGATTGCAATGCCCCAGGCTGAAGACGCCGCCGTTACCATGGCAGTTGATGAGCCGAAGCTTCGTGTACGCATCTTCGAACCAGATACCTTCACGCTTCCCCATCACGATCTGAAGGCCCATGCGCTGGTAGTACGCGAGCTTGTTGGCAGCGAGGTGCTGGCGAAACGCGGCCGCAAGTTCGTCGAAGGTTTCAAAAGGCTGCGAGGGCGGGTCCTGGGACATCAGCGGGAGTCTACCCGAGGTCCCTGTCGCGTCCGCCCGAAACGAAAGGGAGCGCCGGCGAAACGACTGCGTCATCACCCTCCAGTGGCGCAGTTTCTGCGCCTTATCTGCGGCAACATAGCCGAATCCAGCACCGCGTGGATCGACGGATGGTGTGCCGATTTCTCCGCACATTCGTTCCTACAAAAGAGCAGCGACGATTGCCCGATGCTCGGCGGGCGCATTGAGCTGGCCCATCCGCTCGTTCTTCGAAGAGGCTCTCGAAGAGCCTGCCATGATGATGCGCGAGCTCCGCAAGATTCTCGCTCCGTTCACGCCGCTCTCACACACGCTGCGTATTCCAAAAGAACGGGTACTATTAGTCGCAAGCGCCGATGATGGAATCATCCCCGCCGTGCACCCCGAAGCGCGCTGCGAGCACTTCGGGCGCCATGAGGCATACTAGCGTTGTGGCGGGCACATCCTCTACTTCGACAAGAGGCACGTGACCGACCGAGCATTGCGTTTTCTCAATGAGATCGAGGTCATCGCCTAAGAACATGCAAGTCCGCGGATACAGTCATCCCGACTTCCGTTCATTGCGGGACACGGTGAGGTGGTGCACGCCGTCGCGCGGCCCAGGCGGGGCAGCGATCGCCGTGTATCACCGTGGGGAGCTCGTCGCCGACCTCGCGTGCGGCACACGGGACAGGCATGGAAACCTCTTCGAGCCGGAGACGCTCGCGCTGAGCATGTCCACGGGCAAAGGCGTCATGGCCACGCTGCTCCACCAGATGGTCGATCGCGGCGTGCTGGATCTCGAGGCGCCTGTCGCAAAGTACTGGCCCGAGTTCGGCAAGAACGGCAAGGGCAGCATCACGCTGCGCCAAGCAGCCTCGCACCGCGCGGGGCTCTATTCGATCGCACGCGTCATCGATTCGTGCGAGGAAATGTTCGACTGGGACCACATGGTTCGCGTCGTCGAGGACATGTGGCCCGTGCACAAACCCGACACCGACTTCGGGTACCACGCGTGGACGGGCGGTTGGATCATTGGCGAAGTACTGCAGCGCGTCAGCGGCCAGCGCTTTCCAGAGCTGGTCAAGCAGAACCTCGCCGACCCGCTCGGGCTCGACGGGCTCTATATCGGTCTTCCAGAAAGCGAGCTCCCGCGCGTCGCGGAGTTCCTGATTCCAAGAATCCCACGCAAGGTCCTCCGCGGAAGATCGCGTGGTATCCGAGCCAAGGTTCGCGGAACCGCCTCGACCACGGTGCGGTGGCACTCTGCACTCGGGCAAGCTGTCGACGCAATGATTCCGCCCGGCCTCGGTGACGTACTCGGCGACCCGCGGTGGCTCACGTCGGTCATCCCGTCGAGCAACGGGGTCTTCAACGCTCGCTCGCTAGCGCGCCTCTACGGGGCATTGAGTCTCGGAGGCACGCTCAATGGCGTACGCCTGCTGTCGTCTTCGGCGCTCGCCGAAGCGATGGAGGACCAGAACCCGCACATCGGCCGGGTGATCCCATTCCCGCTTCGATTCAAGGTCGGTTACATGCGACCGGTCTCGCTCGGCCTGCGCGTCTCACTCGGCAAGCGTCGATACGACCTGGGTCTCCCAAACCCGCACGCATTCGGCCACTTCGGCTTCGGCGGATCCGGCGCATGGGCCGACCCCGAACGAGAGCTCGGCGTCGCGATCGTCACCAATTGTTTTGGCGGGCGGATCCCCGGCGACTTGCGACCTGTCGCGGTGGCCACCGCCACGTCACGCTGCGCCGATCGACGCGCAAGCTAACCTCACGGTTGCAGCGCGAAGCGGCGTGCAGTAACTAGCGCGAAGATGCCGATTCTCGCCGTTCTTTTTTTCGTGACTGCGGTGCTCTATGCAGCCGTCGGCTTCGGGGGAGGCTCGACCTACAACGCGCTTTTGGTTCTCGCGGACACCGACTACCGCATCCTCCCGTTGGTCGCGCTCGTTTGCAATATCATCGTCGTCACGGGGGGCGTTTGGCAGTACCGGCGCTCGGGCGACTTGAGCTTGAAGTTCGCCCTCCCCTTCGTCGCTCTCTCGATTCCGATGGCCTGGTTCGGCGGAAGCGTTCCGATCCAACGGGACACTTTCGTCATGTTGCTCGGGCTCTCGTTACTCGCGGCCGGCCTGACGATGTGGTTTCAACCGACCCAGTCCAAAGCGGCTCCACCCGGATCGCCGCTGGTCATGTGGTTCGTGGGCTTGCCCCTCGGAGGCGCGGTGGGTTTTCTCGCCGGCATGGTCGGAATCGGCGGAGGGATCTTCTTGGCTCCTTGTCTGTACCTGCTCCGGCTCGCAGAGCCTAAGCGCATAGCCGCTACCTCGAGTTTCTTCATCATGGTCAACTCGATCGCAGGGCTCGTCGGTCAAGCGACGAAGCACGGCACGATAGCGCATTTCGCTCAGTTCACCGACTACGTGTGGCTGGGCGTCGCCGTCCTCGTCG
>CAXMRM010000288.1:0-6300 GCA_964196015.1 uncultured Myxococcota bacterium
ATGGTCTTTGCGTAGACCTCGGACCTCGCTGTGCCCTTGGCGACGAGCGCCTTGGCCTTTCCTAGCTCCTCGTCGATCACAGCGGTGAAGGCCGGCAGAGGCTGAGCGCCTCGGAGGTTGCGGCCGTTGATGAAGAACGCCGGGGTACCACTAGCGCCCAAGCTGCTGGCCAGTGCCTGCTGCTCTTGGATCGTCTTGCTGTACTTGTCGTCCGCGAGTGCCTTCTTGAACTTGGCTACGTTCAGCCCCTGCTCCTTGGCCCACTTCTCGAGGTTGTCGGCCGTCAGGGCTTTCTGATTCGCGATGATCTTCTCATGCATGGCCCAGAAGCCCTTGTCGCCCTTCTGTGCGTAGGCTTCGAGAGCCGCGTTTGCCGCGGGCTTCGCGTTCTTGTGGAAGGGGAGCGGGTTGTTCAGCCAAACGACCCGAACGTCCTTGCCATACTTGTCCTGCACTTGCTTGATGGTCGGTTCCACGCGGCCGCAGAATGGGCACTCGAAGTCGCTGATCTCGACGATGGTGACCAGTGCGTCGTCCGGACCCTGCTGGGGCTCGTTGCCCTTGAGCGGGACCTTGTACACGGCGTTTGGATCCGGCTGTCCCGGCTTCGCTGCTGCCGGTTTCGGTTTGGCATCAGCGGCTTTGCTGAGGCCATCCTTGGTAAGCGTGGCGTACAGTTGTTCCTTTTTCACGCCTGCTTTGAGGAGAGTTTCAGCCGTCGCGACCTCTTGGTCGATGACGTTCTTGAACGCCGCGAATGGCTGCGCGCCTCGCAGCTGCCGTCCGTTGACGAAGAAGTACGGTGTGCCGCGCGCGCCAACCTGCGCCGCGAGGGCCTGGTCGGCCTGGATCGCCTTCGTGTGCGTTCCACCGTCGAGCGCCTTCTTGACCTTCTCCATGTCGAGGCCAGCTGTCTCCGCGTAGCCCTCGAGTTCTGCGCGGCCCAGAGCCTTCTGGTTCGCGAAGAGCAGGTCGTGCACCTCCCAGAACTTGTCGTCGCCACCCTGCGCGTACGCTTCCATGGCGACCGCAGCTGCGGGGCCGGCGTTGTTGTGGAATGGCAGGGGATTGTTGCGCCACACGATGCGAACCTTGTCGCCGTATGTGTCGACGACTTCCTTGGTCGTCGGCAAGACCCGAGCGCAGAAGGGGCATTGGAATTCGCTGAACTCGACGATGGTGACCAGCGCGTCCTTGGGGCCCTTCGAAGGCTGCGTGCCGGTGACCGGAATCTTGAACCGCTCGACGCCGTCCGCGACCTTGAAGTCCGCGGCCTGCGCCTCCGTAGCTGCGTCAGCCTCCGTGTCCGGGCGTGACCCGACGACGTGTCCGAGCGCGAACCCGCCGATGGCCATCACGATGGCCAATAAAATTGATGAACCTTTACTCATATCTCTATCCTCCCGCTGCGACTTAGCAGCGAGCTAAAAACCAACTCAGTGTTCGAATGAACAAACCAAATGCCGGGACGACCGCCCGAAAAAGGCGGCCGGTGCTAGCGAGGTGGTCGTTCGACTCTGCGTGAGTGTTCGGCCCGCGTGTCTCCGTCGACCCAGACATCCAATCGGGTGCCCGTGCGGGGAGGCGCGTTCCAGCGAATCGGTTGAGCCCAGCTCATGGCCACTGGCACGAGCATGTGACCCGAGGTGCCGTGCGTGTGCGCAGGCATGCAGCGTGGGTCGTCCGTCCGTTCGCACCACAAAGGTGGGCCGACAGGCTCATCGCGTATCTGTGCGCCCTCGCCGCAACCCTCTGCAGAAAGCCGATCGCACATACAGTTGGCCGCATTTGCCGATGCCGCGTCGACCAACAGCATCGCGGCAACAGCCAGTACCTGGAGGAGGGTTCTCATGAAGGCGAAGTCAAAGTCTACCGCTCCGAGGAGTACCCGCAACAAGTCGCGGCGCGGAGAACGCCAGCAGGGGGTGAAACCGGGGGTGCAGGATGTCGGATAGTGGGAGAGGAGAGCGTACAGTTCGGTGTCCGGTTTCACCCCCCGTAGCTGATGGGGACAACGCCGGGTCTTGCGGGTCTATTCCATCGACGACGCAGGTTGTGAAACCGCGTCCGGAAACCCTGGGATTGTAGCCCTCAAGAGACATTCGAGCTCCTCGAAGCCAGAAATTTGCACAGTTGCGCGGCCGACGTAGGCGAGGCTCTGCGGGTACCACGGCAAAAAGTCAGGGTTTTTGCGGACTCGATCGATGTAGACGAAGCGACCGGCGTCCTTGAGCTTGCGATGGAGCGTGACGTGCCAGAATTCCCGGCGTAGCGCTGCCGGCTCGATACGACGCAGTGCGGCATATCGCCTGATCATCGATTCCTGCAGTTCCAGGTCGAGGGACACGTAGGAGTCGCAGAGAAGGGCGACGAGGTCATATACGCGAGGGCCGAGAAGCGCGTCTTGGAAATCGATGAGGGTGAGCCCGCCCGCGGGCCCGACCATCAGGTTCTTCGATTGATAGTCTCGGTGCACGAAGCCATAGGGCATGGCCTCGATCTCATGCACGAGCGCAGAAAACGCAGCGTGCATCGTCGCGGTTTGATCGGCATCGAGCGGACCGAACAACGCGTCGAGTCCCCACTGCCGGAAGTGATCGAGCTCCCAGCCGAGCAGCTCGCGATCGAAGCTCCGTTGCGAGACGATACAGGCCTCGGGCAGATCGACGCATCGTTCGTGCAGGTCGGCGAGCAGATCGATCGCGTTTTCGTAGAGTCGTTGCCACTGTGTGCGGGGCGTACGACGCAGCTGTTGCTCGAAGGTGACGTCGCCTAGGTCCTCCAGCAGGATGATCCCGTTCGCGAGGTCTTCGACGTAGATCGAAGGGACCGGAAGCCCCTTCGTCTGGAGGAGCTCGGCGACTTCCAGAAACGGCAGCCGCGGACTGTCGGTCCGTTTGCCCCCCTCGTCGCTTTGGAACGCGTCTTCGGGCAGCTGCATGACGATGACACTGCTGGGACGTCCGGCAGGGGCCTCCGCGACATGCACACGAAAATAGCTCCTCGTCGAAGCATCCCCCCGTAGCTTGATGACCTGCGTCGAGGGCACCGGATCGCCGTAGAGCTTGCCGAGAGCTCGATCGAGATTAGGCAGCGTCATAGGCGGATGCAGCGTACGTCAGTTGGGCGAGTTTGCGAAGCGAGGTATCTTCCCGGCGAGTGATGACAGACCCTGCAGCCATTGGTCTCGGAACGACCTTGGCCAACCGTTACGAGTTGGTCGCGGAAGTGGCTCGCGGAGCGATGGGTGACGTGTTCGAAGCCTTCGACCGCGTCGAGGGGAAAAGAGTGGCGGTCAAGGTCTTGCGAGCCGAGTACCTCGCCGACGAGTCGATGCGCAGGAGGTTCCGAAGGGAAGGGGCGGTCCTCAAGGCCCTCGATCACCCGGCGATCGTTCGATTACTCGAGCTCGGGATCGACGACGATGGGCTAGTCTTCCTCGTGACCGAGTACGTCGAAGGCGAGACGCTCGCCGAGCGTTTGTCGAAAGGCCCCCTCAGCATCGGGGAGGCCGATGTGTTGGTCAGCACGCTTTGCGACGGTTTGGGCGCCGCTCACCGTCACGGCGTTCTTCACGGAGACCTGAAGCCGGCGAACGTCGTCTGGCCCGAAGAAGGAAGCCCTCGTCTCGTGGACTTCGGTGCGTCGAAGATCCTCGGCCTCGATCGACTGACAGCGACGGGCGAGATCAGCGGGACTCCGGCCTACATGGCGCCCGAGGTGCTGACCGGAAAGGCCGACGTCGATCAGCGCATCGATGTCTATGGACTGGGCATCGTCCTCTATGAGGCGTTGAGCGTGAAGCAGCCCTTTCACGACCGTCATGTCGGCCGTCTCATGATGAAGAT
Organism: uncultured Myxococcota bacterium; assembly: GCA_964196015.1. Lineage (GTDB taxonomy): Bacteria > Myxococcota_A > Polyangia > Polyangiales > Houyiibacteriaceae > SG8-38. Next base: position 3,849 of record CAXMRM010000288.1, read on the forward strand.
CGACGCCGGTGATTGCCTTCCCCTCGACGCCGTCGCCAATATCCCAGGCGAAATCGCTCGGCTGGTCGATCGGGCCATGCATCACAACAAGGACGATCGGTATGCCGACATGGCCGAGCTGAAGACAGCATGGCACCGGGCACGGCACGGATGAGCGGGGCGGATGCGATTCGAGCGTTGTGTGAGTCGGTCGGCATGTCCGAACCAGATGGCTGGGGTGCGTACTTCGACGTCGTGCGAGCCTGGGACGCGCGCACGGATCTCACGTCCGCCCGCACGGACACCGAACTTGCCGAGATATTGTTTCTCGATGCTGCCCACGTGATTGTGGCGGGATGGAGCAAGCCGGCGGCTTCGCTGGTCGATATCGGTGCAGGCGTCGGCGCGCCGACGATCCCAATCCTGCTCTCGGACGAGACGCTGTGCGGGACCCTCGTCGAGCCAAGGCGAATTCGGACGGCGTTCTTGAGGACGGCCGCCGGTGTGCTCGGCCTTGCGGGACGGGCGACCACACTCGAGCAGAGGGTCGACCGAGCGAAGCCGGTCGTCGACGGTGGCCCGTTCAGCGTCGCGCTTTCTCGTGCCACGTTTACGCCCGACGATTGGCTGCCGATCGGCGCAAAGCTCGCCGATGAGATCTGGGCGTTGACGGCGGGGGCGGAGGTGGCCGCGCCGGGGGATCTGCGCTTGGAGCGCCAGCTGGACTACACGGTGCCGTCTAGCGGTGCACCGAGATCGATCCTGGCGTACCGGCGCTGACCTCAGACCTCAGTCCCCGATCCGCGGTTGGCGGTTCGAGAACTGGGACCGCGGCTGCGACTATCGTCGTCCGCGCGCCGGTACGATCTGAATCCGTCGACGAGTTCCCTCGCCCTGCGACATCGTGCTGACGCCGTCGAACTTGGCGAGGGACATATGGATGACGCGTCGGTCCCGGGCATTCATCGGCTGCAGGGTCATCACCTTGCCCTCGTCCACGGCGCGGTGCGCCTGGTGCTTGGCCATCGAGATGAGGCCGTCGTCGTGGCGCTCACGGTAGTCGCCGGAGTCGACGATGACGTGGCGTCGTGCTTCGGGGAATCGGTTGACCATCTTGTTGATCAGGAACTGGAGGGCGTCGATCGCGGCGCCCTTCTTGCCGATCACGCGGCCGGCGTCGGGCCCAGTCACGTCGAGCTCGATTCGCTCGGCGTCGGAACGAATGTCGACCTCAACGTCGAGATCCATCAGATTGATGAGCTCCTCGAGAATCTCCGCGGCCTCTTCGGCTTTGCCGTCTCCGGCGTACTGGGAGGGATCTTCCTGGGCCGATGACTGATCGAGGATCAGTGCCCCGTCACGTGGTTTACCTTTAAGCTCGTCCACGGCGAGTCCTCTTCTTTCTGCGGGGCTTGGCCCGCTTGGGTGCGGCGGCTTCCGTCTCGTCAGCCGCTTGATCGTTGTCGTCGTCGTTGCTGTCGTCCGAAGCGGTCGCCAACATCGACGTCTCCTGGTCCATTTTCCAGTACATGTATCGCTGCTGCGTGATGCCGACGGCGGAGCTGGTCACCATGTACAAGCACAGGCCCGTCGGCAAAAGCAGCATGAAGAACGTCATCATCAGAGGCATCGCGTAGAGCATGACCTTGGCCTGCGTCGCGTCCATTTGGACCGGCGTGAGCTTCTGCTGGATGAACATCAGTGCGCCTAGGATGATCGGCAGCACGTAAAAGGGGTCCGGGGACGAGAGGTCGGCGCACCACCAGACGAACGGCGCGTGGTAGAGTTCGATGCTCGTCGAAAGCGTCTGATAGAGGGCGAAGAAGATCGGCATCTGTAACAGCACAGGGAGGCAGCCGCCAAGCGGGTTCACCTTGTTCTTGCGCCAGAGCTCCATCATCGCGGCGCCCTTTTTCTCGCGATCGTCTTTGAAGAGCTCGTTGATCTTGTCGATTTCTGGCTTGAGTGCGCGCTGCTTCGCCATGTTTCGGAACTGCGGAATGACGAACGGCAGGAGCAGCACTCGCACTAGAAGTGTGAGCAAGATGATCGCCAAGCCCCAGTTGCCGATGAATCCGTGGATGGTGCGCAGCAGCCAGCTCATCCCCCGCGCGATGAAGCTGAACCAGCCGAGGTCGATGACATTGGAAGCGCGGTGCCCAAATTCCTGGAGCGCGTCGTAGTCCTTCGGGCCGGCGTAAACGGCCGTGTGGAAGGCGACCGTTTCTCCGGGGCCGATCTCCTGCGGTGCGTAGGCAAGCGTCGCTTGGAAAAGGCTACCGTCGGGGTCCTTCAGAGTACCTCCGCGCTCGCTCGTCAGCATGTCGCAGCGCTCGGCGGTTTGGCCTTCGGGTGCCGCGATGATGGCGAAGTACACGCTGCTGAGGGCGACGTATTCGACGCCAGGACCGTAGCTGTGCGGTTGCATCGGCCGAGATTCGTCCTCGCTCAGGAGGCCATCGCGATCCTCACG
>CAXMRM010000289.1:0-3536 GCA_964196015.1 uncultured Myxococcota bacterium
CATCTCGCCCGACGGCACGCTGGCGGCAAACTTGGTGAGCGGCCGCATCACGTTCACGACATCGACGAGCTGGTACTGCCCTTGCGGATTGTCGCGCACTGCCTTCTGCCCCGTGATTACGAGCATCGGCATGGCGGCCAAGGAGGCATGTGCGACCGCGGTCGTCAGGTTGGTTGCGCCGGCACCGAGCGTCGACATGGCCACTGCCAGCTTCCCAGTGAGCCGCCCGTATGCCGCTGCCATGAAACCGGCGGCTTGCTCGTGCCGAGTGACGACGAATCGGATCTTTCCGTTCTTGCGCAGCGCCTCCATGAAATGGAGGTTCTCGTCACCTGGAATGCCAAAGACGTACTCGACACCCTCGGACGCCAGCGCCTCAACGAGTTGATCTGCCGCGTTCATAACCACCTTCCCAAAGTCAGAGCTCGCTGCTGCCTTGACGAAGGACCTGCTCTGGGTCTTCGCCGACCAACGACTCTTTGACTTTGTCCATTTTCTCCATGATTTGGCGGCCCAGCGTCAGGATCTCCTGAGCGTGAGGCGCGGGAATAATCACTGCGGCGCTTCCGCTGGCGAATACGTAATCACCGGGGATGACCGTCACACCGCCGACGGTGACCGGGACATCGGCGACATAAGGTTGGATCTCGTTTCCGCCGGCGCGGACAGTCTCACCATTGCAGTAGACCGCGAAGTCGTAGGTTCGTAGCTCTTCGTAGTCCCGGATCCGACCGTCGCAAAGCAGTCCTGCCATCTTGTGGTTGCGCACACGTGAGAGCTTGGTGCCTCCGCCTAGAGAAGTATCGGGATGACCGTTGCTGGCCATGACCAGGACCTTGCCAGTCGGATCGTCGTCACCGATCGCGCGATAGAATAGTGGCCCGAGGCTGTGACGCTGCGGATCCATGAGGTCCTTGCGGACCGGCATGAAACCAATCGTGGCGGCGGGTCCAAAGAGGACTCGTTCGGGGTTGGGACTGTCTAGAGCGATGATGTGGGCGCGATGGGCAAACATCTGCGTCATCGCGTCGATCACATCAGCTACGCCAAGGCCCTCGGTCAGTTGCTTCAATCTCGCCTCGTCCATCGTAGCGCCAGCCTATTACTTCTACGAGCTACAAGAAAGCGCCGAACAACCCGGGCGCGAGCGAGCCCAATCGGGACGCTTCAAAGCATACTCTTCACGCCCTGGCTGCGCGTCGTAAGGCCGTCGCATGACGTCGAGCAGCTCGTCCACCAAGGAGGCGTCGCCGGCTTCCGCCTTGTCGATCGCGAGCTGCGTGAGGTAGTTGCGGAGGATGAATTTCGGATTAACCTGGTTCATCGCATCGCGCCTCTCCGCGGTCGAACGCTCCTCGGAGAGCAGCCGTCGCGCGTAGGCGCCCAGCCAGTCTCCGATGCGTTCCATGACCTCCGTAGTGAGTTGCTCGGGCACATAGTACGCGTCGAGAAGCGGCGCGGCGCGCTCCTCCGCGTTTTGAGAGACCATCTCCCCTGGTTCGATATTTGCCAACCGGCGATAAAAGATCGTCATGTCGGTTTCGGCGGCCTGAAGCACCTGAAGAAGCTCGGAGACGAGCGCATCATCTTCCTCGCGGCGGAATGAGGTCAGTCCCAGCTTGCTTGCCATCATCTGGCGGTACGCCTCATCAAACGTGTCCGGGTAGGCCTTCACGGCCGCTTCGATCGGCTTTGCGTCGCCGACCAGGGGGTAGAGAGCATTCGCAAAACGCACTAGATTCCACATCGCAATGTTGGGCTGGTTGCCGTATTGGTAACGGCGGCCAGTGGCATCGGTGGTGTTGGGCGTCCATCCAGGGTCGTAGTTGTCGAGCCAGCCGTAAGGGCCGTAATCAATCGTGAGACCCAAGACCGACATGTTGTCGGTGTTCATGACCCCGTGCACGAAGCCCACGCGCATCCAGTCGACGATCATCAATGCAGTTCGACGGCTGACTTCAGCCAGAAGTTGCGCATACGCATCCGGGGAGGGGTCCCCGATCTCGGGGAAGTGGAACCCGATTGTGTAGTCCGCCAGCGCCTTCAAGACGTCGAGCTCTTCCCGTGCGGCGAAGATCTCGAAATTCCCGAACCGAATGAAAGACTGGGAAACCCGGCACACGATTGCTCCTGGCTCCGGTCGGGGGTTGCCGTCGTAGAACATGTCGCGGATCACTTCCTCCCCGGTCGTCACGACGCTGAGTGCGCGTGTGGTCGGAATGCCGAGGTGATGCACCGCTTCGCTACACAAGAACTCTCGAATCGAAGATCGCAAGACCGCGCGGCCGTCCGCGGCTCGCGAGTAGGGGGTCGGCCCCGCCCCCTTGAGTTGCAACTCCCAGCGTTCACCACCGCCATTCGTGGTCTCGCCGAGCCCAATTGTGCGCCCGTCACCGAGCTGCCCTGCCCATGCTCCGAACTGGTGACCCCCGTAGCAAGCCGCATACGTTTCCATACCGGGCCACGATTTGTTGCCCGCCAGAACCGCGGCGAGCTCTTGCTCGCCGATCTCGTCGACGGAAAGGTCCAACAGAGTCGCAACTTCCCGCGAGTACGCGGTCAGCTTGGGCGCGCTGACAGGGGTCGGCGCTACACGCGAGTAGCATGCATCGTACACTTGGCGCGGCCGATTGGTCTCATCGGGATCGGCGGGCAGCTCCCGGACGAAACTATTGTCGAAGCTGATCATGCGGAGCTGCGCGATTTTCTCTCGGTAGAGACAGTCATGCAACCTCCTTCGGCACCGAGCGTGCATTGGGCTGAGCTCAACAGACTCTCGGAACCGTGACGGCAAGGTGCACACCTCGCGCATGACACTGTGATAGAAGACGCGCCAGCTAGGAACCCAGTTGACCTGACCATCATTGGCCGGACAGACTTCCACGCGTGACCAAGCATCGCTGGAAGTGGGTTGCGGGGCTCTCCCTTCTTCTCATCACGTTCGGCGCCGTTACGGCGACCCAGCCCAGCTCTTGGAAACCCTTGATTTCAGCTCAGTTCCCTGGCGGTGAATGGGTCGACGGCGAAACGCTCACCGACTGGATGGTGGGCTCATCGCGTACAAGCCTCGTGCTCCTCGACGTTCGCACACCGGAGGAATACGCGATGAGCCACTTGAGGGGCGCGCAGCCCGTGGATCCGAGCAACCCGAACGTCGAAGGGTTGTCGATTCCTGCCGACGCCACGGTCGTCGTCTACTGCTCGATCGGTTACCGGAGCGCCGCGATCGTCGACGAGCTGAAAGATGCCGGAATCGATGACGTGTATAACCTAGAAGGAGGCTTGTTCGACTGGGCCAATCGGGACCGCCCGGTCTACCGCGGAGAAAAGCGTGTCCGAGAGGTTCATCCTTTCAACCGCTGGTGGGGCTTGCTTCTGAAACGGGAGCGGCGGGCCCGCACGTCTGGTGACGACCGCTGAGCCGGAGATCCGTGACGGTGCGATAGTCGGAGCTGTTCAACGTCATGCGGGAGCTCAACTTTGCGCAAAGTGCTCGAGGAAGCGTTTCGCGTAAAACCGTGGCCACTCCTTATAAT
>CAXMRM010000290.1:0-2663 GCA_964196015.1 uncultured Myxococcota bacterium
TGCCTGCGGCGTTGATAGGGCGTGTATCGGTCGAGGTACTGCACCAGGAGCGGCCGTGGTCCGACCAGGCTCATCTCTCCCCGGATGACGTTCCAGAGCGTCGGGAGCTCATCGAGGCTCGTGCGACGCAGAAGCGATCCAAAGGCCGTGAGCCTTTGGTCGTCCGGGCGGAGCGCACCATCAGCGTCGCGCGCGCTCGTCATCGTCCGGAATTTGATCAGCTCGAAGAGCTGGTCGCCGCGACCCGGGCGCTGCTGGCGAAACAGGACTGGGCCCCCGAGCTTGGCGCGCGCCAACGCACCCACCACGATGCCCACCGGGGCGAGCACGAGGAGGGCGGGCACCGCGAGGCTCAGGTCCAAGACGCGCTTCCCGAACCGCCTGTAGAAGCTCACTGGAGCAACCTCTCGTACTCCTCGAGAACTCGCTCGAAGACTTTCTGCTCGTCGAAGCGGTCTTCGGCCATCGCGCGGCCAGCGGCGCCCATGGCGGTGCGGCGCTCGTCGTCGCCGAGAAGCTCGATGATGGCACTGGCGAGCGCATTCGAGTCGCCGGCGGGGAAGAGCAGCCCGTTCACGCAAGGCTCGACCGCTTCGCGGCAACCACGGATGTCGGTGACTACCGCGGGAACGCCCATGGCAGACGCTTCCATCGGCGCACGCGGAAAGCCTTCGCGGTACGAGGGCAATACCAGCAGGTCCATCAACGCGTAGAGCTCCGGCATGTCGTGACGCATTCCGAGGAACCGGCAGCGATCGGCGACACCGTAGCGTTGGGCGACATCGGGCCGGAGCGCGTCGGGCTTCTCTTCATCGTACGGACCGATGATCAGAAACTGCACGTTGGGAACAGCCACTGCGACCGACTTGGCGGCCTCGAGCAAGTCGAGGATGCCCTTTTCCTCCACCAGCCGACCGACGAATCCGACGACCGGCGCGTTTGCGCCGAGGCCGATGTCCTCCCGCAGCGTCTGCAGCACGTCGTCGGACAACCTCCGACGGTCGAACCGCGCGACGTCGATCCCGTTGCCGAGCCACTTGAGAAGCTCGGGGGATGCGATGCCCTCCGCGACGGCGGTCGCGATGTCTTCCTCGTTCTGCGAGAGAATGGTGTCGGAGCATTTCGCTGCGATCCGTTCCATCCACACGTAGAACCGCCTCGGGAACGGCTTCGTTCCCTCGTGGAAGTAGAACCCGTGGAGCGTGTTGACGACGACCGGCACGCCGCTGATTCGCGCCGCGAGCTGACCGAGCAGCCCCGCCTTGGGTGTGTGTGTGTGCACGACGTCGAACCGCTCGCGCCGCATGACGCGCGTCAGGGCCCATAGAGCGCGGAGGTCTGCGAAGGGTGTGAAGCGGCGAGTCATCGGAACCGCAAAATGCGGGATGCCACGAGCCTCGATTTCTTCGACGTCCGGTCCGTCCGCGCTGATACCCACCACGTCGTAGCCTTCTTCTCGGATCCGCTCGAGCTGATTGAGCAAGAGGTAGCGCAACGAGAGATCGACGGTCGTGACGTGCGCTACCCGCGGCTTGTTCGTGCTTGTTCCGACTGCCCCCATGGGAGCTTCCCCCTACGGTTTCAGGTAGCACAGGTGAGCCGGAGCCCACAAGATGCGGGGGCAACGGGCGCGTTGCGGGTGGGTGTGATGAACAAGTGGCGAAAGAGGCTCGCAAAGCTCCGTGATCATCCGCGGCCGCTTCGACTCGTCGCCGGTCGGTTGCTTTGGCTCGCGCGAGTGTCGCCGCTCTTCGTCGTGCAGATGCCGCGCGGTTTCCGCATTCGGTTCTATCCGAGCTCGATCTCGGCAGCGCTCTGGGCGGACCCGGGTTCGCGCCGCGAGGACGAGGACTTCGTCTGGGCGGTTCTACGGTCGGGCGATCACTACGTCGACGCTGGCGCCAACATCGGACAACTCGTCCTCGCGGCGTCCCGCCGGGTAGGGCCCACGGGTCAGGTCCTCGCTGTCGAGGCCCACCCGGCCGTCTATCGCTACCTCGAGGGCAACCTCGCGCTGAACGATGTAGGCAATGCGCGCACCGTCCATTGCGCCCTCGGTGCCGAGGTCGGAGAGGTCACGTTTACGAGTCGGCGCTCCGATGATCAGAACTACGTCAGCAGCGACGGCGCGGTTCGAGTTCCGATGCGGCCGCTCGATGACTTGGGGGATGCGACCCCGGTGCGTCTCCTGAAGCTCGACGTCGAAGGGTACGAGCTCCCCGTCCTGCAGGGGGCCACGCGGACCCTCGCCGATACCGAGATTGTCTACTGTGAGCTCTCGGCCTCCAACTGCGCCCGCTTCGACTACGAGCCGGTGCGGGTCGAGGAGCTTCTGCTCGACCAGGGTTTCGTCTTCATTCGCTGGGTCGCCGGGGCTCCCGGGATTTCCAGGACGCCGTACTTTGCGAGCCTCCCCGAAAACGAGCTCCCGGCGACGGGCTACATCCTCGTCGCCGTGCGGCCCAACGTCGCGCACGAGGTGGTCGACCACCTTCGAGATGCGGGGTGGATGCCTAGCTGAGCCCAAACGTTTGGACACCGGTGGTACGCGCCCTATGCTTCGGCCCGCCTGGCTTTGCGGAAAAAGGGCTGTCTTTCGGTCGTTCTCGGCCTGGTACTGTCGGTTTTGGCTATTTGGCTCGTCTATGGGGGGGGCCAATGAG
>CAXMRM010000291.1:0-9602 GCA_964196015.1 uncultured Myxococcota bacterium
CGATGCCGAAGCCATGATGGCAGTGTCAGAGTCGGTGTCAGAGTCAGAGTCGGTGTCAGAGTCGGTGTCGGTGTCAGAGTCGGTGTCAGAGTCAGAGCCAGTGTCAGTGTCAGTGTCAGTGTCCGAGCCAGTGTCCGAGCCAGTGTCCGTGTCCGAGCCCGTGTCCGAGTCCGAGCCCGTGTCCGAGTCCGAGTCCGTGTCGGCGGCAGAGGTTGGGCTGGGGGGAGATGATGACGTTGTTGAAGTGAATGCCGACGAAGAAGGCGGGCTCGACCCGGAGTACGCTTTTGAGCATGGCATCGCCACAGAGCCGCGAGTCGGTATGCCGGTTCCCATCCCTTCGATGGCAGCGCCTCCCGAAGCGCCGCCCGCTCCGCCCACGCTGCGGCTCGCTGAGCCTCCCAAAGGCCTCACGCGGCCTTCGCTGGCGCAAGTCGAGGAGTCGCTCTTCACCGCCGACGGCGAGGTCAGCGATGTCCACACGACGGGCCTTTTCGTCTACGAAAACGGACTTCCGATTCCGTCCCGTCCGCCGCTTCCGGATCCAAATGCTCTCCGACCCGCGGCCCCCGTTGAAGTAGTCGACGGTTACGACGTCGAAGAGTCGGAGCCGCCAGAAGCCAGTGACGACGAATACGAAGAAATCCGCCTCAGCGATTTTGCTGAGGCAGCCGAAGAGGGGTGACGCGTCATGAAACGCTTCGCTGCCATCCTCGTTTGTGCCCTCAGCCTCATGGTGACAACGCAGGTCAAGGCCGACGCCGTCGTCAACGTCAAGGTCCGTAGCGCCGACAACAAGCCGGTCGACGGCCGTGTCGAGCTGAGCGGCGACGGTGGCACGTTTACCTGCACAACCAGTCAGGGGAGCTGCACCCTGCGGTCGGTGCCAGGCGGTCGATACATGGCCGTATTCAAGCCGAACAGCGGCAGCGCGACCGCGCCCAAGAAGGTGATGATTCCGCCGAACGGCAAAGCGGATCTCCACATCGCAGCCAAATAGCACTTCAAGTTGGCGCGGGGCACCCCTGAAATGGCATCATTTCGGGTGGGGAACAAGCGAGGGGAATGCGCAGGAGCTTGATATCGTCCTGTCTGGCGGGCGTGGTCGCATTGGCATGCGTCGCACCGGTGCATGCGCAGGCTGACCCAGCGCCCGACGCGAGCGCGCGCGAAGCTCGGCTCGTCGAAGTCCAGAACAGCTTCAGCGGTCCGACGGGCGGCATTCGCATCATCGATGCTTCCTCCGGTCCCAAGGGCACATTCCGTCTCGCGCTCAACACCGAGTTCTTCATCATCAGTGACTTCTTCGTTCCGACCGACGAAGCGCACCACTTCGCGGGCAACCTCTCGCTGAGCATCACGCCGACGGAGTACTTGGAGGTTTTTGCAGCGGCGGAGGTGACCTCGGCGTGGGATGACTCCAACGACCCGATGTTGGTCCAGCGCGTGGCCGACCTGCTCTTGGGCCTCAAAGGTTTCTACCAAGCCAAGCCCTGGGTGACGGTCGGCGGTGATGCGAGCGTCGCGTTTCTCGGTGGCGTGGGTGACGCCAAAGCGACCTTCCGCGCCACGAGCTTCGGCTTTCGCGGCAACGTGACGCTGGACTTTCGCGACTACGAGCGCCGCGAGCTTCCCCTGATCGCGCGCTTCAACGCGCAGTACTGGTTCGACAACTCGGCGAAGCTCACCGAGGGGATTGAAGATGGCCGGTACGACGCGCTCGGGGGTGCGGTGCCTCGCCCTCTAGAGACCCGTCACCTGCTGACCGCGTTCGAGCGGTTTGCGTACGGCGTCAATCGTATGGACTATGTTCGCCTCGCGGCTGGCCTCGAGGCCCCGCTCAAAGCCCGCAATGTAGGCCTCCACCCGATGCTCGAGTGGCAGTGGGACATCCCGGTCGACCGTCAGGGCTTCCAGTGTGCCGCCACCACGAAAGCGAACGACGACAGTTGTTTGGCAAACGAAAAGCTCAAGGCCTTCCCGATGCTGCTCACCTTTGGCTTGCGCATTATCACGCCGCCCAAGGGGCTCGCGTTTACCGTCGCAGCCGACGTCGGGCTCACCGGAACCCGCAACTTCGTCCGAGAGCTCGCGCCGACCGTCCCGTACAACGTCATACTAGGCATCTCCTACGCGTTCGATCCCCGGCCCGCGGCGCCCGTCTCACCGGCTATCGTACAAGAGTCGGTTGCGGCAGTCGCCCCGGCTGGGCAGGTGCGCGGCCACATCCTCGAGGAGGACAGTGAGAGCCCGGTTGCTGATGCGGTCGTCACCGTTATCGGCCAGGACGTGTCCCCGCAGGTCACCGATGCTGCCGGACGATTCGTCACCTATGGTCTACCGGAGGGGGAGGTTCTGCTCGAGGTGTCGCATCCCGACTACGAGACCGTGCAGTGCAGCGCGCCTGTTCCGTCGGACACCGACTGCAAGCTCGTGCCTTCCAGCCTCGATGGGAAGCTCCGGGTTGTGGCCGTCGACCGCGGGGGCAAGCCGGTGCCCAAGATGCCGATCACTGTGCGGGGCCCCTCGGAGCATCGTCTGATTTCGGATGAAGCCGGCGCCGCCGTGGTCGAGGCGCTGGAGCCCGGGGCGTACACCGCTCACGTCGATGACCCGGCCTATCTGATCGCGGTAGCCGACCTCCACATCTTCGCGCGCCAGGAAACGACGGTGCAGCTTCGCGTCTTGCTCAAGCCCTTTCGTCCCGGCGTTGTGGTCAAAAAGAACGAGATCGCTCTGCGGCGGCAGGTTAGCTTTGCCACGGGGAGCGAGGAGATCCTGCCGAACAGCGAGCCCATCCTGTTTGAGGTCGCCGACGCGCTCCTTCGAAACCCCGATCTCGAGCTCGTCGAGATTCAGGGTCACACCGACAATCGCGGCGAGCGAGAGCTCAATACGCGGCTCTCGCAGCAACGCGCAGAGACTGTTCAGCGATGGTTGATTCAGCACGGCGTGGAGCCGGCGCGGCTGACGGCGAAGGGCTACGGGTCTACGCGTCCGATCGCGCCGAACATCACGCAGCAAAACCGCGCTCGCAACCGACGCGTTCAGTTCAAGATCATACGCCGCGTCGACCTGACCGCCGCCGCAGCACCGTGAGCCCGACGAGCGCCACCACAAGCGCCGCCCAAGGGCCGTCGGCAGGGGTTCGCCCCGCGCTGCATCCGCCGCCACTGCTCGGCACTGGCACCGGTTCGGCGTTGCAGGCGATTGGCTCGCCGGCATCGTCGGTCTCACAGTTGAGCTCGAGCCCGCCTAACGGTGCGGCGTTGCACGACTGGTCCAGGTTGCCGGGCGGGTAGATGTCGCACACCGCATTGATGTCGTCCTTCGCAAGGGTGCGCTTCTCTACGGAGGTCCGCTCGGTCGACGCGAACATGGTGGCGTTTAGACAGGGGTCATTGGGATCGTCGAGGTTGACGGCAGCGCAGTGGCCGATGCCAATGAAGTGTCCGGCCTCGTGCGTCACGATGCTGCGCAAATCCGCGTCGCCCGGGCTACCGGGGCTACCCGTGGGGCACCCGGTCTCATCAGGGCAGTCCGCGTAGGGGCCGCCGGTATTGAAGGGGGTGCTCAGCTTGTCGTTGATCATCATGTCGGCGTCGAGGATCTCGCCGTTCGCTGGGTCGAACGACACGATCGTCACCGCGAGCGCGAAGTCGTCGTAACCGGGGTCGTCCGCGTCGGCGCACGGGTCCCTCCACGGGTCTAGGAAAGCGATGGTGTTGACGTTACCGGTGCCGTTCAACTCTGCCCGCTGACAGGTGGATGGCACAAGCGGCTTGAAGACCAGGTTAGGGGAAGCGCCACCGCAGTCGGCACTGGGCCAAGCCGCGAAGGATTGATCGACAAGCGATTCGATCTGCGCGAGGTCCACCGTCCCGTCGGGATTTTGGAACCACTGGGAGCCGCGAGAGTCGACCGCGTAAGACAGGCATGGGTTTTTCCAGAACAAGGGCTCGCCGTTTTCGACGCAGCCATCGGCGCCGACCTGTGGGGGGGTTCCGGTCGTCATGCGGCAATAGGCCGAGACGCGGGTTGGCGTGAAGCAAGCGAAGAGCGCGAGCCCGAGGGCAGCGGCCCGGAACACGGTGCAGTAGAGGCTGCGATCACTCATCGATGCCTCCTGCGCTCCGTTCGACGATGTCTCGCACTTTGGAAAGCAACGCATCGAGGCGCTCCTTCCCCGGCAGCGCACCGAGGCTGCGCTCCAAGCGGCCCTGCGCGTTGCGGCGCATCAGCATCAACCCTTGTCGGTGCTGGGTGACGGTTTCGACGCCCCGCTCCATACGCACCCGCATCACGCCCTGTCCCATCCCGACCGGCCGGAACGCGGTGTAAGGGCCGCCGTCGCGGATGAAGACGAGGACTCTCTCGCCGACGGTGAAGGACGGCTCGCCTTCGACGCGCATCGCGATGTCGCCGATCTGGCCGCCCATCGTCTCGACCATCACTTCCCGTTCGTCGGGGGAGCGGCCTCGAATCTCACGTTCGACCTCGATGCGGTGCCAGGTCGCGAGTTGACCGCTGGGACGCTGAAAGGACTCCGAGAACAGCACTCGGCCGAGGACGATGCGGTCGGAGTGGGCGACCAGTTCCTGCAGCTCGAGCCCTTGGACGATAGAGCCATTGGCAGGGCTGGCCGGGAGACCCACCAGCAGGAGGGTGGCCAGGAGAGGGCCCACCAGCACGGGTGGAAACCTGAATCTAAGCATTTCCCAAACCTGCGGGCGCTAGCCCCTTCCGTCAAGCGATCCCCCACACACGATCTCGATTGACAATTTCCCCTAAAGTTTCGTACACCTTGCCCCATGCACCAAGATCTGTTGTCTCGCCATCTACGATCGGCGCTTGGAGCGCTTTGCATCGTGGTGCTCGGCGGTTGTGACGTTGCAAAGTTCACCGCAGACTCGACGGCAGGACTGTTCACGCGCGCGGCCCCGGCGTTCGAATCGTACTGGGACTATGATCTTGCGGGCGAAGCGATGCCCGCGACGATCGTGCAGTTCGAAGGGATTCTGCGGGTCATTCCGGACAACGACAGCATTCTGGCGCAGTTGTCCCAGGCGTACATCGCCTACGCGTACGGTTGGGTCGAGGCCGACGTCGAGCAGTTCGAGTTCGAGGGCGACTACGAAGAAGCGGACGCGCAGCGCCAGCGCGCGCGTATGATGTACTTGCGGTCGATCGACCTGACGCGGCATCGGATTCGGCTGCGCGACGAGAGCGTCGACGACGCCGTCAACGGAACTGTCGAGGACCTCGAGGCGTGGCTCCATGCAACGTTCGTAGCGGAAAAGGACGCCGAGATGCTGCTCTGGCACGGCTACGCCTGGGGCTCGTATATCAACACCTCTAAGGACGACATGGAAGCCGTCGCGGACCTCGCGTACGCCAAGGCATTCGTCGCGCGCTCGATCGAGCTCGACCCGAACTACTACAATGCGGCGGGTTACACGTTCATGGGTGTCGCTACGGCGTCGGACCTGGGTGCCGACATGGACCAGGCGAAGGCGTACTTCGATAAGGCATTGGCCCGCACCGAGCGGCGCGCTCTCCAGACCCAGGTCAACATGGCGCGTTATTACGCCGTCAAGACCGGCGACCGGGAGCTCTTCGACAAGCTTCTCACCGAGGTGATGGACGCGGAAGATCCACTGCCCGAGGCGCGGCTCGCCAACGTGATGGCTCGCGAGCGCGCGGCCCTCTACATCGAGAACGCGGACCAACTTTTTTAGTGATATCAGCCCCTGGGGAAGGTATTCTGCGCAACCCCGGCGTTTTGCGCTGACTGGGCCCGTATGAAACTGAGACTCCCACCCACTCTAGAGGCCGGCAAACAGGTTCGAGACAGGCTTGCGGGCCTCGTGCATCCGGAGAGTCTGCTCGAAGCGCTCGTCGCCGCAGCGGGGCAGCGAGAGTGAAGTATATTCGTGGTATCGACCGACAGCTGGCGCGGGGCGAAGCTGCCATCGCCGCGACGGTCCTCTTACTCATGATCGTGATCGCGGCGACACAAGCGGCGCTCCGTAACCTCACCAATCTCGACTTCGACTGGGCCAACCTCGTCCTCGAGCGCATGGACTGGGCGGACTCGTTCCTGCAGAAGGGCACGCTCTGGCTCGCGTTCTTTGGCGCGTCGCTTTCCACCTATGACGAGAAGCACATCGCGATCGACGTCCTCCCCCGGATCGCACCGCCCAGGGCCAAACAGCTGTTTCGCGCCATCGCAACCATCTTCGCAGGGGTTACTTGTTTCTACCTTGGCCGCGTCTTCTGGCTGTCGGTCCTCAACAACGCGCTGGAGATTCCGCTCGAGTACTCCGTGCTCGGCCCCTCCGACGAGATGATTCACATCTGCGACGCGCCGCTCGGGCTATTGGCCGACACCGGGCTTTCGCGCCCGGATGTTTTCTGCATGCTGCGGAGCGCGCTCACTGTGTTCGGCGCCGACATGTCGACGCCCGACGTCGTCATGCAGCTCATCGTGCCGGCGATGTTCATCTTCATGGCCATACGCTTCTTCAGTCGCGCTGCGGCGGCTAGCTCGGCGTTCATCACGAAGAACTACCCCGAAGACTCAGAAGGGGAGGGCTGAGCGATGGACGGCTTTTGGATCGTGCTCCTCATCGTGCTCGCCATTCTCGGCGCGCCCCTCTTCACGATCTTCGGCGCCGCGTCGATGCTGCTCTTCGGGGCGCTGCCCGACACGAGCATCACCGGCACTGCCAACGACGTTTTCAGCGAGAAATTCGCCGACTCCCCGCTGCTCGTGACCATTCCGCTGTTCACGTTCGCCGGCTACCTGATGGCGGAGAGCGGAACGCCGCATCGCCTGGTCAAGCTATCTCGTGCCTGGCTGGGATGGATGCCCGGTGGCCTGGCGATGGTCTGCCTGGTCGCGTCGGCCTTCTTCACGACCTTCACCGGGGGCAGCGGCATCACGATCGTCGCCATTGGTGGTCTTCTCTATCCGGCCCTCGTCTCGGACAACTACGACGAGAACTTCTCGCTCGGCTTGGTCACGACGGGTGGGTCGCTGGGTCTTCTATTCCCGCCGAGCGTGCCGATGATCATCTACGGCGTCGTAGCCGGCGTCATGATCGAAAAGCTGTTCTTGGCTGGCCTGATTCCCGGCATCATCAGCGTCGCCGCCCTGGCCATCTACAGCTCGATCACCGGCATCAAGCACAAGATGCCCAGGACCCGCTTCAACCGTGCCGAAGCGGTCAAGACCCTCTGGGAGGCCAAGTGGGAGGCGCTGCTTCCCGTCGCGCTGCTCGGCGGGATGTACAGCGGGTTGCTTCGTATCCACGAGGCGGCAGCGTTCACCGCCATCTACACCCTGATCATCGAGGTGTGGATCTACCGCGACGTCAAATTCCGAGGCGACCTGCCCCGCATCATCCGCGAGTCGATGACGTTGGTCGGCGCAATTCTCGCGATTCTGGCAACCGCCATCGGTTTCACAGCGTTCCTCATTCAGGCGCGCGTGCCGATGGTGATTCTCGACGCGATGGAGGGCTACATCACCTCTCAGGTCATGTTCCTGATCGCGCTGAACTTCTTCCTCATCGGGGTCGGCATGCTGATGGACATCTTCTCGGCGATTGTCGTCGTGGTGCCGCTCATCGTGCCGAATGCCCTCAGGTTCGGCGTCGACCCCTACCACCTGGGTATCGTCTTCCTGCTCAACCTCGCGATCGGTTAGATGACGCCGCCTGTCGGTCTGAACCTCTTCGTCTCGAGCTTCCGCTTCAACAAACCCATCACACAGCTCTACAGATCCGTCTTGCCCTTCATCGGTCTTCTGGGCATCGCCCTGATCATCGTCACCTACATACCGGCCCTTTCGACCTGGCTCCCGAGCATGCTTGAGACGAGTGAGGTGAACCTCGACGAGTCCGGTGACTACATGGACGAAGACGACCTCGACTTTGACCTCGACGCACTGCAAGGCGACGATGCGGAGCTGGACCTGGACTCCCTAGAAGGCGATGACGAGGAGCTGGACCTGGACTCCCTAGAAGGCGATGACGAGGAAGAGCTGGACTTGGACGCGCTCGAAGAAGAGCCCAGTCAGTAGCGCGACGCACGGATTTCGGCGTTACGCGCGGACGAGGTTTGCGGAAGCCTCTTGCAGCACGGCAAGGCGATACGCGATGTCGCCCGTGATCTGCCCCGGGGCGCTTGCGACTGCGTTGACTCGCGCGAGCAGCCAGCCAAGGCGGCGTTCCAGGTCTTCGCGGGTGAGCACGAGCTTCGTTTGAGTCGGCGCAAGCTTCTCGCGACGGGCGTCGAGGTAGCCTGTGTGGCCGGCGGCGCGCCGCTCGCGCTCGTGCCTTGTCAGCAAGGTGGCGGAGTGCACCTCGAGCAATGGGGAGTCGCTGGAGACGATCGCAGGGAACGGAGTCGGGCTATTGATGTCGACGACGCGGGTGAAGTGCTGGGCCCAGCAGTGGTCCTCGCCGCGGCTCGTGTCGCTGATGCCAACGATCTCGACGTCTGGGTCGCCCATGCCGTCGCAGAGCTCCCGGAGGCGTTGGATCTTGGCTTCGCCGCTGTTGATCTGGTCGAGCGTCGAATAGTGAACGTGGTCGACGCCGAGAGCTTCGCCTGCGACCTCGACAGTCGCCTTAGGCGAAGCGCTGCTGAGCACAACTTCGATTTGCGGCCACTGGGCGCGAACCCACGCGAGGTCCTCGCGGTCGATCACCTGATCGGGCTCGTGCCGATGCCAGATGTGTCGCGCAAGCTCACGCAACACGTCCTCGGATGTCGTTTGCAAGTGTCGGAGCAGGGTGAGCTGTGGGACACGTTGCGCCGCGCGAACCGGGTCTCCGACGAAGTGCCGAAAGCCACGCCGTCGAAGCCAATCGAGGCGCGCGGCGGCTTTGCCCCACAAGCCGTAGTACGCGCCGGGGTACGCCCAGATCTTCAAACTACGACCGAGATATCGCGCTGTCTTTCGGGGGTGGTCCCAGTCGAGAAGGAACTTCCCGCTTTGTCGCCGGCCTTCGATGCGCTCGAAATGCTCGCGTCCGTAGCCTTGATACGCGCAGAGCTCCCAACCGAGGTCCTGGCCCAGATCGCGGCCGAGGTGAATGGTTCGGTCGAGGTCGAGAACCAAGTACCGGGTCTTTGCGGTCAGGACACGCGAACACAGCTCACGAAACGAGGCCACCTCGCCATGGTGAACCAGGCGGTCCACCAGGCGGTTCGGAGAACTCGTCGATGTCGCTCGCCTTGCCACACTAACAATGTAGGACGGGACCGGCGGTCCGTTTGTAAAAGTTCGGTCAAACTCGCACGAGGAGGGGGACGGCGATAGGCCTCCTGGAGGCGCGCTCTACGCTGGATGCTCACCTCGGCTCGTCCCCTGGTCGTGCTATCTCTATGCGAAATGCGCTGGGCCATGTTGGCGTCGATAGGGCTGCTTTCCCTGATCGGCTGTTCGAAGCCGAGTGAGGAGACGCGGAGCTCCAATCTACAGGAACGTTGCGCACCAGGCGTGACGCCGTTGCCCGATCGTATTCAGCGCGGGGTGTGCGTCGCACACAACTACCAGGCTGCTGGCATCAAGGGCTACGGCAGCAAGACGA
>CAXMRM010000292.1:0-6597 GCA_964196015.1 uncultured Myxococcota bacterium
GATGCGGTCGAAGAACTCCTTCTTGAGATCGAGCTGCTCGGTCACCGCCGCGAAGATCAGGTCGGCTTCCGCAACCACGCGATCGAAGTCCTCATCGTAGCTCCCGGTGTCGACCCGACTGGCCACAGTGCCCGATCGCACCATCTTCACCGCTGCGGCGAGCCCGCCGTCTGCTTTCTCCTTGGTTCGCGCCAAGAAGGTGACCCGCGGCACCACCGTCGTGAATAAGACCCCGCTTCCAAGGCCCATCGCGCCATTGGCACCGAGGACCACCACGTGATTGATCGAACGTGAGCTGAGCAAATCCGAGGATTTGCCGCTCGCCGCTACTGTGGTCGACGACAACATCTTTTGTCCTTTCTCTGCCTCGGCTGTTTACAAGTTAACTAGCCGGGAACCATCACTCTGGGTTCGGACCAGCACTTAGTCAATCGAAAGCGTGCAAAACAAGCGTTTACACGTGATTTACAAAACCAATTTTCGAGCGATTTTCGGCCAACTGACCGGGATCACGGCGATCTCCTGTATGGCGTGTTAGGGAAGCGTTCCGATGGACGCCATCAACACCGCCCACGAGCTGGGAGTCACTGCGGAGGCGGTCGAGTTGTTCCGGAGCTCCGATGCGATCGACCTTCACATCGAATCGTTCGTTTGGCACCGCGTCTTCGGCTACGACCTCAATCGGGCGCACCGCGGCGGGGTCTTCGGGCGGAGCTTTTTCGGCCAAGCCGACTTTCCGACGGCGCGTGAAATCGGCCTCGGCGGCGCAACGTGGGTGATCACGACCAACCCCGCACGATCCGTGCGTGGCCGCCGTCGGGCGTTCGAGAAGAACCTCCGGGGGCTGCGCTCTTTGCTCGAGGGTGCGCCCGGTATCCGACACGTCCGAACCGCGCGAGAGTTTCGTGCCGCGCGCGCGGCTGGCGATCACGCCGCCTTCATCGGTATTCAGGGCGGCAATGCGCTCGACGACGGCATCGAGGCCTTGGATCTGATCGCCGACGGTTCCGTCCTGCGCGTCACGCTGGTTCACCTGACCTCGTCGCGACTCGGCGCATCCAGTGCGCCTGGCTCCTCGCGCGCCGCAGGGCTGACCGACTTCGGCCGGGCGTACGTCGAGCGGCTGAACGAGCTTCGCATCGGGGTCGATCTCGCTCACATCAGCCGCAAAGGTTTTTTCGACGCCGTTGAGGTGCACGACAAGACGCAGCCCTTGTTCGTGACGCACACGGGATTGGCCGGTGTCTACGAGCACTGGCGAAACATCACCGACGAGCAGCTGCGGGCGGTGGCCGACACCGGCGGCACCGTCGGGGTCATGTTGCAGGCCGCGTTCCTCGGGCGACGCGGCGTCACCGTCCGTACGGTGGTCGACCATCTCGCACACATCGTGGATACGGTCGGCGAGGACCATGCGTCGATCGGTACCGACTATGACGGGGCCATCACGCCACCCAAGGATTTGCCCGGGCTCTGGGCCCTCCCGCGGTTGGCGCACGAAATGCTCGACCGTGGCTGGTCCGACCTGCGGGTTCGGAAGATCCTCGGCGGCAATGCGCTGCGGGTCATCGAGGCGTTGCGCGGCTAGCGGAGCGCGCACAGGCTTAGGTCATGGCATTCCTGGAACAGATCAACGCCGACCTCAAAAAGGCCATGCTCGAACGCGACGAGGTGACCCGCGACACACTCCGCATGATCAAGTCCGAACTATTGACGCTCGACAATCCCGACGAGCTTGCCGTGCTCGCTCGTGCGGTGAAGTCGCGGCGCGACAGCATCAAGAGCTACGTCGACGGTGGCCGGCAGGATCTCGCCGACAAGGAGCAAGCCGAGATCGAGGTGATCGCACGCTACCTGCCGAAACAGCTCAGCGAGGACGAGACTCGCGAGGCGATCGCCGGGATCATCGAGGAGCTTGGCCTCTCGAGCAAGAACGAGCTCGGGCAGGTCATGAAAGAGGTGAAGGCCCGCTATCCGGGCCAAGTCGACGGAAGGCTGGCTTCTTCGATAGCGGGACAGCTGCTCGGCTGACGTTCTAGTTGCCCGAGTCGTTCCGTACCGACCACCAGAGGCGGTATCGCTCCCGGATTGCCCGGCGATCGTCGCGCGCCATGTTGACTCGGTAGCCGTAGTCCTGACCCGAGGCGCGAACGAGGTCGCGGCTTGCGATGGTGCGAATCTCAGGGTCTTCGTGGTCGAGGCTGTCGATGAGCCACTCCACACGCGAACGCCCGCCGTTGTCCGCAAACCAAGCGCGCCAATCCGCCTCTCGGTCGCCGAAGTCTTGCGCGGTCAGCATGCGTAACACGCGCCACGCCGCTTCTCCGAGTACGCTGCGCTCCGACAGCGCGGGAATGAGCGCTTCGATGCACTCCTCATCGCGGAGCACGGCGAGCGCGCGCATTGCGAGCAGGCGTGAGCGTTGGTCGGTGTCCGATGCGAGGGCCAGAGCGCGGAGCGACTCCTTGAGTCCCTCTACCCCTTCCTGTTCGTGAAAAACTTCCAGCGCATAGAGCGCGCTCCGCGAGACACCCTGATCGTCGTCGAACAGGGCGGCAGCCAGCGGTTCGACCAGAAGTGGGTGTGGCAGCTCCGCGGCGACCAGCGTCGCGTAGTAACGGGTGTCGGGTTCATCGGACTTGAGGAGCTCGGTGATGTAGGGCGCTGCAGGATCGCCGAACGCCACGAGGGTCCTGCAAAGACCCGAGATGCTCCTGCCGCGAGGAGGCTGCACGTGCGGCTCCCAACGATTGAACCAGAGCCGACCAGGAAAGAGGTCTCGCAAGATCGGGAGGACCTCTTCACCCAGCGCGAGTAGGGCGCCGTGGTCGGGTGCGTCCTCGTTTGGGCCGTGCATCCCGAGTCGGATGACCATCGTCTGGACACGTGCGGCGAAGTCCGGCGTCTCGATGGCGGGCAATGGCGTCCTCGGCGCGGTCCCGATGGCGGTCAGCTCACCGACGTTCAAATGCTCGACGAGGAATTTCATCGCGGCCGCTCGCGCGTCGTCGCCTCGCGCTGGCGGGATCCCGGGCCAGCGGCGAAACGCCCTGCCGAGCTCACGGTCGGGCCACCATTTGGCCTCGAGGTTCTCTCCCGGGGGCGGATTCGAGGTTCGCCATCGCCCGTCGGGAGGCTCGGATTTCGGAGCACCGCTAGGACTCGGAGCTTCAACCCGGTCGGAGGGCGGGTTCTTGATGAGATAGGTTGAGTTTCCCTTGTTCCCTGACCCCATGGGCCATGAGGGTACACCAAGCGGGGTCAAACGAGCATTTTGATCCGACGTTCTTCCTGGGCCGTGCTGGCCTTACCGCTCGACGCTTCGCGCAGGAGCTTCTTGATGCGGAGCCCGAGGACGTCGATCTCGGTCGATGCAAATTCTTCGGCGCCGAAGCGTTCAACCTGTTCGGTTTGGCGTCTGAGGATCTCGATGTCTTGTCGCAAGATCCGCATCGCCACTGGTTTGACGACTGTCCGTAGGATTGCGTTCGGGACGGGGACCTTGACGGCGACGGTGGCGAAGAGATCCGTGACGGTCGGTGTTCGGGGCGTCAATGCCGCGGTGGTGATGATGTGACTACGCTCACTCAGCCGATATTCGACCTGGGCGATGCAGGGGAGGAGGAAACGGTCCCAATGAAACACTTCGCCGCCCTGGGGCGCGAGGATGCGGCCGGCCAGACCTTTCGGCCGTTCCTCGCCGATGAACTGCGCCTCGACCCCGCCGCGGAGCGCTCGAATGACGACTTCAATCGGCTTGCGATCTTTGTTCTCGCGGAAGAGCCCGGCGTGCACGAAGGCGGTGTGCGGAACGTCCAACGCGTTCTCTGCCACGGCATCAAGCGGCCCGGGCATTTCCAGCCGCTCTCGGATGGTGAGGTATCCAGGCTGATCCGCGCACGGGATCTCATAGGGCTCCGAATCGGGGTCGACATCAGCTTCGGAGTAAACCCAGACCCAACCTTGCGAGTCACGGCAAGCAAACGAGGGAACACGGCGTGCAGGGTGGCCCGGCTCTCCGCACAAACCGGGCACTGCCTTGCACGCACCCGCGCCGTCGAATTCCCATCCGTGGTAGTGGCATTGGATGTTCCCGCCGAGGACACGTCCTGCGGACAGCGGCGCGTTACGGTGAGAGCAGCGATCGAGCAGCGCGGCACTTTGTCCAGTCGCGTCGCGAAATGTAACGAGCGGTAATCCGTTCAACCAAACCCGCTCGGGTTTCGTTCCTACGTCCTTGCTGGCCGCCACGATATACCCACCCGGTGCAAGACCAGTGCTTGCGCTCGACTCTGTTTGTTGTTCCGGCGTGCTCGTCATGATGACCCAAGCGCATTTTCTGCGCCCGTCCAAGCGTCTGTCTGTTTCTTTTGCGTAAATTAGCACGATCGCAACCCAACTTTCGATGGAACGAGGTGGGTTCGACTGCTAAACGAATGCCATGTCACGCCAAATCAACAAGGAACGTACGCGGCGTCGCCTGCTTCAGGCGATTCTCAAAACGATCCAGCGGTACGGACGCGGCACCCTGACGACCGGACGAGTCGCACAGCTTGCTGGGGTTGCACAGCCAACCTTCTATGTGCACTTCCGAAGCATGGATCAGGCGCTCGAGCAGGTGGCCGACTGGGTCGCTGAGGAGCTCAGCCCCGGTCTCAATCCGGAGGCGTCGGCCGAGCTCGATCGGGCCGCCGACGTGCTCGAAGAGGCCGTGCGGAAGTGCACGCGCTCCCTCGTCCGGGACCGCAAAGTTGCGGAGGTCTTCCTCGGCAATCGCCGCGATCAAACCTCCGCGCTGGGTCGCCGCTGGACCGTGCTCACGGGAAGTCTCCGCGAACGGATGCGCCAGATCGTCGTTCAGGTGCGTCCTGACGTCACGTCATCGGATGCCGCGCTGCATGCCGAGCTGCTCGTCAGCATCGTCTTCGGCCTGGCGGAGGCCTACCTCGACGGCCGAGTCGACGACCTCGACCGCGCCACGGCCACGGCTTCGCGCGCGATCGTCACCAGCATTTTGACGACCTCGACCGTCGCAGACGCTGCCTGAGGGGCTCGGCTTCCGAGGTCGGCTTTCGGTTGTGGGGCTCGCATGTTAGGCCCGCCGTGTGACTGACCTCTTCAATCCATCGCCGGAGCATCGCGCGCTTCGCGAGCTCGTCCGTTCGTTCACGGAAAGAGAAGTCGACCCGCAGGCCGAGGCGTCGGACCACGAGGAGCGGTTCAACGTCGATCTCTTTGGGAAGCTCGGCGACCTCGGCCTTCTCGGTATCACCGTCGAGGAACGTTTCGGCGGCGCGGGCTTGGATCCCATCGCCGCGGTGATCGCACACGAGGAGCTTTCGGCGGCGGACCCTGGCTTTACGTTGGCGTATCTCGCGCACTCGATGCTCTTCGCCAACAACCTTCAGATCAACGGCAGCGACGAGCAGCGGAGCAAGTACCTGCCCGACGCGTGCACCGGCAAGAAGGTTTGTGGGATGTGCATGACCGAGCCCGGGGCGGGCACGGACGTTCTCGGCATGCAGACCACAGCGGTCCGAAAAGGCGACGTTTACGTGCTCAACGGCGCCAAAATGTGGATCACCAACGGAGCGGTGAACGAGACCGAGCTCGGCGACACATTCCTCGTGTACGCTCGCGTTCAAGGCAGCCCACGCAACCAGCTCTCGATGTTCATCGTCGAAAAGGGGTTCACCGGTTTCAGCCTTGGCCAGAAGATCAAGGGCAAGCTCGGGATGCGCGCGTCGACCACGGCAGAGCTCGTGTTCGAGGACTGCCAAGTTCCTGCGGAGAACCTGGTGGGCTCCGAAGGCGCCGCAACGATCCACATGATGCGCAACCTCGAGCTCGAGCGCGTCACCCTCGCCGCGATGAGCCTGGGCATTGCGCGCAGGTCGATCGAAGTCATGAATCGCTACGCGAGCGAGCGGACTTCGTTTGGCAAGCCGCTGCGCGAGTTCGGACAGATCCAACGCTACATCTCGCAGTCGTACGCGGAGTACATGGCGGGGCGGGCGTACACCTATTACACGGCCTCGACCATGAGCTTGGACACCCCCGGCCACCGTCTCGACTCCGACGGCGCGAAGCTGTTCACCTCGACGATGGGCAAGGAGGTCGCCGACCGCGCCATCCAAGTGCTGGGCGGCTACGGCTATGTCGCCGAGTACGCAGTCGAGAGGTTGTGGCGGGACGCCAAGCTCCTCGAGATAGGGGGCGGCACGCTCGAAGCGCACCAAAAGAACATGTGCCGCGAGCTCGGCCGCACCGAACGCATTTTGTGAGAAAACCCACATCTTGCCAGCTTTGCCCATGTTTTCGCGGCTCTAAGTAGGCGAGGGCTCCTTCGAGCCGCTATGCTGTGTTCCGTGACACTTTCCCTTGGGGGGATAGGACGAAGTGACGCAAGAAGCCCTAGCCAGCGAGATGCCCAGACCACCAGTCGACCTTCCGGTTCTCGGAAAGTTCGCCGGCTACGACGTTCTTGGGCGCCTCGCGCGCGGCGGAATGGCCGAAATTCTTCTCACGCGCCACGCCACCACCGAGGGCGACCATCGCTTTCTAGTGGTGAAGCGGATTCTTCCGCACTTCGAGCAG
>CAXMRM010000293.1:0-3890 GCA_964196015.1 uncultured Myxococcota bacterium
GCCACTGCCACCCGCGCCCTCAGTCTCACCGCACCCGACCATCGGCATGACGCCAAGCGCCAGCACGCACATGAATCCGAATAAGTACCGCATGGCAATCTCCCGTTCAGACGCAGTGCGCCCTCAGTCCGGCTACGTAGCTGCATCGGCCGTGCCAGGTCCCAAGCCCGGTATCGCGGGGGAATCTCACCGCACGACGCGCAGCTCTTGCGGGTGGTGCGTGGGGGCGCAGCGGGTGCGTGGCTACGGCTTCCTTCGCTTGTTGAGATCGACTACTGCATTCGCCGGCTTCCGGCACAGCGAGCAGCCGACCAGCGGCCTCGTGGGCGACCCTGGCCGCCTGGATGTCGATGAGCGACAGGTGATAGAGCACGTTCCAGACCAAGACCCGTCCGAACTGCTGGAGGGATATGCTCCCGCCGAGAAGCTCATGCTTCGCCCAAAGGGTCGAGCTGTTCATGTCGAGCAACGTACGGTCGAGGTCGAAGAAGGCAGCGGTTCGTGAGTCCAAGTCTTTCACCATGGATCGGGAGTCGAAGGTTTCAACGAAGTGGGGGAAACCGCCAGCGGTTTGAGGGGCCTTGCGCGCGTTTCGATCTCCTGGCTTGATTCAGCCGTGGAGTCGCCTCGACCACCAACCGTCACCAACGAGCAGATCGCTGACATCCTAGAGCGGGTGGCCGACCGGCTCGAGACGCAGCACGCAAGTATCTATCGAATCGACGCCTATCGAGCCGGAGCTGCGGTGGTTCGGAACCACGAAACGAGCATTCAGGAACTGGCGCTCGCTGAAGGACGCGAGGGTCTCGATGCGCTGCCCCAGATCGGCTCGAGTCTCTCCGCCTCCATCGACGAGATCGCGCACGGGGGGCGCCTTCGTTTGCTCGAGCGGCTCGATGGCACGCTGTCCCCGGTCGAGCTGTTCAAGACGGTTCCGGGGATTGGCGAAGAGCTTGCGGAGCGGATCCATCGCGAGCTCGACATCGACACGCTCGAAGCGCTGGAAGTGGCGGCGCACGATGGACGGCTCGATGCGGTTGCCGGCTTCGGCCCGCGGCGCCTCGAAGCGATCCGCGACATCTTGGCGACGATGCTCGCGCGATCGGCGCGGGGGAGGGCGCGCAGGTTCGAGGAGCTGCGGCAGGCGGGAGCACTGGTTAGCGCGCCCGAGACGGCCGAAGCAAGACCGGACGTGCGCCTGTTGCTCGAGCTCGATCGGGAATACCGAGAGAAGGTCGAAGCGGACGGGCTCCCGCGAATCGCGCCGCAGCGAAACAACCCCGAGGGCGCCGCCTGGCTCCCGGTTCTGCACAGCTACGAAGATGGCTGGCACTTCACCGCTTTGTTTTCCAATACCGATCGGGCCCACGAGCTAGGCCGCGTCCGAGATTGGGTAGTGGTCTACTTCGAACGCGACGGCCACGAGGGCCAGTGCACCATCGTCACTGAGTACCGCGGACCCCTCGTCGGCGAGCGGGTTGTCCGCGGACGCGAAGACGAAGTCGCGTCACTCGAGAATCTCCCCACCGGGGCCGCGTGATGAGCAGCTTTGTCTGGATGAAATTCCTCGAATCTGCGCCGGAGCGTTATGACCAAGGTGTCGAGCTCTTGTCCGGGGGACGCATCGCAGATGTCTACGAGCAAATTGCCGAATACGCGGCATCACCTGGAAAACGGGTGCTCGACGTTGGCTGCGGCACTGGTGGAGTCTCGCTCGCGTGTGCGGCAAGGGGCGCACACGTGGTCGCAATTGATTCAAACGCCGGGATGCTCGACGTCGCACGCGCGAAGCCCGTTCCAGCTGCTCATGGCGGTGACATCAAGTGGATCGAGTTGGGCCTCGCGGAGATCGAAGATCGATTCGGTGAAGCACACTTTGACGCGATCGTATTCTGCCTCGTATTTAGTGAGCTTTCGCCCGACGAACAGACCTACGCGCTCGACATCGCACGCTCCCGATTGGTGTCTCGCGGGTGTTTAGTCATTGCCGATGAGACGCTGCCCTCCTCAAAGGCCCGCCGCTTGTGGTACCAGATGCGCCGGCTTCCTCTGATCCTGGCCACCTACATGCTGACCCAGACGAGCACGCGACCTGTCGAGCTCCTCACCGATCGCATTCGTGCTGCGGGCTTCAGGCGGGTTGAAGAAGCGCGCCTTTGGGGGGATACGTTTTTCGTCGCACGTGCCGTGCGTGAGGATGTCGGACATTGAAGCTGCGGCAGTTCCCACATTGGCTGCGAGACACGATGCTGCGGATGTTCCCGCATCGCGCGCCGACTGGGCTCGTGCGAGTCGGAAACCCTGGACGCGACTCCCCTGTGCTCCTCACTGGCAACTTCACGCTCACGATTCGACGACTGATCAACGTGCTGCATGGTGACGATGCCTGGCTGTTGTGCGCAAACAGCAAGGGCATCAATGTTTGGTGCGCGGCAGGTGGTGGCCACCTCACGCACCATGACGTCATATCCGTCCTGCGAACATCACGGATTGGCGAGCAGGTCGATCATCGCGAGCTCGTTTTGCCCCAGCTCTGCGCAACCGGCGTCGAACGGCGCAAGATCGCCGAAGTCACTGGGTGGTCTGCGCGCTGGGGCCCGGCGCGCCTCGAGGATCTCCCGGGTTTTCTGGGGCGACGGCGTCGCGTGGTCAAAGGCGAGCGTTTCGTTCGCTTTCCGCTCTGGGAGCGTATGGAGATGTCCTTCATGTGGTCGTGGGCGCTTATTGTGGTCGCTGCGCTGGTCGCATGGGGCATTGATAGCTGGGAGGCCGGCCTATCCGCCGTCGCGGTTGTCGTTTGTATCGTGGGAGGGATATTCGCGGCATTGCCTTGGCTCGTCGTCACGGGCCCAAGACGATGGCTTACTTTTGGCGTGTTCGCCGCATTCGGTTTCGGTGTTGGCGTGGGCGTCCTCGCCGCCCTTGGAGCGGCAACCTCAGCGCACGTGTGGCTCGCAGCGGGCACTGCGATTGTCGCAATGGGTGTGCTGTCCACCGACCTCGCGGGGACTACGCCCTGGTATGGCAGCTACATCAACACGTTTCAGAACGAGGCGCACGTCGATCTCGTGGAAGAGCGTTGCACGGGTGCCGCCGAGTGCGTGCAGGTCTGTCCTCGAGACGTCTTGGCAATGAACGGCCACCGCAGAAAAGTCGAGATCAAGCGACCCGACCAATGCATCCAATGCGGAGCATGCATCGTCCAGTGCCCCGAAGACGCTCTGCGCTTCCGCTACGACGACGACCGCATCGTCGAGGCGGCAACGATTCGCCGGACCCGCATGAACATGGTGGGCCGCCGAACGGTCGAGCTGCCGGAACAGTAGAGCCAGGCTTGAACGTGGCAAGGTTTGTCGTGGCTGCTTCGTTTCGCGCCTTACGCGTTCAATCAGCTACGCGCGGTCTTTAGCCGACCCTCGCGAGCACGGCGCGTCTGCTGTCGCTGCTACTCTCCGAGCACCGACCAGAAGGCCGTTCCCACCCACACTCGAAACGCAAAGTCCACGTTCGAGACGCCGTTTCCGATGCCGATCGCCGGACCGAGCTCGAACAGAAAGAAAGGCGCCACCTTCGGGGCGGCGTTGATCTCGACACCTCTCTTAGCTCATTGGGCCCATGCGGGGAGTCCGAATGACGCGGTACTAGATTGTTATGTCGCGTTGCTCGCGGCGCACACAGGCCCTTTGAATTCGCTATGCCCTTCTGAACTGTTCGGGCTGCCATCGAATGGATAGCTCGGGATCGACAGTACTGGATCCAGGTCCCGGGCGCGGCCCAAGCTCCGCTCTCAGCCGCAAGGTTAGCCGCACTGATGAACTGGTTGGTAGAGCGGTTTACCGGAAAGCCCCCTACGCCGACATACACCGCCAACGAGGTAGCCCAACTGCGCA
>CAXMRM010000294.1:0-13234 GCA_964196015.1 uncultured Myxococcota bacterium
CTCTGCCGGCGATCCGTTTTTCGTCGCCGGACAGACCTATCAGGGCGGGACGCTCGTCGTTGGCGTCATCGTCGACCCCAAAAAGACCGCACAATAGGTGCGTGCGGACGACCCGGACGTGATCGAAATCGCGGGCCCTCCTCCGCTCGGACGACCCGCTGACGTCGTCATCGAGGCGCTGTCGCCGGTCGTCACGCCCGAGCGTCTAGGGCGAATCGAAGAGGTCGTACGGAGCCGAACCGACAGCTTGGTTTTGGTGCTGGACTGCATCGCCGACCCGCACAACTCGAGCGCCGTGCTGCGAAGCGCCGATGCGTTTGGCGTCCAGACGGTGCACGTGATCGTCGGGGAGCATGGGTTTCGGGCGTCGCGGGGGGTGTCGAAAGGCGCGCACCGATGGTTGGACGTCGTGCGCTACAAAAGCGCCGAGGCCTGTGCCCGCCGCCTGAAGCAAGATGGCTACGCGATCTACGTCGCCGCCATGGGTGCCGACACACCGCCCGAAGGCCTGCGCGACACGCCTCGCTTGGCGGTGGTGTTCGGAAACGAGCACCGCGGTGTCTCGCCCGAAATGCGGAGTTTCGCCGATGGGACGTTTTCGATTCCGATGCGCGGCTTCGTCGAAAGCCTCAACATCTCGGTCGCCGCTGCCATCACGTTGCAGATCCTCGCTCGCGACGGGAGGCCGCGCCTCTCGACCGAGCGACAGCAGGAGCTCCAGGCCAGATTCCTAATGAATTCAGTGAAGAAACCTGAGCAAGTCATCGAAAAATTCCTCAGGAATGATTAGCTGGGAGCAGGTGTCATGAATTAGGGGGAGGGCGCCAAGCAGGGGATGCTATAGGCGCCGGCGGACGAGATGGCAGGGAAGCGAACTCAGAAGAAGAAGCGCAAACCGAGCAAGCGCACGAAACGGAGGCCGAGCGGAAGCTCGATGCTGTCGAAGTTGATCGGCGCCGCGCTGGTGGTAGGCGCGCTGCTGGTGTTGGGAGCGTATGCGTACTTCAGCCGCGATCTCCCGTCGGTCAGCACCTTGCGCGACTACAGGCCCCCACAGACCACGCGCGTCTATGATCGCCACAAGAAGATCATCGGCGAGATCTTCGCAGAACGCAGGACCGTGATTCCGATGTCGAAGGTTCCGCGGCACATGGTTCTCTCGGTTCTCGCCGCCGAGGACGCGGATTTTTACGAGCACGAGGGGCTCGACTACCTCGGCATACTGCGTGCGGTGGGCCGGGACATCGTCGCGGGGCGGGCTGCGCAGGGCGGAAGCACGATCACCCAACAAGTGGTCAAGCTGATGCTCCTGACCCCCGAACGCACGCTGTCGCGAAAGGTGCGGGAGCTCATCTTGGCGCGGCGACTGGAGAACGAGCTCTCCAAGGACGATATCCTGCACCTCTATCTCAACCACGTGAACTTTGGTCGTGGGCGCTACGGAATTCAGGAAGCGGCGAGATACTACTTCGCGAAGGACGCGAGCGAGCTGACCCTGGCGGAATCTGCGATGTTGGCCGGCATTCCGCAGGCGCCTTCCCGCCTTTCGCCTCGACGCAACCCGGAAGCGGCAAAGCGCCGCCAGGAGTATGTTCTGTCGCAACTGCAGGCGAAGCGGGAGGTCTACTGGCCCGACCTGAGCGAAGAGGCGATCGCCGCAGCGCGGAAAGAGAAGGTCGAGCCGGGCTCGCTGCCCGAGGGATCCGGCGATGCCCCCGAGGTGTTGACCATCGCGCGGCATGCGCTGCGCACCGCCGTCGGTGACGAGGCCCTAGGCGAAGGCGGCTACGAGGTGCACACGACGATCGATCTCTCGTTGCAGAAGCAAGCGCGAGAGGCACTGCAGCGTGGGCTGCGCGCGGTCGACGAGCGACAGGGGTACCAAGGGCCGCTTCGCCGCACGAAGCGAAGGGGCGGACCGCAGGCCAGCAAGCCAAGCGAGTCGCTGCGAATGGGCCGGACGTATATCTCCCGGGTGACCGGCGCCGACAACGCGAACGAGAAACTTCGGCTCGATGTCGCAGGTCATCCTGCCGTCCTTCAGATGCGCGACGCCGCACGATACAACCCGGACCGGCGTCCAGCCTCGGCTTTCGCCAAGAAGGGCGACCTCCTCCCTGTGTCGATCACGCAGATGGGCGGAGAAGAGGACCCCGCGGTCGCAAGGATGGAACGAGGTCCAGAAGGTGCGGTCGTCGTCATCGAGCCGCGCTCGCGACACGTGCTTGCTTTGGTCGGAAGCTTCGCTGCGGTGAGCGGGTTCAACCGAGCGACACAGGCGATTCGTCAACCCGGAAGTGCCTTCAAGCCGATCGTCTACGCGCGAGCGATTCAATCACGCCGGTTCACGGCGTCGTCACTGGTCGTCGATGCACCGGCGGTGTACGAGAAGTGGAAGCCGCGCAACTACGAACGGTGGAACTACCAAGGCGCCGTTCGGCTCCGCCAGGCGCTTGCGCGCTCGATCAACATGGTCGCCATCCGCGTGGTGGAGGACGTCGGGGTTCACGATGTGGCGGAGTTTGCCCGACAGGACGGTATCACAACCAAGCTGGAGGAAGATATGGCCCTTGCGCTCGGTGCGAGTGGGGTGAAACCGATCGAGCTCGCCAACGCCTATGCCACGTTCGCAGCGGGCGGTCGGTGGGCGCCTACGCGGATCGTGACCAAGATCGTGGCTCCCGATGGGACGCGGGTACCGCTGGAACCTGGCGAGCCGGCTCGTGACGTGATGTCTC
Organism: uncultured Myxococcota bacterium; assembly: GCA_964196015.1. Lineage (GTDB taxonomy): Bacteria > Myxococcota_A > Polyangia > Polyangiales > Houyiibacteriaceae > SG8-38. The sequence goes on from CAXMRM010000294.1 coordinate 2,739, forward strand.
CTGACGAAGCATACGTGATGACGAGCATGCTTCGGAGCGTCGTCACCGAAGGCACGGGCAGACCCGCGCAGCGCCTCGAGCGCGCGGTGGTCGGGAAGACGGGCACGAGCAACGAGGCCCGGGACGCCTGGTTCGTCGGTTACTCGCCCTCGGTCGTGGCCGGGGTGTGGGTCGGCTTCGACAACCAGCGATCGCTCGGCAATCGCGAAACCGGTACGAAGACGGCGCTGCCGATCTGGATCGACGTCATGGCGGCTGCGGACAAGACGCCGAAGGAGACAGACTTCGCGATGCCGAGTGGCGTGATCGTGGCCCGCATCGATCCCGCGTCGGGCTTGCTGGCCTACGACGGTCAAGAGGACGCCTTCGAGGAGGTCTTCCTTTCGGGGACTGCCCCCGTCAATGTCGCGAGGCCACCGGATGTCGCCGACCCGAACCTGTTCCTGATGGAGCAATACGACGACGAAGGCGAAAGCGCTTCGAAGGAGGCTGCGCCGCCGCCACGTAAAGAGCGGGTCCTCGGCGGCGTGGCCCCTCCATGAACCGGTTCGCCACCCGCATCGTCGTTCTATTCGCACTGGCTGCAACATTCCCCGTCGCGCTGACGGGCATAGTCTGGCTGGGCGTATCGCAGTGGAGCGCCGACGCCGGGACCGGCGAAGCGGAGATGGCTCGCGTGCAACTACGTAAGCTCGATGCGCAACGCAAGGCCGCGGTGAACCGCCTTTGCCGCGACGACCTGGTGATCGACACGCTGCTCGACGAGCGCAGCAGGGAGACGCCCTCGGAGCTCGATTACGATCGCCTATTTCGTGGATCGATGGAAGCGGCGGGTCTTCAGGCGCTGTGGGTACTGGACTTTCTGAGCGGAGAGATCATTGCAACAGGGCACCGCAACCGGGTCCTTGGCGATGACGGCGCGGAGCTGACACGCCAGGCGAGGAGCGCAGGGGACCGCTCGTTCGTGCTGTTGCTGGGCGACCAAGAGCATCAGCGGTTCTTGGTGAGCTCGTGTTCGATCGCACGCGGGGGAGCACGACTGACAGTGATCGCTGGGCACCGTGTCTCAGAACTTCGTAGCCTCGATCCACAGCAGCTCGTGATCACGGGCGACGCCGGTAAGCGAGACGAAGTGGTGACAGAGCTGGTGGACGCGGAGGGCGTTCCTCGAGGCGTGATGGTTTGGCGCCCGAAGCTCGACCGGCGGGGCCCGCCCCTTCTCTTGTGGATCGCCTGCGTCGCCGTTCTGGCGCTGGGGCTTGCGCTGATCTTTGGTGGCTTCCTCAATCGGTGGCTGCAATCCTCGGTCGACGAGCTGACCGCAGCTGCGACACGAGTGGGTCGGGGCGACTTCGACACGACGCTGCACGACAGCCCGAGGGGAGCATTTCCCGCAACGGCGACGGCATTCAATCGAATGACGCACGACTTGAGGGATGCGAGGGAACAGCTTCGGCAGACCGAACGAATCGCCGCGTGGCAGGAGATCGCGAGGGGTCTGGCACACGAACTCAAGAATCCGCTGTCTCCGATTCAGCTGTCGATCGAAACGTTGCGCAAGGCGCACGAACGGTCACACGAAGAGTTTGACTCGCTGTTTGATGAGTCGACGAAGACCGTTCTTCAGGAGGTAGGGCGCCTACGAAATATCGTCGACGAGTTCAGTCGATTTGCCCGACTTCCTGCGCCACGGCCCGAGAAGACCGACCTTCGGGAGGTAGTCGCACAGGCCACGTCCCTGCATTCGGATGGTGAGGTGCCGGTCGCGGCCAAGCTTCCCAGAACGCCGGTCGAGGCGCTCGTCGACATCGATCAGATCACGCAGGTGCTACACAACCTGTTGCAAAACGCGCGGGACGCTGCGCGCGAGGCACATCCTGCAGGCGGCGCTGCGGTTGGGTTGAGCCTCGAGGAGAAAGCCGGCACCGTGTACATGCGGGTGCAAGACAACGGAGCTGGCATCCCGGCCGACCAGACAGAGGCGATCTTTGAGCCTTACTACACGCGCAAAGAGGGCGGCACGGGTCTCGGTCTAGCGATCACGCAGCGGATCGTCACAGAGCACGGCGGACGCATCGACGTCGAGTCGCGGCCGGGCCGTACGGTGTTCACTGTCGTGCTCCCGCAACACCGTCGCTGACGTCGTCGCTGACGGCAGCTGACGGCAGCTGACGGGGACACGCTGCATGCCTAGAATGCGCATGTTTTCCACTGGTTACGGGCGACACCGCGAAAATCAAAATAGCGTTGCGTTGTCGCGGTGTGGGTCATAAATGGCTGAAATGAGGACGTTTTGGGGAGTGCAGCGTGTCCCCTTTGCTGCTGCTTTGCTGCTGACGCTGACTACGGCGTCGGCAAGGATCGGGGGGCCGGCTGCGTCAGAATCGGCAGGTAGCGCCATGCGAAGCAAACGAATCCCAGGCACCACGCCAGCGCCGAGACCGCCAGCAATGCACGAGCGCCCGGCCCGATCGTCGCTGCCACTCGGCAGATCGCCGCAACCGTGATCAACACGTAAGCCGCAGTCAGGACCGGGTGGCTCTCCAACGGGCGGCTCGTGTGACCCAAGGCGGCCCGACCGGCTACGGCGATGATCATCGTGGTGATGGCGCCGCTCGTCAGCGCGTGGATACCCGCGGTTTGGGGAAGCAGGCCGACCTCAGCGCAAGCCAGAAGCAGAAAGCCCAGGGGTAGCCACGAGAAAGCAACGTGCAGCACCCAGACGAGAGGCTCGCCGCCGGTTCGGGTCCCTTGCCAACGGGTGAGCCGGATGAACAAGAGGACGCTGGTAATCAATCCAACGACAGCGGTCCCTCTCGATGGGGCTTCGACGAGGTGTAGGATCGCGAACGCCACCATGAGCCAAGTCGTGAATAGATCGAAGCGATCGAACACGGGCGGAAGCGTCGCCGGCTGGCGCTTCTGCTCGGTGAGTTGACGTTTGAGCCAGCTTCGGGTGAACGCCGGAATGACGCGGCCACCGATCAAATTGATGAGCATGACGACCAGCCACAGGCCCGCGAAGAGCGCTGTCCTGGTCCAGCCTGCGTTGCGCGTCGTCCCCAAGAAAAAAAGCGCATTGGTCACCGGTAACAGGCCCAATATAAGGAGCACCTTGTAGTTGCGCTGACTGCGCACGGCGATGACCTCACGGCTCATCAGCACGAGGAGCAGCGCACCATATCCGAGGTCTGCGATGATCGCGGGTGCCAGCAGGTTCGGAGACGGTATCGCGAACAGAGCACGCGCGATCACCCAAAGAGCGCTCAGAATCATCAGCGGAACGCCCGACACCGGGGGACGCTTCGTCCAAGCCCCCACGGCGGTCAGCGCAAACCCACCGATTGCGGCCCCGGCGAATCCATAGATCATCTCGTGCGCATGCCACAACGTGGGTGTCCCTAGGGAAGTAGGCATCGGCAAGTGTCCGAGCCAGGATGCCGCCCAGAGGGGAACGACCACGATCGCGTAGACCGTTGCGAGGAGGAAAAGGGGACGGAAGGCGTAGCTGAAGAAGACGTTCATTGGGGGCGGGAACCATGTACTAGCCGACCCGCCGATAATCAAATCTCGGATCTCAAGTCTCAGATCTGAGGGGCGCTACCACCGGTGCTAGCGCTGCCTAGTGCGCCTCTATCCCGTACCCCCGCAGCTTGCGGCGCAGGGTCCTTCGGTCGATGCCCAGGGCCGCGGCGGCCACCACGACCAACAGGACGGGTCACACAACACCGGGAAAGTAGCCGGCCAAGACCAATCCCGTCGCCACCAGGACACCGGCCATGGCAACCCATCTCAGCGTGATCAGCCAGCGGATGCGATCGACGCTGAAATCGTCTCGCTCATGGGAATCGGCGAACACGCTCGAGCGGCTGGGTTCCGAGGCCATCATGGGTTCCTGGGTTTTGGGGTCGATCGCGTCCGCGGGCCAGGGTACAACGGCTCGACCCGCCGATGGCAAGTGAATCAAACGAGAGAAAGGTGATCATTGCGATCCTGCTGACGTCGACGTTGCTTACGATGCTCGGCATCGCCGGGGTCCTCAGAGGCGCCTACGACCTGTCACTGGCTCCGCTCCCCGAGGACGTTCGCCAACTCTACGAGCCGGAGGCCGAGGTCACCGAGGCCGAGGTCCAGCTGCTCGAAGCCCAGGTGACGAATCCGTATCGCCGACCGATGGCCGCGGCCAACGTCGTGGTGTCTGCGTTGGTGCTGATCGGCAGCTTCATGTTGAGCTGGCGCCGCAAGCTCGCCCACTGGTGGATCAAGCAAGCCGTGGTAGCGAAGCTAATTTGGATCGCCGCGTACACCGTCTCACTCGTCTCTCACGTCAAGCTGACCTTCACGCCACTGCCCGTCGAACACCCGGGCGGAGCGCTCGCGGAGGTTATTGCCGGCGTGATTCTCGTCAGCTTGTTCAGCGCAGCCCTACACGTCGCGGCCGCTTATAGAGCCACGCGACCAGACATCCGCCAATTCATCGAATCCACCCCGTAAAGTCGATGCTGCGCGTCGCCCACGGGGCTTCGCCGCTACTTAGAAGTTGATGCGACGCATGATTGCGCGTGGCAGTGCTCGAATCACCGCCATAATCAGTCGCCACGGCGCCGGCGCATAGACGACTGGAGCGCCCCGGTCGATCGCGCGGAGCACACGCTTAGCAACCGCGTCGGGCTCGCCAGCGAACGGAGGCGGCTCCAACCCGGCTGTCATGCTCGTCTTGACGAATCCAGGTTTAACCGTGATCACGCACAGGTCGTCCGCACGATGTTTATGATCCAAACCCTCGAGGTAACGAGTCAGACCTGCCTTCGCCGCGCCGTAGATGATCACTGGCTTGCGCCCTCGCTCTCCGGCGACGGAGCTGAACACGCACAAGGTGCCGCCGCCTTCTTCGAGCAGAGCTTTCTTGGCCGCCTCGCAAAACAAGACGGTGTTGGAAAAATTGATGCGAAGCAACCGCTCGGCGAGCGCGGGTTCGGCTTCGAGTTCCTCTTGAGTAGCGAAGACACCAGCAGTCACGACGACGGCGTCCAGGCCTCCGAGCGCTTCTCGGGCCGCATCGATCGCCGCGACAAACGTCTCTGGCTTTTCGAGGTCACAGGCCACGCTGCACACAGGGCCGGCCGCGCCACGTACGCTCAGATCAGCCGCGCTGCGGTCGAGATTGGTGCTGTTTCGGCCGAGGAGGCAAATCGCGTTCCCGCGCTCCGCCATCAAACGCGCTAGCGCCCGCCCCATGCCTTTGGTCGCACCCAGAAAGGCAACTCTCATCTCAGTCTCCCAGCAAACGCACTGACTGCGCGCTTCGAAATCTACGGTTCGGATCCCAACGATCGCGAACAGCTCTGAACTCGTCGAGACGGGGGCCCTCCATCGCTTCGAAGTGCTCACGCCGTGTGAACGAATCCTTGGCTAGGTAGATGCGCCCGCCCTCCCGCAGCACCTGCTCGTTCAGGGAGTCGACGAGCTCTTGGGTGTCGTCGCGCACCGCGATGTCGAGCGCCAGCGTGATACCCGGACGGGGGAAAGAGAGAACGCCACGGCTCTCGCGCCCGAAGTCCTTGATGACGCACAAAAAGGAAGCCCCGCCGCGCGCGGTGAGGATCTCGAGCACACGCCGCGCGGAGCCACGCCCTGCTTCTCGCGGCAACACGCATTGATACTGCGTGAACCCACGCCGCCCGTACATACGGTTCCAAGATCGGATGGCGTCGAGCGGATAGTAGAACGACTCGTGGTTGACGAGCCCACTCGAACGACGACGCCATTGCTTACGATAGTAGAGCTCGTTGAAGAGCCGGATCGTGAGGCCGTTGAGAACCCATGACGGCCAGTCGAATCCAAGGCGCGGTTGAAAGCCCCGTTTTGGCGGCCGGGATGGAGCCTGCTGTGCATCGGCCCAGCGACCGGTCATGAGAATCCCGCGCCCCATCTTCTTGCCGCGCGCAAGGCAGTCGATCCATCCCATGGTGTAGGGCCAGTCGGGCGCCGCTTCTTCGAGCGCGTCTTGGAACTCGTCGATGTCGTGAATCCGCCGACTCTCCTGCCAGAGCCACTGCGAAGGGATCTGATGCAATCCGAACTCGACCTCGAGGATGTGTCCGGTCAGGCCCATCCCGCCGATCGTGGCTCGGAAGAGATCGGAGTGTTGCTCTGGCGAGCATTCGAGCACGCGGCCATCGGCGACGCGCATCTTGAGCGAGGTGACGTGGTGCCCGAAGTTTCCGTCCTTGTGCTGGTTCTTGCCGTGGACGTCTGCGGCAACCATCCCCCCGAGGGTGACGAACTTCGTGCCTGGCGAGACGGGCGTGAAGTAGCCACGTGGCATCAACAGGCGGTTGAGCTCACTCAGCGCGAGCCCCGACTCGGCGCGGAACAGGCCCGTGTCCTCGTCGAAGCTCAGGATTCGATCCGCGAACCTGGTGTTGAGCACATCGGGCTGGTCGTCGGGAGGCAGAGACGCGTCGCCATAGGAGCGGCCAAGGCCCCGTGATAGATTGACGTCTGCGCTGATGCGCTCGATGTCTTCGCCGACGCGCTCGCGCCCTTGAACCGAATGCCGGCCCCAACCCGAAAGCGTCGAAAGCGGTGGCTCACGCATGGCTTGGGTAGTGTAGCGCGATGGGAGGCAGAGCCCTAGCGTCCACGCTTTGGCAGGAGCTCCTTACGAAGCTCATCGACACGGTCGGTGCGCTCCCAGGTGAAAGTCTTCTCAGTGCGGCCGAAATGCCCGTAGGCTGCCGTCGTGGCGTAGATCGGCCGAAGAAGGTCCAGGGTGTCGACAATGGCCGCCGGACGGAAATCAAACAGCTTGGAAACCACTTTGCTGATCTTCTCGTCGGGGACGACGCCCGTGCCGAACGTGGTCACGTAGACGCCCATCGGCTTCGCGACGCCAATGGCGTAGGCCACCTGCACCTCGCAGCGTGACGCAACCTTGGCCGCGACGATGTTCTTGGCTACGTAGCGGGCGAAGTATGCCGCGCTGCGGTCGACTTTGGAGGGGTCCTTGCCGCTGAAGGCGCCGCCGCCGTGCCGGCCCATGCCGCCGTAGGTGTCGACGATGATCTTGCGCCCTGTCAGGCCGGCGTCACCGTAGGGACCGCCGACGACGAAGCGCCCGGTCGGGTTGATGTGAAACTTGGTCTTCTTGTCGATCATCTTGGCAGGAAGGGTCGGCTTGATGACCTCCTCGATGATCGCGTCCCTGAGGGTGCGCTGCTTGACGCTCTCCGCGTGCTGCGTCGAGACCACGATCGCGTCGAAGCGACGCGGCTTGTCGTTCTCATACTCGACCGTGACCTGGGTCTTGCCGTCCGGACGAAGCCCCTCGATGATGTTCTTCTTGCGAACCTGCGTGAGTCGACGCGCCAGCTTGTGAGAAAGGTCGATCGGCATCGGCATGAGCTGCCGTGTCTCGTTGACGGCATAGCCGAACATCAGGCCCTGATCGCCGGCCCCTTGCTCCTTGCGCGCGCTCGAGTCGACGCCCATGGCGATATCCGGCGATTGCCGCTCGACTGCAGCCAGGATTCCGCAAGTCGCCGCGTCGAAGCCCATCGAGGAGTCGGTATAGCCAATGTCGGCGATCGCCTTGCGCGCGATCTGCGCGATCTCGATAACCGCCTTGGAGGTCACTTCACCGCCACAGACGACGAAGCCGGTCTTGACCATGGTTTCGACTGCAACGCGCGACTTCGGGTCCTGAGCGAGGTACGCGTCGAGCAGAGAATCACTGATCTTGTCGCAGATTTTGTCGGGATGACCCTCAGTCACCGACTCGGAGCTGAATAGATATTGGCTCATACTGGGCACGCCTCATATCCGCGACTGCCCAGGGAGTCAATCAGAGCCCGGCAGGTCCAACTGAGTCCCCGGAGGACGGCTCGCGAGGACGCCCGTCGCGAGCCGTCCTCCGGGGGTGCGGTTTCGTTTATGCTGTTAGAACGCGATCGGGATCTCGGTAGCGAACGTGGCGAATATGTTCAGCCCGTAAGGGTCGCAGTCACCACGGAAGGCCCTCGCTTCCACACCGACCACAACCGTGCCGATGTCCGAGCTCGCACTGGAGTCGCACCGGCGCTCGATACCGATCGTGTCGCCCTCCGAGATGCAGAACTTGACGCCTTGGACCGAATCGGTCGAGCCCGAGCACTTGTCCATGCCGTCGGACCCGTCCGGGCAGAGATAGGTCATGTAGAGGATTCGGTCGCTCAATCCGCCGAAGGCCTGGGCAATGATCGGTGTAGGAGCGTCGAGCACTTGCAGCGCGTAGTAATCGACATCGTTAGCGCTGTGGAGCGTGGCCTGGAGGTCGATACCCCAAGCGTCCTGCATGCAGTTGAGACCGGTTCCCTGTCCGCAAACCAGGGCGGAGCTCTGCAACGAGTCATTGAACTCGAACGGGTCTTCACAGACGCACCGGCCACTCTCGCAGTGGTATCCCCCTTCGAACCCATTGTCCGCACAGGTGCCGCAAAGCGTCGGGGACCCGCAGACCGTCGTGCTCCCGCATTTGATGCCTTGTGCCTCGCAGGTGCAATCCCCAAGGCACTCGAAGACGAGAGCGTCCGACAGGGCGCAATCTTCGTTGTTCGCACATGGCGGGCAATGGGTGATGCCGCCGCAGCCGTCCGGAAGTCCACCCGGAGGTGAGCATTCGTTCTGGGTACATGGGTAGGTTGGCTCTCCGCCGTCGCAGCCACCGTTGCAATCGACACCGGGCGGGCATACGCACTTATTTTCAGAGCAGACCTCGCCGTCGCGGAGACAGTTGCCACAGAAGATCGCCTGCACCTCGCCACCGCAACGGGTCGGAACTGCGCCGCACTCGGCGCCGCTGCCGTAGCTGGAGCAGGTGTTCTCCTCGCATCCACAAACGAAGTTTTGGCCGTTCGCGCCGCAGATGGCTCCTGCGGGGCAGCCCCCGCATTCGATCGACCCGTCACAGCCGTCCGGCAGGGAGCCGCATTCGATCGGAATGCCGAGGGAAGCGAAATCACCGATCACCTGCTCACAGGTCTTGGTCACGCACTCGGGCTCTTTCGAATCGTAGCAACGGCTGTCGCTGTTCCAGCAGAAGTACCCCGAAGGGCAGTCCGTCGGCTGGCCGCAACCAAAGAGACCGTTTGGAACGGAAATCTCACATCCACAGAGAGCGACAAAGCCGAGTATCAAAGCGAAGCGGAGGCGCATTAAAATGTTCCTTTCACCGAAATGCCCGTGAGGCCGATGCTGACTTCAGGCATCGTCTCCTCGTGACCGCCGGTGAGCTGCCAGATGATTCCACCGATGACGCTGGCCGCGCCCAGGCCCATGAGAGCGACACCGGCTTTGGTGCGCCGTGGCCCTCGGTCCGCCGTCTCTTGAACGGTCGCAAAGCTGGACCCAGGTGCTGCGCTGTCGACCGTCTTCTGGTCTCGCTGCCCGAGCCCGACAAGCACCGCTCCCGTCACGAGCGCGGCGCCTCCGACACCGATCGTGATCCAAGGGCCTGGGCCCGGTCCCACGTGCTCGGTGAGAGGCCGTTCAGCCTTGACCCTTGCTGCAGCCTCAACGGCCGCGTACCGCGCTTCGATTTCGGCGTCGAGCTCGGCACGCTTGCGCGCCTCGATTGCCGCGCGCAAGACCTCGATTCGGCTCTCGACGTGCTCTCGATCCACAGACTTCGGGCGAGCTTCGAGATAGCCTGTGTACGCTTCGAGGGCGTCTTGGTCGCGCCGCATGCGATCCGACACGGTGGCGATGTTGTAGAGAAGATCCGGACTACCCGTTAGCTCGTACGCGCGCCGGAAGCTCACCATTGCGCTCTCGAACTCTCCGTTCGCGTAGGCTTCCGTGCCAACGGCGAACGCCTTTTTTGCCTCGGCGATTCGTACTTCGCGTGATCGCGAACTCTGCGCATGGACACCGGCGGTCGATGCCAAGAATGAACACAAAATTGCTGCCATAAGCAGGAAACGCATCTCTCCCCCAGAAGTAAGAACACGTGCAGGACGCGTTCCTACAAGATAGCAGTCCGAAAACTCGGAAGCTCACTCGGGGACGATGTGCGGGGCCATGTTCCTCGATATGCGGGTGTCGCCTTGCCACTCCTCGCCCGCGTGCGGGTAGTCCAGGTTGTAATGCAGCCCACGGCTCTCTTTGCGCGTGCCTGCGCAACGGATGATCAGCTCAGCGACGTCGGCAATGTTTCGAAGCTCCAACATGTCGCGATTGACCAGGTGCGCCCAATAGTACTCGCGAATCTCTTCCTGCAGCATGGCTATGCGGCGTGCCGCTCGGCGCAAGCGGCGATCGGTGCGAACGATCCCCACATAGTTCCACATGAATCGACGTATCTCGTCCCAATTCTGAGACACTACGACTACCTCGTCACTCGGCACGGCCTCGCCGACGTCCCAGTCGGGCACCTCGGCTAGCTTCAGCTCAGGGATCGTGGCCAGTGACTCTCGAGCGGCGACGGCGGTGCGATGGCCGTACACCAGCCCCTCGAG
>CAXMRM010000295.1:0-8244 GCA_964196015.1 uncultured Myxococcota bacterium
TCCCGTTCTCTACGATTCGAAGGATCTCACCACGCATGCCGTGTGCATCGATCCCAAGGGTGACCTCGGCAACCTCATGCTCCGTCGGCAAGGCGCGCTTCCGGATGGGCGCTACCGTCTTGGGAGCGCTGTTCGGCAGGCGCGGGATGGGCGGCGCCACGACTGCGGCGCGAGGTGCAGGAAGAGTTGCTCGCGAGCGTGAAGACGTGCGTCGCGCGGAGGAAGGGGTGCGAGATCTCGAAGAGGCACGCCGTGCGCTGGAGGTCGAGGTCGAAGCGGAAGTAAGGGCCCTTCAAGCCGACATGGCGCTCGACGAGCCCGAGGTCGAAGAGATAATCGTCCGTCCGAGGAAGTCGGACATCCAGGTTTCGGATCTCAAAGTTGCTTGGAAGCGAGACTGACCTTTTCGAATGCCTCCCGCACCTCGGCGGGGGCTTCTACGAGCTCGATCAGCACGCCTTCGCCGCCAATCGGAGCTGCGTCGTCGCCCTTGGGGTGGATGAAGCAAACGCGGTGGCCTGCGGCGCCCGGACGAACCCCACCAGGCGTGAATCGCACGCCCTGATCGCCTAGCCACTGCACGGCGGCGTCGATGTCGTCGACCCACAGACCGATATGGTTGAGCGCTGGCGTGTCGACGCGGGGCTTCTTCTCGGGATCGATGGGCTGCATGAGGTCCACTTCGACGGCGAAAGGCCCTGCGCCCATCGTCACGATGTCCTCGTCGACGTTTTCCTTCTCGCTCTTGAAGTTCCCGTTTGGCGTTAGACCCAACGTGTCGACCCATAGGCGACGAAGGGAGCTCTTGTCGGCGGCGCCGACGGCGACCTGCTGGATTCCCAAGACCTTGAACGGACGAGTTGTCATGTTTCCTCTCTTGGAGCTTCCGACCTTACCCCGGTTGCCGCGCGTGTCCACATGGGACAGTCTCTCGCCCCGTGAAGACCTCTCTCACCGGTATCAAGCCCACCCACCTGCCGCACTTGGGCAACTACCTGGGCGCGATCCGGCCTGCGCTGTCGCTGGTCGACGAGTACCGCACGCTCTATTTCATTGCTGACTATCATGCGGTCACGACGGTTCGCGACGCCGACGCGCTGCGCGGCTACATTCGCGATGTCGCTGCCACCTGGCTTGCGTGCGGGCTCGATCCTGAGCGAACGCTGCTTTACAGACAGTCCGACGTCCCCGAGGTGTTCGAGCTCATGTGGGTGCTGAGCTGTCTTCTCGCAACCGGACAGCTCGAGCGCGGTCACGCGTACAAAGATGCGCTAGCGCGCGGAGAGTCTCCCACTGCGGGCCTCTTCAACTACCCGGCGCTCATGGCGGCCGACATTCTGCTCTACGACACCGACATCGTGCCCATTGGCAGAGACCAAAAACAGCACCTCGAGCTCGCACGCGACGTCGCGATGCGGCTCAACCACGTTTACGGCGAGGGGACCTTGGTCGTGCCCGAGGCGTTGATCAGCGAGGCCCCGCTCGTCCCCGGAACCGACGGTGAGAAGATGAGCAAGAGCAAAGGCAATGGCATCCCGCTCTTCGAGTCGCCGAAGAAGCTCCGCAAAGTGATCATGGGCATCAAGACCGGCTCCGAGGGCCTCGAAGATTCCAAGGCTGCCGAAGGGTCGACGGTTTACGAGCTCTACGCGTTGGTTGCTCCCGACCGGGCGCCTGAGATGAAGCAGAAGCTCGAAGCGGGCAGCTACGGCTGGGGTCACGCCAAGGAAGATCTCTTCCAAGCCATCGAAGAGGAGGTCGGCCCCAAACGAGAAGCGTATCTATCGATTCGGGCCGAGGAAGAGCAGCTCGACGCGATCCTCCACGCGGGTGCCGACCAAGCGCGCACGATCGCGCACGCGACAATTCTGCGAGTGCGAAGCGCGGTCGGCATCGACTGACTCAGTAGACGCTGCTCCACTGAGAGTCGTCCTCGAAGCTCTCGTGCTCCTCCTGCGTCACCGCGGGTTGAGCCGGTTGCGCGGCTTCTGGGATCATCAGCAGGCCCGGATGCCCGCTTTCGATTGACTCGTTCGTCAGTAGAAAGGTTTGCTTGTACTTTTGCCACGTCTGCCGAATCACCGTGTCCGCCAGGACCATCGTGTCCTCGTCATACCAACGAACCGCCACGCGTGAGAACGCTCCAGCGCCCTCTTCGTCGGTTTGGGGGCTCATGCCGACGATCTCGGTATCCGCAATTTGAATGTCCCGGCCCCAGCGCATGTGCGAGAGCTTGAACTGCGGTCGGAACGGGGCGGCGACGTGCCCGCTTGCGACGTCCATGCGGCCCCATCGGGCGCCTTCGTTGAGTTCAATGACCGAGTCGCGCATTCGAGTCTCGGGACTCAAGTTCTGCATCAAGCAGCCGTAGAGCCCGATCAATAGACCCGCCCACCAGAATCGTCTTGCCATCGCCCGACGCTAGGTCCGACGCTCCACACGGGGCAACTAATTGGTCAGGCGAGCCCGAGCAACCTTGTTGCCCGGGTCGATCGACAACGCTTTTCGCCACGCCTTACGCGCAGCCTCGGTGTCACCCTCTAGCCGCAACGCGTCTCCGTATAGGATGTGATACTCGGCACGGCGCGATCGTTTTCGAATAGCTTTCTTGGCCCACTTGGCTGCCCCTTCGCCGTCTTTTTTGGCGAGGGATAAGGTCGCGTAGCCGGCCATGGCCTGCGGGTTCTTCGGGTCCAGCTCCCAAGCGCGATCGAGCGTTGCTTCGGCGAGGCGAAGCTGGCCGCTCCGGATCAAGCGGAGTGCGCGGTACACGAGCAGATCGGAGGCCTTTGCCGGGTCGCGAGGCAAGTTTTGAGTGGGAACTGCAAGGGTCTCCGACTCCTTGACGGCCGGTTTTGTTTCGCTGGGCTTCGTCTCGGTTTCCGTCTCCGCCTCGACGGCTTCCGGCTCTTCGGTCACTGGCGCGGCCACCTCTTCCGGTTCCACTGCAGCGGCTACGGCTGGTGCGGGTTCCTCACCTGCCGACTCAGGAGCCTTCGCGTTCTTGGGCTCGTGGTTCTCGACGGCCTCGAGCCCGTTGACCGGCCCCGTGATCGGGCCTTTCTTACCCTCGGTCTCCGAGTTGGCCCCCGTGTTGGCTTCCGCGGACGCCACGGCGTCAGCGTTGCTCCGCATCCAGAGCTGCCAGCTCAATATGCCGACTCCAGCGAGCAAGGTCACCAGCAGCAACACCTGAATCCATGCTGCCATGCCATGCGATGCGGGGGCCGGCGCCAGCAGAGTGGTCGGGCCTTCCAGCATCCGCGCCAGCTCCGGCTCGAAGTCGTCGTCTGCCCGAAACATCGGAGTCGGCGCCGGCTTTCGACTCTCGGGTGGGGGCGGCGGAGGAGTCGGTTTCCGCGGGACGGGGATCGTTTTCGGCTCGCCGAGCGCGTCCTGCGGCAGCATCTCGAACACCGGCGCCAGGCCGAGTTGCGTGGCCTTCGGCGACCGTGTTACCGCCTGGTCGATGTGCGTGCTGCCGCCACTGCTCTCTTGCACCTCGCGGGCCGCCGGAACGGCTTGCCGCTGCGTCTCTATGCGGCCGAGCATCTGCCGCACCTTGTTCGTCGGACCCTCTTCTTCCGAAAACGTTTGGAGCGGCGGGCCGCCGACGGCAGCTTGGAGATGCTGAAAGCGGGGCGGCGCCATCGTTCGCGCGCCTTCCAGCTCGACGGGCGGGTCCGCGCCAGGCGGCACGGTAGCGTGCTCATCGACTTCAGGTTCCAGCGGCGGAATCGTCTCGGCGTTGACCTCGACGTCGCTGGCTCCGTCCGCGAATCCGAGCTGCTGTGACACCACGCCGAGCGCCTCGTCGACTGACATCATGATATTTGCCACTGAAGGCAAGTCTTGCTCGCGTACCGACACGCGGCCCGAGTTGAGACCCCACAGCGCGAGGAGGGCGGGCATGCCCTGGAGGCTTTGCGTGGTGTCCTCGCGTAGCGTTGCGTACGCTCCGACGATCGAGTTGTCGGCGATGTCGATTTCGACGTTCCGTTTGTGTCCGCCGATCGCCAAGTGGCGGACGCCCGGCATCGACCCGAGTGCGCGCAGCAAACGCCCTGGGCCGATGAGCTCGAGCCTAGTGTCGAAGTCGACTTCGTCTTCGACACGGCGCGCCATTTCGGCGTCTTGATCGATCATGGGCAGAAGCCGACCGGCCAACTGTGCCAGGTCCGGCTCGGCATCTGACGCAGAGGTCGGCCAGAAGTCTTCCCAGCGCACCACCAACATCGACGCCCAGCGAAGTTGTGGGTCTTTTCGCATCGCCCGGACGAACTCGATGCCTTGGCCGCCGACAGCGCTCGAGTCCAACACGACGACCTGCGGATCGACTTCGCGAATTCTCGGGATTACCGCGGTGGAAAAGTCTGCGGCTGCGATTTGTACACCGCGCGCGCTCAGAACGTGCGCGAGTTTCTCGGCGCGGAGCTCGTCGGAATCGAGGATGACTACCCGCGCGCCTTGCAACTGGGTCAGGTCGACGTCGTCGTGGGGATCCGTGGCAGCAGGCAACGTGGAGAGTCGGCCGCCGCTCGTCTCGTGGAACTCGTATTCCAGTTGCACCGACTCCTCCATGGCCTCGCGCAACCGATCGAGAATCAGCTCCATGTTGTGCGCCGAGGCGCGTTCGGTCTCGACGATCACCGGCATGCCTTCGAGCACGCCGTTCGGAGAGCGAATGCTTAGAATCCCGGTCTTCATGTCGTTGGAGACGAGGTCTACCACGTCTTGAAGGTTGTTCTCGTTGATCTCACCCGTCACGAGCCCCGGCCGCTCTGGCACCTCGTCGGCGAGCTCGGCGAGCCTGCGCGCGATGGCGTCCGCGCCGGCGCCCCGTGCAACGATCGCCACCGCACCCGTTCGGAAGTCCCGCCCCTGGTGCTTGAGCACCGCATCGTTCGAGACGACTGCTACCGGCAGCACGTCGGTCGCCCGATTCGCGGCCATGCGTTGTACGACGGTCGCGCCTCCGCGGACCGCCGCATCGCCGATTAGAGCGACTAAGTCCGGTGCATAGACACGGACAGCTTGTTCGAGCTCGGCCGTTGCACAGCCAGCGACAGAGATCCCATGGCGCCGCAGCGCTTCCCCCAACGCTGTCTGCATCGGCTCGCCCTGGCCTACCATCAAGATAGTAGGTCGGTGATCCTCATCCGACATCGTTGTGAGGGTGGCCGATTCTGCTCGATTTCGCCAACTTGGTGCTGTTGGAGTTGTTGGCTACACTCCGCGCCGCATGACCGTTCTACCGATTGAGTTCCTTCGGGAGAGCTTTCCCAAGCTCTTCGCCCGCGGGGTGGAAGTCCTCGAGAGCCGTGCCGCTGGCGGCGATGAGCGCGCCCAGCGCATTGTGGACGACGTGAAGGGCGTCACTGGGGCGGCCAGCCTGCAGATCGATGATCAGTCGCCAATAGTGCTCTCGGCGAGGGAAGGGGTGCTCAGCTCGGGTGATGCCCCAGCGGCTGGGGTGCCCATCAAGATCACCGCGGCGCTTCCGGGCGATGCCGCCCAGCTGCTGCTGGGGGAAATCGCAAAAACCGGGGCGCTCGACGACGACGAGGTGGCCATCGGCGCCGCTCAGACCGCCTCGAAGCGATTCGAGGACGCGCTCGCGGGACGGCCCATGACGTGTCACGTCACGCTTCGGGGGGTGCCCCAGCTCGGTGACGTTGAGGTTCGCATCGGCTTCAACGTCCCCGAGGTGCCCGAAGAGCCCGGCTTCACCACCGAGCTGCAATTCTCGGATTTGGAGACGGTCCAGCGCGGCGAGCTCACGGTTCAGGAGCTGTTTTTGGGCGGCAAGCTCAAAATGGAGGGGGACTACTCTCTCGCGCTCCAGCTCGCGATGCAGCTCCTGACAAATCCTCTCTGAACGGAAGATCTCCAGTCCTCCCGCCAACCTTCCATCACGGGGTGGGGGAACTTGCCCGCGGCTCCCCAGGTTCGATACCCTGACATTTGTCAACGGGGGATCATGTTTCGGGCAATTGCCAAGAGTCGCTATCTCGTTCCGGGTTTCTTGTGCTTCGCACTCGCGTTCATCGTGGGGCCCGTCGGGGTCACCTCAGGCGTGTTGGCGGGCGCACAGGGAGCGTCCATCGCTGGTGTCGTTGCGGCGGTGCTCGGAGTGCTCGGCCTGTTGATCATCGCGGCGGGGCTGCCCGCGTCGATCGAGGTCGAAGAAGTCGATGCACAGATTCGAGCGATCCACGGCGAGGTCGCAGCGGTCGAGGACGTCATTGGCGAAAATGTGAAGGCGCTTTCGAGCGGCCTTGGTGAGCAAATGGTGGCTGTCGAAGAGACAGCTCGCGCTCTGAAATCGATGGCGATCTCGTTGCAGGCGATCAGCGACCGGGTCGAGACCCTGTCGTCGAGTACCGAAGAGAGCTCCTCGAGCATCCTGCAAATGACGGCAACGAACAACGAGGTCGCCGAGAACATGGGCAACCTCGGGTCGAGCGTCCGCGAGACGGCCTCCTCGATTGAGGAGATGACCTACAGCATCAAGGAAGTGGCGCGGAACGTCGACGCGCTTGCGCTGACCGCCGAAGAGACATCTTCTTCGATGAACGAGATGGATGTCTCGATCGACCAGGTCCAGTCGAACGCCAACGAGACCGCGCGTCTCTCGGAGGAGGTTGCCAGCGACGCGGAAACGGGCGCTGAGTCGATTCTCAAGATTGCGGACGAGATCAACCGAATCAAGTCGTCCTCCCTGGAGGCGGTGAGCACGATCTCCCGCTTGGGCGACCGTATCGAGGCGATCGGCGACATCTTGAACGTCATCGACGGTGTGGCCGAGCAAACGAACTTGCTCGCCTTGAACGCGGCAATCATCGCTGCGCAGGCCGGCGACCACGGCAAAGGCTTCGCGGTCGTTGCCGACGAGATCAAGGACCTGGCCGAGCGTGCGGGCGCTTCTACGAAGGAAATCGCCGAGCTGATCAAGGCGATTCAGGCAGAGACGAAGAACGCGATCGAAGCCGTCGAGCGTGGCGCGAGCACGGTCGACCGGGGCGTGACCGTGAGCGCCGAGGCCGAGCGCGCGCTGAAGAAGATCCTCGAGTCGTCCAGGCAGTCGACCGCCATGGTGCGCGGCATTGCGCGGGCGACCGTCGAGCAGGCCAACGGCTCGAAGCAGGTCACCGACGCGATCGGACGCATTGCAGAGACGGTCCAACAGATTGCCGCAGCAACCGCGGAGCAGGCGCGTGGGTCGGAGCTAATCATGAAGAGCGCTGACAACATGCGGCTGATCACTCAGCAGATGGAGCGCAGCAGTCAGGAGCAGGCAGAGGGCGGCCGCCAGATGACCGGTGCCATCGAGAATATCTCCGACATGGTGCTCCAACTCCATCAGTCTCACCGCAAGCACTCGGAGAGTTCGGAGCAGACCCTGGCCGCGGCCAATCGCATCCAGGAGCTGACGCGCGACTACGAGAGACGGGTCCGTGCGGTGACTCGGGCGGTCGAACGGCTGCATCAGATACGTTTCGAGTCGTGACTCCCGTCAATACAGAGCCGCTGCTCCTGGGAACTGCGGGCAGGTGCCTCTGGTTGCCTTTCGGGGGTGCAACGATTCATCTTTGGGGCGCATGTTTGGCATTGGTCCGACCGAGCTAGCTTTGTTCCTCGTGATCGTCCTGTTGGCCGTGGGGCCGGACAGGCTGCCCACGTTCATGCGCACGGCGGGCAAGGCGCTTCGGCAGGTGCGCAACGCGAGCCGCGAGTTCAAAGACGCGATAGGGCTCGACGAGCTCATGCGGGAGGGGGACCCGTTTCGTGCTCCTCCGGTCCGGCCGCCGAAAGCGCGGCCCGTTCCGGTCCAGGACGCAACGCCACCATCACCGAGCCCGGAAGCGACCAAGGCAGCGGGCGAAACGCCACCCGCGCCCGCGACCGATGAGCCCGAGCCCGCAGCCGACGCGGACGCGCCGGCCGAGGCAAAGGGTCCATGACGTCCCAGGACATCGAAATTCCGGAGCCCGAACCGACGCGGTTCGCCGAGGACGATCAGGGGATGACGTTCTTCCAGCATCTCGGCGAGCTCCGTTCGCGCTTGTTACGCGCGCTCCTCGGGCTGATTCCGGCCGTCGCGATCGGTTGGGTGTTCAAGAAGGAGATCAAAGACTTCTTGGTTGCGCCGCTTCAGCCCGCTTGGGAAAAGCTCAACCTGCCCGGACAGGCGGTGCTGCGATTTTCGGGTCCGGCGGATGCCTTCATGATGTACATGAAGAA
>CAXMRM010000296.1:0-4249 GCA_964196015.1 uncultured Myxococcota bacterium
GTAGTCCGCGCCCGCCACGGATCTAGAATGCTCAGAGACCGAAAACACGAGTTCAACGCCATCGGCGAAGTTCTGCTATCGGGGTTACTGGCTGGCGTCGTGCTGGTGATCCTGGATCTCGTCGACTTCAGGTTGGACGGCTTCGGCATCGGTCTCGGCGCACGGGATGCTGCAGTCGTGGTGGCTTACGGCGTGGTGGCTATGGGAGGATTCGGCGTCCTTTGTTATGGACTCGCGCGCATGGCCTGGTCAACGTTGGATCGCATGACCGACACCAGCCGCATCCAACGCGCGCTACCGACGATTGCGCTCGCGTTGTCGATCCTCCAAGCGGCCGCCTGCATCTACATGCGTATTGGCGGCCGGTTGAGATTTGCCCCTCTTTTGCTCGTTCCGATAGCCTTGATTGCGTACGTGTTCGTTCGCACTTGTGAGCCGGCGCTTTCCCGGTCCGCGCCGCAGGGGCGTCTTGCCAATGTGATGTACCTTCTAGCGTTCGCCATCGCGTTCGTTACCGGGTCTCGCATCGTCTACGGCGTCGCTCGCTTGACGGGACAGATGATGGCGTGGGTGCACTTCGTGGTCATCGCGACCCTGCTCGTCGGACTGGCGGCCTGGCTCCACGCGCGGTTTGCCGGAAAGCTCGAAGGCAGATCGGGGCTCATCCTTCAAGGCGCAGTTGCACTCGTTGTTTTGGCCCCGATCAATATGGTGCAACTTGGTCCCGATGGGAAGCTCGTGATGCTCGAGCGAACGACTCTGACGTTCCAAGTCGCGCGCGCACACCCAGGTACCCGTATGCAATCCGCCGATACCATGCCCGCGGAGCTGCTGGCGACGGATGGTGCTCTCGAATGCGAAACCGAACGCACGATCGCGCCAGGGTCGACGGAAGCGGCCTCCGAAGCCGCCTCAATCAATACGTCGATCGTCTGGATCTTGGTCGACACGTTGCGTCCGGATCGCATCGAAGCCTCGAACGAAGGGCGCCCGCTGATGCCAGTAATGTCGCGGTTCGTCCAGCGCGCGGCTCATTTCGAGTATGCGTACGCGCCGGCAACCAAGACCAGATATTCGGTGCCCGCCATGCTCAAAGGGGACTTCGTCGCGTCTGGCTGGGCGGACAGCCCGAGTGAGGAGAAGCATGCCTTCACGCATCTTCTCGCGGCCAATGGCGTCGGGACGCGGGCGGTCCTCAGTCACAATGATCTGAAGAGCACGTTCGAGGCCTTCGACTTGGTGGACACGACGGTGGCCCAGGAGGTGGACGCAGACCGCCGGGCGGTCACCTCTGAGCAGGTCACGGACCGTGCGAAGCACCACCTCGAAGAGCTCCGGGGCTCTGGCCCTTTTCTGCTCGTGGTTCATTACTATGACCCGCACGGGCGTTTCGTGCCGCACGCGGGCCTGCATTGGTGGCAGCTTCCCGTGACGCTCTACGACGGAGAGGTTGCCAACGTCGACCGGTGGATCGGCGACCTACTGCTGGCCGTGGATGAAGCTCGTCGCGATGGGCCCGTCACGGTGGTCGTCACCAGCGATCATGGCGACGAGTTTTGGGAACACCGATATGCGCGCCATGTGCTTCGCGTGTACGACGAGTCGTCGCGAATCGTGTTCCTAGTGGACGAGGGCGCTGCCCAGAAGCCGGTACGCTTCGAAACACCCGTCTCGGGGATGGACGTCGGCCCGACGATCCTGGACCTCTTCGGCATTGTCGCGCCTTCTGCACGGCGAGGGCGGTCGTTGGCCGACTCGATACGAACGGGCGTACCGCCGCCTGCGCGGCCGATCTTGATGCACTCGGGCAACTTTAGGACCGCGGCCGTCGTGGACCGTCCCTACAAGCTCATTTGGAATCGCGACACGGCCTTCGGAGAGCTGTACGACCTCGCCGGGGACCCGGCTGAGCGGCGGAACTTGCTCTATCGCGACCGGCCGGGGGGAGTCGGGCGGGAGCTCGCTACGCGTCTCCAATGCTTCTTGAAAGAGCTTCCTTCGTCTCGCTACTGAGTGTGGTCGGAGAGGCCGAGGCCCCAGGCTAGGGCGTCGGCGATCTGCCGGACGTTGTCTGGCTCCAACACCTCTTCAAAGGTTCCCGGATTCGCCATGAAGCCGGGCCTCGACGTCTGCTGAATTGCGGAAACAAACTTCAGAGCCAACTCCTCATCGTGCCGATGATTGTAGATGGCATCTTGGAATACCTTGGCCCAATCGTCTTTCGGAACTAGGCCGGCGCGGTGAACACCGGGGTGCATGTTGAAAAACACGTCGCCGAACGTGATGACAGGCCTCTTGAGCAAGATACTCTCCCAGCCCATCGTGCCGGTGATCACCGCTACGGCAGCAGCGTTTTGAATCAACGACCAGGTGTCGACATCGGGGCCCAATACGCGAACACCGAACGTTTCCTTGATCCGGCGGTAGAAGCCGAGTGGGCGCCGGCCACGGTTGCTCAGGTGCTCTTTGACGTACAGTCGATGACCGACCGGCAAGCTCTTGCTGATATCTTCGATCAGCGCCTCTTGGTCGAGGTAGTGCGGGGCCTGGACGAGGGTCGACGCCTCGGGCTGAAAGTGAATCGGAAAGAGAACGTAGGGCTCGCCTTTGACTGGCTGCTCGAAGATATCGAGCGTGCTCGCTGCTCGATTGCGACCGAGCCGGGCCGCCCGCTGGCCGAGCATGCGCGCGGGCGAAGTGAGCGTCGGGTTGTCGCGGTCGCGGTAGTAGCGTCGAGAGGACGAGACGAAGCGACGCAAATCGTTCTCGGTGGCCATGGGCAGCTCTGCGCGGAGCTTCATCCCCGTAGGTCGGCTCGGCTTGCTGCGGAAATCCGCGAGAAATGCTTCGGCATCTGCCCGCTCGGCTGGGGAGAGCTCTCGCTCCCGTAGCGTCTCGAACTTGTCACGCGTGAGGTTCCACTCCTGAAGGCCTGCGTTGTAGATCGAAAGGAGCCCGGGCATCCGTGCGCTCGAGATCCGCCAAAACGGTATGCCCCGATCGCGAGCAACGACATAGTGGATGTAGCTCGTGAGACAGGAGACATCCTCGCTAAACAGGCAATCGGGGCGTTGACTATCTAGGCTCGCTTCGACGAGCCGGAAGATCGCCTCTGTGAGTTGGAGCACCTCTTCGTGCGAGCGACTCTTGAGGAGATGACGCTCGGACCAGATCATCCTGTTTATGGGCACACCGTAGCGACGCTCCCGCTCGCGCAAGTACTCGAGGTTCGCGGGCGGCGCTCCTCCCAGCAGTGATAGGATATCGCGGCTGAAGACGTGTAGCGGGTCGTAGGTGATGTGGGTCGACTTCAAAAAATCGGCTTGGTCCTCGCCCCATACGAAGCCGCCGAATTTATTCGCGCCGTACCGTTCATGCATCTGCCGCATCAGCGGATGGAAGAGACGTTCATGCACCGAAAAGAAGATATAGAAACGCATGTCGGTGTCGGTGTCGGTGTCGCTACCCGTCGCAGCGACTAGCCGCACCCTTGCCGACTGCTATACCGCACGACGATGAAGATCGTGCAAATTTGCTACCAGCGCTATCCGTCTGCAATCCACGTAGGTGGTGGCGATGTGCGCTTCTGGCAAGATCTTCGCTCGCTAACCGCACTCGGACACGAGGTCCACGTCATCGTCTGCGACTCTACGAACGAGTGCACCCGCGAGCTCGAGCAGCTCGCCAGCTCCGTCACGTCGCTGCGTTCGGGCGACATGCGCCCAGGTACTCCGCGGTGGTTAGCGAGTAGGGTATTGAACCCATCGACGCTTGCGTTGGCGCGCCCCGACCTCAGAGGGCTCCGCACTTCAGTCGACCGGCTGATCGACGACATCGATCCGGACCTCATCTGGGCTGAAGAAGCGTTTTCGGTGGTGCTCTCACCCGACAGGGTGCCTATCGTCCACAGCCATCTTGACTTCATGTTCAAGTTGCGGCCGATTCGTCGGCGCTCTTTTGGCAAGTGGCTCAGACGCCCGCATGCACTCACGCCGCGGGCGCTTCAGAAGCTCGAAGTCGATCTGTGTCGGCGCGCCGCAATCAACATGTGCGCCTCTCAGTCCGAAGCAGACTATTTGACGGAGTTGGGTATCGCTGCCGTCTACCTCCCCGTGGCGGGCGAGACAACGCGGGCACCCAACTTCGATGATCTTTCGCCCGGCCGTCTTTTTCTCTTCGGCAATCCCAACACGGCCATGCGGGCAGCGCGCCAAAACCTACAAACCGAGATTTGGCCCATCGTGGAGCG
>CAXMRM010000297.1:0-6318 GCA_964196015.1 uncultured Myxococcota bacterium
CTGGCGCTGCCACTGGCGCTGTCCTCTTCTTTCGCTTCCTCTTCGGCTTCGGCCGTTCCTCCACCTCCGCTAGCTCTTCCTCTTCAACAACCGGCTCCTCCGGGGCTACTGCCTCAATCACCACCGGCTCCAGCACCGGTACGTCGGTGCCGATGTCCGCGATCTGCGCGTCCGTCTCCGCAACGACGGGCGGAGCTTGCACCGGCTCGGTCTGTGGCTCCTCGGCGGTCGCCCGCGGTGCGCGCTGCGACCACCAGGTCCCGGCCACGATGCCGACCAAGATCAGCGTCAACAAGCCGAGCGATGCCCAAAGCCATCCGTGCTTGTGCCGCGGTATCGCGGCGAGGTCGTGCGACGTAGTCCCAAAGGGCTTGGGCGCCGATGACAGGAGCGCTTGCTCCTCCGGATCGTGATCGACCGCGATGGGTTGCGTATCGGCCAAGGGAGACGGTGAGCTCGGAGGAGCGCTCGATCCGAGAAGCTCGGCAAGATAGGAGCCCGGAGCCGCCAAGTCGTCGCCCCATATCGTGCCAAAGAGGAGCGCACGCGCGTCGTTCAACAGGCCGGCATTCGCTGCCGCCTCCGCCAGTGAGTCCAGGAACGACGCCAGCGTTTGCTGGCGCGCGTCCGGATCCTTGCTGAGCGAGCGCATCACGACGTGAGCGACATCGTCGGGCACCTCTGCGCCCCGCCCCTTGGTCTGAATGAGCGGCGGCGCCTGGTGCACGTGCTGCATCAACACCGCACCCGCGGTCTTGCCTTCGAACGGAAGCTCTCCGGTGAGCAGCTGATAGGTCAGGACGCCTAGCGAGTAGATGTCGCTTCGCTGATCGGTCTCTTCGCCCATAGCCGCTTCCGGCGATATATGCGTTGCCGTTCCAAACACGCGCCCGCTCTGCGTCGTCGTTGGCCCGAACCCTTCGGCCTGCAGGACGCGGGCAATCCCGAAGTCGACGAGCTTCACGAAGTCGCGGTCCCTGCCACGCTGCACCAAGTAGACGTTCTCGGGCTTGATGTCGCGATGCACGATCCCAGCCGAATGCACCGCACCGAGCCCGGCACAGAGCTTCATAACCATGATGAGCCCGCGCTCGAGGGACGGCGAGCCGTGTTCGTCGAGCTCGTCCGCGAGTGACCGGCCCTCGAGCAGCTCCATGACGATGTAGAGTCGTCCGTCGCCGAGCCGCCCGGAAAGAAAGACGCGGACGAGATTCGGGTGGTCGAGCGAGATCGCCACCCGGGCCTCGCGCTCGAACCTGAAGACCGCCTGTTCGTCGCGCGCCAGCTCGGACCTCAGAACCTTGATGGCAACGTCACGGCCCACCGTGGTTTGATGGGCGCGATACACTGTCCCCATCCCGCCAGTCCCGATTTGCTCATCGATACGAAACTGCTCGAGCAAGACGGTCCCGAGTAACGGGTCGGCGATCTCCTCGTCGGTGACCAGCTGGCTGCCGTCGTGTGGGCAGTACTCGGCTCGGCTCCCGAACTTCGAACCGCAGCGAAGGCATATCTTCCGCATGTCGGTAAGCTTCCCTAAAAGCTCAGGGGGCGTAGCATCTGGCAGCGGGTAATACAATTCCCCCCTCCGACGCACGATTGGCTGCTAGCTTCACTTCCATGCGCATAATTGGGGGCCGGCTGTCGGGTCGCAGATTCGGCGCGCCGAGCGGGCGAGGCACACGCCCAACTGCAGAACGGGTACGAGAAGCCCTTGCTTCCGCGCTAGAATCACGCGCCGCATTCGGCTCCGCGCGCGTGCTGGACCTATTCGGTGGCACCGGGGCATTCAGCTTCGAAGCGCTGTCCCGGGGCGCATCGCACGCCGTCGTGGTCGACCGGGACCCACGCGCCACCCGGCAGATCACCCAGAGCGCCAAGGATCTGGGGCTCGGCTCAGAAGTCCGCGCGGTACGTGTGGACCTTCTGGCTGATCCGGCGGGCGCCGTCCACAAGCTTCCAGCAATGCCGGATGGCTTCAACTTGGTGTTTGCCGACGCTCCCTACTCGGAGATCGACTCGATCCCGCCACTTCTCGCAGCTCTGATCACTGCTGGGCGGCTGGCGTCGGGCGCCTGGATCGCCATCGAGTACCCGGCAACCCACGACTGGAGCTGGCCAAATGGGCTCGCGTCGGAAGCGGACTACCGCTATGGTCAAACCGGTATTAGCCTGGGCGTCTACGCACCCGAGAAAGGCACGCAGTGAGAGGCATCGCCGTCTATCCCGGGTCGTTCGACCCGATCACCAACGGACACACCTCCATCCTTCATAGCGGACTGGTGGCCTTCGAGAAGATCATCGTCGCGGTTCTGAACAACGACTCGAAGCAGCCGCTGTTCAGCGTGGCCGAACGAATGGACATGATCCGCGAGTCGGTCCTCGACATGGGCGCCGATCCGGCGCGGATCGAGGTCGACAGCTTCGACGGCCTGCTGGTGAGCTATGCGCAGCGGCGCGGCGCTCGTGTGATCCTGCGAGGCCTCCGCGCCGTCGCTGACTTCGAGTACGAGCTTCAGATGGCCAACATGAATCGCCACCTCAGCCACGAGGTCGAGACGGTGTTCATCATGGCCAACGACGCGTATTTCTACGTCGCGTCCAACCTCGTCAAAGAGGTCGTGAGGCTGGGCGGCAACGTTGCGGGGTTGGTGCCTGTTCCGGTGCTGCCAAGGCTCCTCGCCAAGTTCGACGAGTAGATCGGCTGGCTTATGAGCCCTTCGCGAGCGAGCCGCCGCACCTCTGGCAGGGCGCTCAGCGACACTTTCCCCAGCTGTAGCTCAGCTAGATTCGTTTCTCCACGGGCTACCGCTCGGCGTACACGCAGCCAGTTCGTCAGATAGACGGCATCTCGCGCAACGCCACCCGCGCGGAACGCTCGCTCGCATAGCGTCACGGCTCCGGCTGCAGAGAAATCATGCTCGCTGACCAAGGCCCGGGCAGCGTCGCCGAACGACACACCCGCATGCATCGCATGAGTCGCGAGCAAGCGGCCCGCCAAGGTTCTCTGGCGGCACGAGTCGAGTAGCCCTGCAATTTCTTCGAGATAGATCGCGACACCCTCTTGCTCGCCGTAGGAGCCCGCCGTGCCAACGGCGAAAATTCCTAAAGTCTGCGTTCGACCATTGAACCCTGAGACCAGGTGCCCGTAGACCTCGTGCGTCGCGAGACGCTGTGCCTCGCGCGCACCAAAACGCCGGTCCGCGATGAAGACAGTGCGCTCACCGACGGCTGCGTTGGCGATGAGATCGGGATCGACCCGCACGGCGATGTGCAAGCCGACGTGCTTGGCGTAGGACAGCATGAGGTCGCGCAGATTGACGCCATGTGCCGACGCCGCGGGTATGGTCTTTCGCTCTTGCTCCGTGGACGCGTGGGCCAGAATCTCGTGCGCAGCATCGAGAACGGTGCGCTCCGCATCTGCGAACACCCGCTCGTTGCCGGTGCCAAAAAGCCGCGCGGCCATCGGACGCACCTGCTTACTGCGGCCTAGGTACTCCAGCAGCAGCAGCTCTGTTTCGAGCTCTTCGAGCCTAGGCAGATAGAGATCCGATGCCTCCGAATCAGCTGCGAGCTCTCGCGCGCGAGCCAGCTCACGCCAGACGCTTCGTTCGACGGTGACCGGCTTCCACTCCCATCGCGGCTTGGCGTGCTCTGCCCTCGCAACGCAGTTGGTGAGCCGTTGTCGCTCGACCGGGTCGCTATGCGTCGTTGAGCCGACCAGGAGCCGCGCCGTGTCGTGCAAGTGGCGCAACGCCACGTCGAGCTCGGCGCGAAGGCGAGCACGCGGGCGGTCAGAGAAGCTGCGTGGCGCGCTCTGCGAGCTCACTTCGCTCACCTTTCGAGAGTGTGACGTGGGCACCGATGTTCTCGTTCTGAAAACGCTGTGCGACGACGGTCAGACCGTTGCTCGCAGCGTCCACGTAGGGGTTGTCGATTTGGTACGGGTCACCGGTAAGGACGATTTTGGTGTCCGCTCCGCACCGGGTGATCACTGTCTTCACCTGATGGGGAGTGAGGTTCTGCGCTTCGTCGACCACCAGGAACTGATGCGGAAGGGAGCGGCCACGAATGTACGTGAGCGGCTCGACTTGGATGACGCCGGACGCGACGAGCTCTTCGTAGTTACGGTATTCGGACATGCGGCCACGACCACTGCCGAAGATGTACTCGAGATTGTCGAATATCGGTTGCATCCAAGGGTTGAGCTTTTCTTCCACCGTCCCTGGTAGATAGCCCACGTCACGCCCCATGGGAAAAATCGGGCGGGAAACGAGCATTCTGCTGTAGGCGCCGTCTTGAACGACGGACTGAAGGCCAGCCGCGATCGCGAGCAGAGTCTTTCCGGTGCCCGCCTTCCCGACCAGCGTCAACAGGTGGATGTCCGGCGAGAGCAGCATATCGAACGCGAAGTACTGCTCGAGGTTTCGGGGCCGGACGCCCCAGACCCCTTCCCTACCCACGCGGAGGGGGACGATGGTGCCACTCTTTGGATCGAAGCGTCCGAGTGCGGTGTGCCTGGGGTGATCGTGTTCACGGAGCACGAGGCCCGCATGCGGGGAGAGGTCGACGCCGAGTATGCTGGCATCAACAGGCTCGCGCTTGGCCAACTGGTCGACCAGATCACGATTCACATCGGCAGTGACGACGCCCGAGTAGAGCTCGTCGATCGAAACACGACCACCTTCGTAGGTTTCGGCCTTGAGCCCGAGCGCGTCGGCACGAATGCGGAGGTTCGTGTCCATCGTGACGAAGATGAGAGGCTGATCCGGGTGCTCGTCTCGGAGGTCGAGCGCCATCTGCAAGATGAAGCGATCCATCTCGCCAGGCCCACGCGCTCGCCTGGGCATCTCGGAAGGGACAGCCACCCGGAGCTCGCCACCTGTGCTCTCGAGCGGAACCCCCTGATCGAGGGTGCGGCCGTCTTGATTGCGAAGCTCGTCGAGGATGCGCGAGAGGTGCCGCGCGTTCTGCCCCAACTCACTCAACTCTTTTTTGAATTGATCGATCTCTTCGATGACGAAGATGGGTAGGACGACCGCATTGTCCTCGAATTTGTAGATCGCTAGAGGGTCGTGAAGAACCACATTGGTATCCAAGACGTAGGTCTTCTTCACGTTTGCGGACGCTAGCACGCTTTGGTGGGTCACATACCGAGAAACGAAAACGGGGTATAGTGCGTTGGCGGAAAGTTCATGATCGAGGATCTGAGTTACCAAAGTCTCGCGATCCTCGCGGCAGCTGGGGTGCTAGCGGCGGTGGTCAACGTCATGGCCGGCGGCGGCGGCATGATCGTGCTGCCGGCTTTGATGGCGCTTGGGCTACCTGCGGACGTCGCGAACGGGACCTATCGGCTCGGAGTCGTCACGCAAAGTATCGCCGGAACCGCAGCAATGCGCCGCGAAGGAAAACTCTACACCGGATCGATTGTTCCAATTCTGATCCCTACCGTGCTTGGAGCGATGGTTGGCGCGCTGCTTGCCACGTGGGTCCCGCGCGAGGTTCTCAAACCGATCATGCTCGCGACGATGATCCTCATGGCGGCGCTCATCGCCTTTCGGAAGCAAACTCTGATCCCGAGCGAAGGGCCCACGCTGACTCCGCAAGAAGCGCCGCGCTCCTACGTGGGCCTATTCTTGGCGGGGATTTACGGGGGTTTCATTCAAGCGGGCGTGGGTTTTCTATTGCTCGGCGTCCTCATTGGAACACTGCGTCACAACCTGATCACCGGCAACGCACTCAAGTTGGTGGTCACGCTCGCATTTGGCACGGTCTCTCTCGGTATCTTCGTGTGGGCGGGGTTGGTGTCATGGGCACCAGCTCTCGTGTTGGCTGCCGCGTCGATCGTGGGCGCCCAACTCGGCGTGCGCCTCATGCTCAAGGTGCCAATCGCGGGATTGAGATGGATTGTGTTCGTATGTGTGGTCGCCACATGCATTGCCGCTTGGCTTCGATAGTTAACAAGGATCCTCGTTGGTGATATCCTGATCGCTGAGGAGGGCTTCACGATGGGGGAAATGGTCAAGCAGATAGCTGCCCTGCAGGACTACGAACGCTACCAGAATCTACACTGGGAAGGTTCCTTCGAAGACTACCTTCACATCGTCAGGGAGAAGCCGCAGGTTACGCGCAATGCGTTTCAGCGCCTCTACGACATGGTCGTCTCCTACGGCGAAGAAGAGTACATCGACAACAAGAAGAAGCTGATCCGGTATCCGTTCTTCAAAGATCCGGTCGAAAACGGCAAGGACGCGATCTTTGGTTTGGACATTCCACTGATGCGCTTGGTGCACGTACTTCATGCGGCTGCACAAGGGT